>CAZOQH010000100.1:3378-6530 GCA_964581855.1 uncultured Flavobacterium sp.
CGAATCCTACGAAAACTTTACCGAAAATCAATTCGAAAGTGCTCAATCCAATCCGGTTTCTACTTTTTCGATTGATGTAGACAATGCTTCTTACACGAATATAAGACGTTTTATCAATAACGGACAAACTGTTCCGAAAGATGCAGTTCGAATCGAAGAAATGGTAAATTTCTTTAACTACGATTATCCAAAACCAACCGGAGAGCATCCATTTTCGATACATACTGAATACAGTGATGCTCCTTGGAATCCGAATCACAAACTACTGAAAATAGGTTTACAAGGGAAAGAAATTCCGACCGACAAACTACCTAAATCAAACTTTGTGTTTTTGGTTGATGTTTCGGGTTCGATGAGCGACACCAACAAACTTCCACTTTTAAAATCTTCGATGAAGGTTTTGTTAGACGAATTGCGAGATGAGGACAGGGTTTCGATTGTGTATTACGCTAACAATGTAGGTGTACTGCTCGAACCTACTAAAGCAAAAGAGAAGAAAAAAATTATCGAGGTAATTGATACTATGACTGCAAGTGGAGGAACTTCGGGAGGAGCTGGTTTAGAATTGGCTTACGAAATGGCCGAGAAGCATTTTGTAAAAGGTGGCAACAACCGAATTATTCTGGCTACAGACGGAGATTTCAACATCGGAAAATCGTCTGATTCAGAAATGCAACAACTTATCGAAGAAAAACGGAAAAGCGGAGTGTTTTTGACCTGTCTCGGATTCGGAATGGGAAATTACAAAGACAGTAAAATGATTACGTTATCCAAAAAAGGAAACGGAAATTACGCTTATATCGATAATATTCAAGAGGCAAATCGCTTTTTAGGGAAAGAATTCAAAGGAAGTATGTATGCCATTGCCAAAGACGTAAAAATTCAGATTGAATTTAACCCAACTCATGTCCAGGCCTATCGTTTGATTGGTTACGAAATGCGGAAATTACGCAACGAAGATTTTACTAATGATGCTATCGATGCAGGAGAACTCGGAAGCGGACATACCGTAACGGCTTTATATGAAATAATTCCGAATGGTGTAAAAAGTGAATTTTATAACTATGAAAATGATCTGAAATACACTTCAACTAATACTGTGGCAGGAAGGTACCAAAACGAACTAGCAACAATCAAATTCCGTTATAAAAAGCCCGACGGAGATAAAAGTATCGAAATGATTCATACCGTTCCGAATCAGAAAACTGCACTTCAAAATGCTTCTAAAGACTTTAAATTCGCAAGTGCTGTAGCTTGGTTTGGACTGAAGCTTAGAGACTCCCAGCTCATTCCAAACAAGGAAAGCAAGGAAATCATTAAACTTGCCAAAGACGGACTCCACAACGATGCTGATGGCTATAAAGCAGAATTTATCCGACTGGTCAATTCAGTAAAATAAAATAAAAATCCGCTTCATTACTGAAGCGGATTTTTTAATCCTAGAAAAATATTTTATTTAAAACACTTCGCTTTCTTTTAGTTTTTCGGTATTAGCTACAAGTTGTAACTCATCAATAATCTTATCGATATTTCCGTTCATTACACCATCCAAATCATAAAGTGTAAGTCCGATTCGGTGGTCAGTTACACGTCCTTGAGGGTAATTATAGGTACGAATCTTAGCCGAACGGTCTCCACTGCTTACTTGTGAATTGCGTTTTTTAGCATCTTCTTCTTGCTTTTTGGCTAATTCCATTTCGTAAAGGCGCGAACGCAAAACCGCTAAGGCTTTATCTTTGTTTTTATGTTGAGATTTTTCGTCCTGACATTGAGCTACCAATCCGGTAGGAATGTGTGTCATACGAACCGCTGATTTTGTGGTATTCACCGATTGTCCTCCAGGACCTGAAGAACAAAACAAATCAATACGAACATCATTCATATCAATATGTACATCAAATTCTTCTGCTTCCGGAAGCACCATAACAGTTGCAGCTGATGTATGTACACGCCCCTGAGTTTCGGTCTGAGGCACACGTTGTACGCGATGCACTCCCGCTTCATATTTTAAAGTTCCATAAACGTCTTCTCCGGTAACTTCAAAAATAATTTCTTTGAATCCTCCCGAGGTTCCTTCGTTCAGATCCACAACCGAAGTTCTCCAACCTCTACCCTCACAATATTTCGTGTACATTCTATACAAGTCTCCAGCAAAAATACTAGCCTCGTCTCCTCCGGTTCCTGCACGAATTTCAACCATTACGTTTTTAGCATCTTCAGGATCTTTAGGAATCAACATAAACTTGATTTCTTCCTCTAATTGAGGTAGTCTTTCTTTTGCTTCCTCTAACTGAAGTTGTGCCATTTCGACCATTTCTTTATCAGAACCGTCTGAAATTATTTCGTTAGCTTCCTGAATATTATCATTCAAACGAATATACTCCTCTCTTTTTTCGACAAGAGCTTTCAAGTCTTTATATTCTTTGTTTAATTGTACGTAACGTTTCTGATCTGCAATTACATCGGGTTGAATAATCAAATCCGAAACCTCGTCAAATCTTTGTTTTACATATTGTAATCTGTCTAACATCTTCCTAATTTTAAGATTGCAAATCTACGATTTTTTTGATTATTATATTATTTACTAAAAATAAAAAGTCGGATTCATTTGCTGAATCCGACTTTTTGGAGTTATGAAAAAAACTATTTTACATCATTCCTGGCATTCCGCCTCCCATTGGCATTCCGCCAGCTGGATTTTCTTCTTTGATGTCCACAAGCGCACATTCGGTCGTAAGAATCATTCCTGCTACCGAAGCAGCATTTTCAAGTGCTACACGAGTAACTTTTTTCGGGTCAATTACTCCGGCTTTGAACATCTCTACATATTCGTCTGTTTTGGCGTTATATCCGAAATCTCCTTTTCCTTCGGCTACTTTTGCTACTACTACAGATCCTTCAAGTCCTGCATTTTCTACTATAGTGCGAAGTGGTGATTCTACAGCACGAGCTACAATTTGAATACCTGTTTTTTCGTCTGCATTTTCTGCTTTCAAATCAGCCAAAACTGCTTTTGCTCTGAGTAATGCTACTCCTCCTCCTGCTACGATTCCTTCTTCAACAGCAGCACGAGTTGCGTGAAGCGCATCATCTACACGGTCTTTTTTCTCTTTCATTTCAACCTCCGAAGCAGCTCCTACATAAAGTACAGC
>CAZOQH010000101.1:0-6364 GCA_964581855.1 uncultured Flavobacterium sp.
AAACCCGAAACGGACTTCGTTTGCTGCTTTCGTTTGAGAATATCAAGACGGTTAAAAGGGCTTTGGAGGTTTCAAATTTAATTAAGGAATAAGAGATTTAAACTTTTCCAAAGGTTCGAACTTTGGAAAAGTTGAGTTATAAAAAAAGCTGTCAAAACTGACAGCTTTTTGTTTATAAGGGTTTGCTATTTAAGAGTTTTGAGCCTTAAAAGCTTTTAGTTTTTCGATTAGTTTCGGAACTACATCAAAGGCATCACCTACAACTCCGTAATCGGCAACTTTAAAGAAAGGAGCTTCAGGATCTGTGTTTATAGCCACTTTTACTTTAGAAGCGTTAACTCCTGCGATATGTTGTATAGCTCCCGAAATACCGATTGCGATATATAGGTTTGAGGCCACAGGTTTTCCGGTTTGTCCTACGTGTTCTGAGTGAGGTCTCCAACCCAAATCCGAAACAGGTTTAGAACAGGCTGTAGCCGCTCCAAGAACTTCTGCTAAATTCTCTACAAGATGCCAGTTTTCAGGACCTTTTAATCCACGTCCTCCCGAAACTACAACCTCTGCATCTGCTATAGTTACTTTTCCGGTTACTTTTTCAACAGATTCTACTTTTATCGAAAAATCAGCATCGCTTAGTTGTGGAGCAAAACTTTCTTCTGACATGCTTACGGCATTTTCTACCAATCCAAAAGAGTTTTTGGCAATAGCCAAAAGTTTTACATCTGTTGTGATTTCGGTATAGCTAAATGCTTTTGTGGAATACGCGTTTCTTTTCACTACAAAAGGCGAAGTGCTTTCCGGAAGTGCTACCACATTCGAAGCATATCCTGCTTCAAGCCCGATTGCCAAAAGTGGAGCTAAATATAAACTATCAGTGGTTGAAGCTACCAAAACAATTTTAGATTCTTCTTTTTGAGCAGCTTGCTTAATAGCGTCGGCATATCCTTTTGCACTAAACGACTTTAGTTTGTCATCATTTACTTTCAGAACTTTATTAACTCCGTAAGTTCCTAAGGCAGAAACATCATCTGCATTTATAGTAAGTGCAGTAACAGTAGTGCCTATTTGGTCTGCTACTTTTTTAGCATAAGAAGCGAGCTCGAATGCTACTTTTTTTAATTTTCCTTCTGCTGATTCAGCATATATAAGAATTGACATAATTTTTTAATTTAGGATTAAGAATTTTAATTTAGTTGTAAACCTGAAACTAGATTACTTTAGCCTCGTTGTGTAACAAATTGATTAATTCGTCAAGATTATCAGGGCTAACTAATTTAACAGCTGATTTAGGCGCAGGTTTTTCAAACTTAACCGTTTTGGTATTTTGTGATACTCCCACAGGCTCAACAACAGTAATTTGTTTGGTTCGAGCAGCCATGATTCCTCTCATGTTCGGAATTCTTAAATCTTTTTCTTCAACAATTCCTTTTTGTCCTGCTACTACAACCGGTAAAGAAGCCGATAGTGTTTCTTTTCCTCCATCTATTTCTCTGACAACTTTAGCGGTAGAACCTTCAACTTCGATTCCTATTACAGAATTTACAAAGTTCATTCCGAGTAATCCGGCTATCATTCCCGGTACCATTCCTCCATTGTCATCCAGTGATTCTTTTCCGGCAATTACTAAATCATATCCTCCATTTTTAACTACTTCAGCAATTTGTTTTGCTACAAAAAATCCGTCAGTCGGATTAGCATTTACACGAATTGCTTCGTCCGCTCCGATAGCCAAAGCTTTACGAATTGTCGCTTCTGTTTCTGCTTCTCCTACGTTTACAACCGTTACGGTAGCTCCTTGTTTTTCTTTGAACCAAATAGCTCTTGTAAGCCCGAATTCATCATTCGGATTGATAACAAATTGAACTCCGTTTTTGTCAAATTCAGCATCTCCGTTTACGAAATTAATTTTCGAAGTAGTGTCCGGAACATGACTGATACAAACTAATATTTTCATTGATTTATGATTAAATTATACACTATAGTTGAAAATCGGTTACGAAGTTAATGTTTTTCAAAGAAATATCAAAGCTATGCGCGCATAATATTTTGAAAATTGCTGTTGGATTATACAAAACGGAACATTTCAGAAGGCGTTATTTTTTTACATTCAGATACAAACCTCTATTTTTGAAACTTTAATTCATAAAAACTATGATTCTGTGGCTAATCCATCGTAAATTTGCCCTGTACTTTTTTTTGTAAAAAATAATGAACTATCTCCTCGATAAGATTAATACTCCCGAAGATCTGAAAAAGTTAACAGTTTCAGAACTACCTGAATTAGCTCAAGAATTGCGTGACTTTATCATTGATGTTGTCTCAGCCAAAGAAGGACATCTTGGAGCAAGTCTTGGAGTGGTCGAATTAACTATTGCTTTACATTATGTGTTTAATACTCCTGAAGATTTATTGGTGTGGGATGTAGGGCATCAGGCTTATGGACACAAAATTTTAACCCAAAGAAAAGATAATTTTCATACCAATCGTCAGAAAAACGGAATTTCAGGGTTTCCGAAACGAAGCGAAAGTAAATATGATGCATTCGGAACCGGACATTCTTCTACAGCTATTTCCGCTGCTCTGGGGATGGCGATTGCCTCAAAATTAAAAGGCGAAATCCATAAAAATCACATTGCTGTTGTCGGAGATGCTTCGATAGTGTCTGGAATGGCTTTCGAAGGATTGAATCATTCGGGAGTTACGGATGCTAATTTGCTTATAATTCTGAACGACAATGCTATCGGAATCGATCCGAGTGTTGGAGCGTTCAAGCATTATTTAACCTCGATTAAACAAAATCCTGAAAAAAATAAAAACAATATTTTTACTTCATTAAACATTGATTACTCTGGCCCGATTAACGGACATGATTTGCCAACTCTTGTTGAAGAATTAGAACGATTAAAAAATATAAAAGGAGTTAAACTTCTGCATATTATTACAACCAAAGGTAAGGGACTTCAAAAAGCAGAAGAAAATCAAGTGATTTATCATGCTCCGGGAAAATTTGACAGAGAAACAGGAGAGATTTATCATAAAAATCAGAGCGGACTTCCTCCTAAATTTCAGGATGTTTTCGGACTTACCCTTTTGGAGCTTGCTCGGGAAAACGAAAAAATTATTGGAATTACACCTGCTATGCCTTCGGGAAGTTCTTTAAAATTCATGATGAATGAAATACCCGAGAGGGCTTTTGATGTAGGAATTGCAGAGCAACATGCCGTTACGTTTTCGGCAGGATTGGCAACGCAAGGAATGACAGTATACTGTAATATTTACTCTACCTTTTTGCAACGAGCCTACGATCAAATTATACACGATGTGGCTTTGCAAAACCTTCCGGTAATTTTTTGCTTAGATCGAGCAGGACTTGTAGGAGAGGATGGAGCAACTCACCATGGTAATTTTGATTTGGCCTATTTGAGATGTATCCCGAATATGACGATTTTCGCTCCGCTTGACGAAATGGAATTGCGCAATATGCTCTATACTGTTCAACTCGGAATTTCAAATCCAATTGCTATTCGCTACCCAAGAGGAAGAGGAGTGTGTGTGGATTGGAAAAAACCGTTCGAGAAAATTGATATGGGTAAAGCAAAACATCTCAAAGAAGGAAAAAAAACAGCAATCCTTTCTACAGGATTTATTGGACATAATGTAAGTAAAGCTTTAGTAAAACTTGCCTGTATTTCGGATAGTGATGCTGCAAATTATGCTCATTATCACTTTGGTTTTGTCAAGCCTTTAGACCAAGAAACACTCCATTTTATTTCTGAAAATTTCGAAAGAATAATCACAATAGAAGACGGAACGATTAAAGGCGGATTTGGCTCTGCTATCTTAGAGTTTGCATCCGAAAACAATTATAAAGTTCCTATAAAAACCTTAGGAATCCCTGACAAGTTTGTAGATCATGGATCAATTGATGAGCTTCAAAAAGAATGTGGTCTTGATGTAGATTCGCTAGTGGATTTTTTTAAATTTTAATTTCTGAAACAACGGCTTTTTCTGTTTTTTCAAGAATTTCTTCAAATGAATAGTCGCTCACTTTTAAGGGTGGGTGAAGGGTATAAGTCAATCGATTTCCGAGCCCCATCGGAAACATTCCCCATTTTACTAACTTCCATGAATTATTAATGGTCACAGGCAAGATATAGGCAGAAGGTGCATTTTGATACAAGATTTTTAATCCGGTTTCAGAAAATTTTTTAGGCGCTCCGGTTTTACTGCGAGTTCCTTCCGGAAAAATAACAACAGAACGATTGTGGTTTTCGATATATTCTGCAATTTTTTTAATTTCTGGCAAGGATTGTTTGGGGTCTTTTCGGTCAATCAGAACCGAACCGCCATGCTTAAGGTTATACGAAACACTTGGAATTCCTTTTCCTAATTCTTTTTTGCTGATAAACTTAGGATGCATGCGTCTTAAAAACCAAATGATAGGAGGGATGTCGTACATGCTTTGATGATTCGAAACAAGTATAATAGGAACTCCTCTCGGAATGAGTCCTCGATTTTTAATGGTGTAAGTTGTGCCTAGAATACGAGTACAACACACTAAACAAAAATTTAAATAATCAACACTTTTTTTATGAGCTTGATATCCAAATAAGTTTAGACAAGTCCATTGTATAGGATGAAATATACAAAGCGTTAGTCCAAAACAAAAATAATACAAGACGGAGATAGGATACGAAATAATTTTTTCCATTAGATTAATGAGTGTAAAAAATCAAAGGTACAAGAAATAAATTAACTAATTAATAGGTAAAGAATGATTTAGAATAACCCGTTGGGTGAAATTACTTCAAATCGTCACTTCGAGTGAAATTTCTGTAACGAAGTGAAGGGAATTTTGTATCGAGAAGTATTTTTATTTAGTTCTCGATACAATTTTTCTTCGTTTCACTACGAAAAATCACTCGAACTGACGGAAAAAATCAATTTATTTTTAATTTCACCTAACGGGTTAATTAATAGGTAAAGAATGATTTAGAATAAACAAATACAATATAAATTTATGTTAAATTGATTTGTTTTTATGTACTTTTGCAGAACAATAAGTAAACACACCTTACTATGAATAAGATTAATAATTATTTTTTATACATTGACTTTTCTGTAGTTAATAAAATCTTCTTTGTTTTTCTCCTTGTTCTTGGATTGAATTCAGTTAATGGACAAGTGGTAATACCTACTAATACAACTACGGGAACTACCCATTCATGGACGGTTCCAGCTGGAGTAGTTGCTATAAAAGTAGAAGCTTGGGGAGGCGGAGGTCGTGGAGGGACTAGAACTTCGAATAGTGGAGGTGCTGGTGGAGGTGGTGGAGGTGCTTATGCATCAAGTACGATCGCAGTTACTCCCGGGCAAACTTATTATTATCGGGTAGGTGCAGGAGCCATAGATACAGCTGCAGGACTTAATTCTTGGTTTAGTGCAACTCCCCAAACTAGTAATACACCTTCTAATCCTATAGTTTTAGCAACAGGAGGAAGTAGTGTTGCAAATAATAATCAAAATGGTGCACTAGGAGGTCTTGCTTCTGGTTGTACGGGAGAAATAGTAAGAAGCGGAGGAAATGGAGGAAATGGAACTACAAATTCATGGTGGTCAAGCGACTATATTAGTGGTGGCGGTGGTGCCGGAGGTGGCGGAAATGCCTCTGGAGCTACTGGAGGAACAAATTCTGTAGGAGGAGGAACTGGTGCAAATGGGCATACATCTGGAGGTGCAGCAGGACTTCCTGGTAGTATTCCTGGAGGCGGAGGAAGTGGAGGACGTGCCAATAGTGGAACAGATAGACCAGGAGGTTCTGGAGGTAACGGTCTTGTTATGATTACTGCCTATATGGATTATGACGGAGATGGAGTTTCAAACAATTTGGATTTGGATAGTGACAACGACGGTATTCCAGATTGTGTAGAAAAAGGATTGAGCGGAGAAATAGATGACTTTTTCAATTTAAGAAATAACGCTACCAAAATGTCTCCGACCGAAGTGCGACTAACCCAAGCAGTCAATGACCAAAGAGGACAAATGTGGTCTTATGGAACAGTAGATTTTTCGGAAAACTTCACCATTAGTTTTGAAGCAAGACTCTCTTCTGGGAGTAACGACGGAGGAGCCGATGGAATTGCCACCGTATTTCATAATGACCCTGCAGGAATCAATGCGCAAAGTGCTTCAGGTGAAGGGAGCTCGATAGGTGCGCTAGGTATTCAAAACGGTATCGTTCTCGAGATTGATACGTTTCAGAATGGTGGGGCCCCAATGAACGACCCCGCAGCAGACCATATTCATATATGGCGTTCTTCCAATCAACAAAGTTTGACTTCTATAGCAAGTTTTAATGAGAATA
>CAZOQH010000102.1:0-6324 GCA_964581855.1 uncultured Flavobacterium sp.
ATTTGTAAAATAATATACATCGTAGCTGTGGTAGGAGTTTTTTTATCGATTATTTCATGCACTTCAATTATATAAACAATTAAATTTTAGATTAAATACTTCACCCAATTTGTATAACACAAGAAAACTCTGAATTATGTTCGAAGTTTTTTAGATAATTACTCTTCATAACTATTAAATAAATAGTATATAAATATAAAATATGAAGTGATTTTAGTCTGCTGTTGATTCGAATATGAAGATTTTCCTCCCTACTAATTTTATTCTACAAGTCTGTTATATAAGGGTTTTTGTGCTTTTTATAGTGTTCGTTTATTTTATTTTGTTAATAAAAAGCTAAAAAAAAGTATTTTAATAAACTTGTTTTAGTATATTTGTATACTTAATTAAGTTTAGTTTTATACCTTTATTTTAAAATATGAATTATCAATTGATAAAAGATGTTTTGGATTTGATAGCACAGTTTGACAAAGAGTGTGGTTCGATTTCAAATAATACCGTAGAAGATTTCAAGAAATGGATTGCTTTAAATTATAAAGATGTTACTACGCAAGAGGAACCTGATTGGGAAGGAAAAGATAAGGGTAGAAGTCCGGAAAGCGTTATTAATACGCTGATTGTTCATATGAATCGATATGCGAAGAGCTATTCCAAATCGGCCATATTTGGCTCTGACTTTTCTACTCAAGAGGATTTTATTTATCTGATTAATTTAAAAGCGTTCGGAGAAATGACAAAAATGGATTTGATTAAAAAGAATGTTCACGAAAAGCCGGCCGGTATGCAAATTATCAACCGACTTATTGCGCAAGGTTGGGTGAATCAAACAGAATCAAAAGAGGATAAACGAAGTAAATTGATAAAAATCAGTGACAAAGGTTTGGAAGCGTTAGAGAATCAAATGCATAAAATCAGAAAAGCAACTGAAATTGTGACGGGAGATTTGAGTTATTCTGAAAAATTGGAGCTTATAAGATTGCTTACTAAACTGGACCATTTTCATTTGGATATTTACGAAAAAAATATTGAACCAGAGAATTTGTTAGAAGAGGTTTTGAAAGACAAAAGAACATGAAAAAAAAGTTAGCTATTATCGGTTCGGGTTTCTCAGGTTTGTCGGCTGCTGCCTATGGAGCAAAGTCAGGATATGAAGTTCATGTCTTTGAAAAACACAATGGTCCGGGTGGAAGAGCCAGACAGTTTACAACCAACGAAGGCTATGTTTTTGATATGGGACCAAGTTGGTATTGGATGCCTGATATTATAGAAAACTTTTTTACGGATTTTGGCTATAAAGCGGCTGATTTTTTTGAACTCATTTCGTTAAATCCACAGTTTGAAATAATCTTTTCGGAAGAGAAATTAAGCGTTCCTAAAGGTTATGAACAGCTAAAAGAGCTTTTTGAAACAATCGAAACGGGAGCAGGTTTACAACTGGAAAAATTTATAAAGGCTGCCAAATTTAAATATGAAGTGGGTATGCAAGAATTTGTAAACAAGCCCTGTCATAGTTGGAGCGAATTCATCTCACCCAAAATCGCAAAAAGTGCTTTTCAGCTCGATTTGCTTACGGATTTCAGAAGTTATGTGGCGAAATATTTCAAAGATGAAAAACTTCGGATGTTGATGGAGTTTCCGGTAATTTTCTTGGGAGCATCGCCCAAAAGCATTCCTGCTTTATATAGTTTAATGAATTATGGAGGCTATGCTTTGGGTACGCATTATCCCAAAGGAGGTTTTTATGAATTGGTAAAGGCGATGTGGAAAATAGGTGAAAATCAAGGTGTGAAATTTCATTTTAATCAAACAGTCGAAAAAATAAATGTCGAAAACAATCAAGTACGTTCACTGAGTATAAACGGAGAACTGCACTTTTTTGACGCAGTAATTGCTTCATCAGATTACCATCATACCGAAACACTTTTGGATAATCAATATCGAAATTATTCTGAATTGTATTGGAACACCAGAACTTTTGCTCCGTCTTGCTTGATTTTTTATTTAGGAATTAAAGAAGAAATTCCGAATCTCAAACATCATACGCTGTTTTTTGAGAATGACTTCAACGCACATATCGACACCATTTATTCGAATAAAAAATGGCCTGATAAACCTTTGTTTTACTGTTGCTGTCCTTCTAAAACAGATGATTCGGTAACTCCCAAAGGCAAAGAAAACCTATTCTTGTTGATGCCGCTTGCCATCGGAATCAATGATGAAGAGATTACAAGAGAAAAATACTTAGCAGAAATGCTTACGCGAATAGAAAAAATTACCGGAGTAAGCGACTTGCAATCCAAAATAGAATACAAGCGCAGTTATTGTGTAAGCGATTTTGTTCAAGATTATAATGCCTTTGGAGGAAATGCTTACGGACTAGCTAATACACTTAATCAAACAGCGGTTTTAAAACCAAAAATCAGAAATAAAAAAGTAAAAAACTTGTTTTATACCGGTCAACTCACAGTGCCTGGACCCGGAGTACCGCCTTCAATTATCTCAGGGAAAATTGTTGTAAAAGAAGTAAACAAAATCTAAAATTGAGGATTATGAAAAAACTATTTGACGAATTATCCTACTCCGTAAGTGAAATTACAACTAAAAAATACAGCACCAGTTTTTCCTTAGGAATTTTGGCACTCAAACCAGCCATTCGACCTGCTATTTATGCGATTTACGGATATGTAAGGCTGGCTGACGAAATCGTAGATAGCTTTCATGGGTACGACAAAGAAGTGCTTCTGAAAAGATTGCGAGAACAAACAGAATGTGCTTTGAAAGATAGAATTTCGCTCAATCCGATTTTGCAATCATTTCAAGAAACGGTACATAAATATGCTATAGATTATACACTTATCGAGCAGTTTTTGCACAGTATGGAAATGGATTTGCAGCAGATTGATTATAATTCCGACTTGTACCAAGAGTATATTTTTGGCTCGGCCGAAGTGGTCGGACTTATGTGTTTACAGGTTTTTACAGATGGAGACAAACATAAGTATGAACAGTTAAAACCTTATGCTATGAAGTTGGGCTCGGCCTTTCAGAAAGTGAACTTTTTGAGGGATTTAAAAGACGATTATCAAGTGTTGGGAAGAACCTATTTTCCGAATATTGACATGAATATTTTTGATAACCATGTCAAAGTTCGAATCGAACAAGAAATCGAACAGGAATTCGCTGAAGCATTAATGGGTATCAAAAAATTACCTGCATCATCCAAGTTTGGTGTTTATCTGGCTTACAAATATTACTTGTCTTTGTTCCGAAAAATAAAACGAAAATCCTCCAACGATATTTTAAATAATCGGGTAAGAGTGCCTAATCCTGAAAAAGCTTTTGTAGCGGTTAAAAGTTATGTGAGATATAAAATTGCGGTGCTTTGAGGAAGTTTTTACAATTAGTTTTTGTTTTGTTTTTGGCTACAACTTCAGTTTATGCAACTGATTTTGAGTCAATACGTAAAAATTACGACCAATTTGTATCGGATAAAGAATTGTGTCAGAAAACTTTAAAACAGCTTTCAGAAAGCAAAAATGATTCGGCTTTGCATCAGGCTTATTTAGGAGTGTTAGAAACCGTTTGGGCAAATCACGTAATCAGTCCGTTTAAGAAATTGAAAACGTTTAAATCAGGAAAACAAAATATAGATGCTGCCATTGGGCTTGAGCCAGAAAATGTCGAAATTCGATTTATCAGACTGTCTGTGCAAAAAAATGCTCCGTCATTTTTAGGCTATAACAGCAATATTCAAGAAGATGCTGACTATATCAAAAAACATCTTCATTTGGTTACATCGGTGCTTTTACAAAAACATATAGCATCGGTTTTAAAAAACTAATGTATGAGGTATCAATTATTTAGAGAGCAACAATTATTTTGTGATTTAGACACGGCTTGGAATTTCTTTTCAAATCCGAATAATCTATCTAAAATCACTCCTAAAGACATGGGCTTTACGGTTTTGTCTCAGCCAGATTCTGATAAGATTTATGAAGGAATGCTCATTGATTATACGGTTTCGCCAATTCTGAGGATTCCGCTAAGCTGGCAAACTCGAATCACTCAAGTAGATTGGAACAAAAGTTTTACTGATTTTCAACAAAAAGGTCCTTATAAATATTGGAATCACTTTCACGAATTCATACCTAATAATAAAGGCGTTTTAATGCGAGATACCGTTGATTACGAGTTGCCTTTGGGTATTTTAGGAACTTTGGCCCATCGGGTAATGGTAAAAAAGAAACTCGAAAACATTTTTAATTACCGCTACACGGTTTTAGAAAAATTATTTAACAACAACAAATTATGAATATACTCATCACATTAGCTGTTTTTATTTTGATGGAAGGTGCTACGTGGGTCATTCATAAATATGTAATGCACGGATTTTTGTGGGTATTGCACAAAGATCACCACGACCACAGTACTGAAGGAGTGTTGGAAAAAAACGATTACTTCTTTGTGATTTTTGCTTTGCCAACCATCGCTTTGATGTATTTCGGTTCGCTAGATGGATTTAATTATCTGTTTTTTATTGGGTTAGGGATAATGCTCTATGGTTTGGCTTATTTTTTTGTTCACGATTTGTTTATTCACCAACGTATTAAAATATTTACTAAGACCAAGAATCCGTATTTTTTGGCACTCAGAAGAGCTCACAAACAACACCACAAACATTTAGGAAAAGAAGATGGGGAGTGCTTTGGTTTTTTGTATGTCCCGATTAAGTATTTCAAAATGTATTTTAAATCTGCTAAATAATGATGCCATATACCTACGCTTTAGTTTTATTTTTTACGGTAATTATCTGTTTTATAGCTTCGTTTGACAAGCGATTGCAATTCCATAAACAATTCGGAGCTTTTTTCAAGGCGGCTGTAATTGTCGGAATTCCGTTTGTTATTTGGGATATTTGGTTTACTGCCAAAGGTGTTTGGTGGTTTAATACAGATTACACGCTTGGGATAAACATCGCTGGGTTACCTCTTGAGGAATGGCTCTTTTTTATATGTATTCCGTTTTCGTCTGTGTTTACGTATTTTTGTTTAGATAAGTTTTTTGAACTCAAATGGTTAAAAGGATTAAATAATAGCATTGTTTTTGTTACGGTTATCGTGTGTGCTTTGATGGCTCTTTTGCATAATGACAAAATTTACACTTTGGTTACAGCTATTGTTACTTTACTAACGGTGATTTATTTGCACTTTATAGCTAAAGTAGAATGGATAGGAAAGGCTTCGTTTGTCTTTACTGTACTGATGTTGGGCTTTTTTCCGGTAAACGGAGTGCTAACGGGAACCGGATTAGAATCTCCGATAGTGAATTACAATCCGGAAAATTTTTTGGGCATACGAATGTTGACGATTCCTGTGGAAGATGCTGTGTACGGATATACACAGTTTTTACTCGGAATTTATTTCTTTAAACGATTTCAAAAACAATAATTATGAAAAAACAAATCAGAAATATCGGACTTCTAGCTTTTTTGGCTTTAGTATTATTTGGGTTCAATTCGTGTGTCTCAATTCCTGAAAAGGCAGAACCTGTAAGTAATTTTGATGTGAATAAATACAAAGGTTTGTGGTACGAAATTGCTCGTATTGACTTCAAACACGAACGAAATATGGACAACGTAACAGCGCAATACAGCCTGAATGATGACGGAAGTATTAAAGTTTTGAACAGCGGTTACGATTACAAAAAGGAAAAATGGGAAAAAGCAGAAGGAAAAGCCAAGTTTAGAGGCAAAAAAGATATAGCTGCTTTAAAAGTTAGTTTTTTCGGACCGTTTTATTCGGGTTATAACGTAATTGCTCTCGATGATAATTACCAATATGCTCTTGTAGCGGGTAAAGATTTAGATTATTTGTGGATTTTATCTCGAACTACAGAAATACCTGAAGACGTAAAAAATAACTATTTAGAAAAAGCCAAAAAAATTGGCTACGATACCACCCAATTGATTTGGGTACAACACCATAGAGAAGGGAATCCGTATTTGAAGGGGAATTAATAGTAACTTTAATTTTATAAACAATTAAATTGTAGATTAAATACTTCACCCAATTTGTATAACACAAAAAAACTCCGAACAATGTTCGGAGTTTTTTATATCAAGTAAATCGAATTCTTATTTTTTGCTTTCTGCTGCAATAAGGTTTAATGCAGATCCGGCTTTGAACCATTCGATTTGGCTATCGTTATACGTATGGTTAGCAATGATGATGTCTTTGCTTCCGTCTTTGTGAACAAACTCTAACGTAAGTGGTTTGTTTGGAGCAAATTCAGTCAAATCTAGGAAGTTGATGGTGTCATCTTCTT
>CAZOQH010000103.1:0-6287 GCA_964581855.1 uncultured Flavobacterium sp.
TACATTTCAAATAGTAGTCTCGATTGATGAGGAAAGAGGTCATACGGGACATTGGTTAGAAATTTCTGAAATTATGGAAAATGAAAATAATATTACAGTAACAATTTTAAATGGAGAATATGATTCGGGTTATACAGCTATTAGCAGACCTTACCACATCGTAAAAATTCCGAAACCAGATAAGCCTGTGGTTTTTGAGTAAAAAAAGTATTGTTTAAATAGAACTCCTGCTTTTACAGGAGTTTTTTTGTTGCCTATATCTATATTTTTGCTCCATAAAATAGATTTAAAAATAAATAATATTTAGTTTTGTTTTAATTATATTTATTTTTAGGTTTGTAATATTCAAATTCAATGAAAAAATTATGAATACCAAACTCCCTGTATCGTGTCCGAGTTGTTCCGAAAAATTATCCGTTTCGGAACTGACCTGTTCCAATTGTACAACAAAAGTTTCCGGAAGTTTTCCGCTCCCTGTATTGTTAAGCCTAACCGAAGAAGAGCAAAATTTTGTATTGGAATTTTTCTTATCAAGCGGAAGTCTTAAAGAAATGGCTCAAAAAATGGGAAACAGCTATCCCACTGTTCGCAATAAATTGGATGATATGATTGAAAAAATTAAAACCTCCCAAAATAAATAACTATGAATTGGAAAGTTCTTTTTAATCCGTTTGAAAAATATTCCGAGAAAACCTTATTGATTTTCGGAATTTCAGCAACACTTTTAGGGTCGTTTTTAGGTTATCTGATGAATGCCCGTTTTGACGGAATTGTTGATATGCATCTTGTCCGTGAAGTACAATTTCAAACTATCCTAATTGACAACATTATCAATACGTTGGTATTGTTTATTTTGTTCTTTGCTTTCGGAAAAATAATAAATCCGAAAACCAGAGCTATTGACATGCTCAATGTAAGTATGATATGTAGAATTCCGATGTATTTGGTCGCTTTAGGAAATATCGGAGGATATTTAGAAAGAGCCACACAAAGTATGTTAAATGGAATTGATCTGGACAATTTGCAAAACATCCCTCAGTTTGAGATGCTAGACTTATTTGTGATTTTAATTTTTTCCGTAGTATCTATCGGATTTCTGGTTTGGATGATTGTGCTGCTCTGGAAAGGTTTTAAAACAGCGACCAATACCAAACGAACAAGAGATATAATAATTTTTATAATGTTGTTTATTTTGGCTGAGGTTTTATCAAAATATTTAATCGGAACTTTTAATTTTTAAGCAATGAAACAAAAACCTATTTTCCGAGAAACACAGCGATTCACACAATGGTGGATTTGGCTTATTCATATTCTGATTTTAATTATCTTTTTTACGGGAATTTATATCCAAATCATAAAAGGAGAACCTTTTGGAGATAAACCGATGAGTGATTTGGGGCTTGTTATATCAAGTGGGTTTATGTTGTTTTTAGTCTTGTTGTTTTTAAGTTTTAATCTAAAAACCGAAATCACTTCCAATAAAATTCATTTTAAATTCTTTCCGTTTCACCTTAAAGAAAAAGAATATTTGATTTCGGATATCCAAGAGATGGAAGTAGTAAAATATAGTCCTATCCGGGAATACGGAGGCTGGGGAATTCGAGGTTTCGGGAGCAACAAGGCTTTTAACGTAAAAGGAAATATGGGACTGAAAATTCTTTTTAAAGATGGAACAAAACGACTTATCGGAACTCAAAAACCCAAAGAATTAGAAAAAGTAATTAAAGAATTAGGATTTTAGTATTCAAACATCAAACCACAAGCATGAAAAAATTATTGACACTTTTAGTATTATTTTCTATCGGAACAACGGCTCAAGAAAAAACTTTTACGACCGAAGAAGTTCCGGTGAATGAATTTTTAGAAGGGACATTATACACTCCAAATACTTCTAAAAAAACTAATTTAGTCATCCTAATTGCGGGTTCTGGCCCTACAGACAGAAACGGAAATTCTATGATGATCAAAGGAGAAAACAATTCGCTTAAATATTTAGCCGAAGGATTAGCCGAAAACGGAATTTCGGTTTACAGTTATGACAAACGTTTTTTCGGATTATTTAAAGCCGGAAAAACAGAAGAAGGAATGGCAATGTTATTTGATGACTTTGTAGATGACGCGGTTGAAGTAGCTGATTTTTTCAGAAAGAGTAAAAAATATAAAAACATAATTTTCGCAGGACATTCCGAAGGTTCTTTAATCGCGATTCTCGGTGCTCAACAAACAAAAATAGACGGAGTGATTTCAATTTCGGGGACAGGAAATTCTTTGGATGTGATACTAGAAACTCAGATCGGAGCACAAGCTCCTTTTTTGCTTGAAGAGACCCAATCAATTTTAGAAGAATTAAAAAAAGGCAATACCATAGAGGTTAAAAACCCGATGTTACAAAATCTTTTTTCAGAACAGCTTCAACCTTTTATAATTTCTTCGTTAAAGTACAATCCGCAAGACGAAATCAAAAAACTTTCTGTTCCGGTTATGCTTGTAAACGGAACTTCAGATCTGCAAATTGCACTTTCTGAAACCGAACTTTTGCAAAAAGCAAAACCCGAGGCAAAATACCTTATTATTGAAGGAATGAATCACGTTTTAAAAGAAGTTAAAAATGTAACCGAAAACCAACAATCTTATAGTAATCCTGATTTTCCTGTGGTTCCTGAACTAATCACTCAACTTTCTTCTTTTGTAAAAAGCATTAAATAATTACAGTTTAGATTTGTATCTTTGACTTTTTAGAAAAAGCTTCAAAAATGAAACGATTTATTGCAGTCTTAAGTCTGATGTTTTTTGTATTAGGCTGTAAAGAAAAAGAAAACACAACAGTGGAAAATCAATCAAATACCGAATTTAAGCAAAGTGCTTTATCGCAAGAATTACTTACTACTGAAGGAAATCTAACCACTTTTAAGGACGTTCTTTCAGGTTATCAAGGCAAAATCGTTTTAATTGATGTTTGGGCTTCTTGGTGTCCGGATTGCATTGAAGGAATGCCTAAAGTGCATCAACTGCAATCAGAATTTCAGGATGTAGTTTATTTGTTCTTGTCTTATGACAAGACAGAAGAAGCTTGGAAAAACGGAATAGAAAAACTAAAGGTAGTAGGAGAAAATTTTTTAATCCAATCGGATTGGAAAACGGGAGAATTCCGAAAAGCCATTGATTTGGACTGGATTCCGAGATACATTTTGGTTGACAAATCCGGAAAAATTGCACATTACAGAGCCATAGAAGCTGATGATCAGGAATTAATTTCAAAAATTAAAGAACTTAGACAATGAGAAGAAATATAGTAGCAGGAAACTGGAAAATGAACAACGACATTCAACAAACCTATAATTTGTTGGAAGAAATCATCAGTAAGAAACCAAAAACCGATACCGAAATTATCGTAGCTCCAAGTTTTATAAGCCTGCCTTTAGCTCTTGAGAAACTCAAAGGAACAGGAATAAAAGTGGCCGCTCAAAATGCCCATCAAAACGAAAACGGAGCTTATACGGGAGAAGTTTCAATCCCTATGCTCAAATCAATCGGAGTGGATATGGTTATTTTAGGACATTCCGAAAGGAGAGCTTATTTCGGTGAGACCAATGCTCTTTTGGCCGAAAAAATAAACACCGCTCTGAAGCATAACTTTACTGTTATTTATTGCTTTGGCGAAGAATTAAACGACCGAAAATCAGACACCCATTTTCATGTGGTAGAACAGCAAGTTAAAGAAGCGCTTTTTCATCTAAAAACAGAAGATTGGAAAAACATAGTTTTGGCTTATGAGCCTGTTTGGGCAATCGGAACGGGAGAAACTGCAACACCCGACCAAGCACAGGAAATTCACGCTTTCGTAAGACAAACCGTTGCCTCTGAATACGGAAGTACCGTAGCAAATGAGGTTTCGATTTTGTACGGAGGAAGCGTAAAACCCGATAACGCAAAAGAAATTTTTGCCAATCCCGATGTGGATGGAGGGCTTATCGGAGGAGCTTCGCTTAAAGCTGATGATTTTTTGAAGATTGTGGATTCTTTTTAAATGACTTTCGGACAAAAACTGATTTCGTGGTATCTGCAAAACAAACGCGAGTTGCCTTGGAGAAACACAAAAGACCCATACAAAATATGGCTTTCCGAAGTTATTTTACAACAAACTCGAGTAGCACAAGGATTGCCTTATTATGAGAGTTTCGTAGAGAAATTCCCTACAGTTTTTGATTTAGCCAAAGCAGACGAACAACAGGTTCTGAAAACTTGGCAGGGACTGGGTTATTATTCCAGAGCGAGAAATTTACATTTTACGGCTCAATATGTTGCGGAGAATTTAAACGGAGAATTCCCAAAAACTTATAACGAACTTATTGAACTAAAAGGCGTAGGAAACTACACCGCTGCTGCTATTGCCTCTTTTTCGTATGAAGAACCCGTAGCTGTATTAGACGGAAATGTTTATCGTGTTTTATCCAGATATTTCGGAATAGAAACCGACATATCGTCGTCTTCAGCCAAAAAAGAATTTCAACAATTGGCTAATGAAGTATTAGACAGACAAAAGCCTTCTCTTTTTAACCAAGCCATTATGGAATTTGGAGCTTTGCAATGTGTTCCTAAAAGTCCTAATTGCGAAAATTGTACTTTGAACAGCAGTTGCTTTGCTTTGCAAAAGAACAAAGTTGACCAATTACCTATAAAGCTCAAAAAAACAAAGGTAACCCAGCGATACCTAAACTATCTTGTTTTTTTAGACCAGAACAACAACACTATAATTCAAAAAAGAACCCAAAACGGAATTTGGAAAAATCTTTACGAATTCCCGTTGGTAGAACTTAATGAATCAACCGATTTAGAAACTATATCTCAACAAATCAACGATTTTTACTCTAGCAAACACCTGATTCAGGACTTATATGTCCTTAACCAAAAACCCATCGTTCATAAATTATCGCATCAGGAGTTACATATCTTTTTTTGGAAGATTCGAGTGAAAAACAGTTTGCAAAACCACATTCCACTTGCCGAAATCACTAAAAATCCGTTTCCGATTGTGATTTACAACTTCATCATTTCTGTCTTGTCAAACATCGCACAGAAATAAGCACGACGACCTTCACTACTTATTTAATTCACAAAAATTTAGTTCATTTCATACTAAAAATACTATCTTTGAATAATCAAAACCACAGACTTATGAGTAACGGTACATTAAACAAAGTAATGCTTATCGGGCATTTAGGAGATGATGTAAAGATGCACTATTTTGAAGGAGGCAACTGCATTGGAAGATTCCCTTTGGCAACCAATGAGGTTTATATCAACAAACAAACCGGAGAAAAAATAAACTCCACCGAATGGCACAATATAGTTGTTCGAAACAAAGCAGCTGAGATTTGTGAAAAATATCTTTCGAAGGGTGATAAAATTTATGTCGAAGGAAGGATAAAAACGCGTCAATGGCAAACCGAAGACGGAACCAGCAAAAGTGCAATTGAAATTCAGGCTACCGAATTTACATTTTTGAACGTTAAGAAAGATACTGACGATAAAACTCAAAACACTTCTGACTTGTAATGAAAAAAAACGTTTTATTTCTTCTTCTAGCATTATTGATTTTTACAAACTGCAAGGAAAATACACTTCCAAAACCAAAAGGCTTTTTACGATTGGATTATCCTGTAGCCAAATACGAAACTTTTGAAGGAGATTGCCCTTTTACGTTCGGGAAAAATATTTATAGTCAGATTAAATTCAAAAAAGGCTGCGATTTTAATATTGAATATCCCGATATGAAAGCCTCTATTTTTTTGAGTTATAAACAAATTAACAATAACCTCGACTCTTTATTGAGTGATGCACAACGCCTTACTTATCGTCATACCAAAAGAGCCGAAACCATTTACGAACAACCTTACGTAAATCCGGACGCTAAAATTTACGGTATGTTTTATGATGTCGGAGGAAATGCCGCATCTGCTACGCAATTTTACCTTACGGACAGCCTGAAAAACTTCATTACAGGCTCAGTTTACTTTAACGTAAGACCCAA
This sequence comes from uncultured Flavobacterium sp., assembly GCA_964581855.1. GTDB lineage: Bacteria > Bacteroidota > Bacteroidia > Flavobacteriales > Flavobacteriaceae > Flavobacterium. The sequence goes on from CAZOQH010000103.1 coordinate 6,032, forward strand.
TTCTGACTCGCTATTACCTGCTTCGCACTATATAAAAAATGATGTGCGATTGCTGATTGAATCTTTTCAATGGAACAACAGTTATTAACAAGTTCTGAACATTATTTGTTAATAATTGTTAATAATTAGATTTTATGTATTATTTTTTTTAATACATTTGCTTTATACTAATTATAAAAACAAACATTATGAAGAAATTAATTTTATCAGCTATGGCTGTATTCGCATTCGGATTTGCTAATGCACAATCTACTGC
>CAZOQH010000104.1:0-5455 GCA_964581855.1 uncultured Flavobacterium sp.
AGCACAACACTTTTAATGTTGGGGTCCTGGGTTCGAGCCCCAGTCGGGTCACAAAAAAAGACAAACCTTTTGGGTTTGTCTTTTTTTATATATTTATTTTTGGTTTGGTTATTCTTCGGGAGTTATTTCTTTAATAAGGATTTTGTCAATTTTTACTCCATCCATATCAATTATTTCGAATTCGAAGCGATTCCACGATAATTTTTGCCCTTGTTTAGGTATATATCCGAATTCTGTTATGATGAGTCCGCTTACTGTAGTTACGTCATAATCTGCGATTAGTTCGTCTAATTCGAAATGGGTTAAGAAGTCGTGCAACGAATAATGTCCGTCTACCAACCAAGTTCCGTCTTCTCTTTCGGTAAGTTGGAATTCATCTTGATAAAAGTCGGACGCATCTCCCACAAGTGCTTCCAGAATGTCGTTGAGGGTAATAATCCCTTGAATAATTCCAAATTCATCCGTTACTAAAGCGTAATGTATTTTAGAAGTTTTAAAAGCCTCTAATGCTCTATATGCTGAAGTATGCTCTATAAAGTAGGCTGGTTCGTTTAATATATCTCTTATATTAAAATCGGTGTGTCTTTCGAAATTTGCGAACAGGTCTTTTAAGAACACTACTCCTATTACTTCGTCTAGGTTATTATCTTCGCAAACCGGATAGACCGAGTGTATTTCTTCGAGTATTTTTTGTTTGATTTCTTCGAGTGAGTCTTCGAGTGAAAGATACACTACCGATTTACGGTGGGTCATCAACGAGTTTATCTTTCTATCTCCGATATGGAAAACTCGCTCTACTATATCTTGTTCGATTTCTTGTACCTCTCCTCCTTCTGTTCCCTCTTTGATTATAGCTTTAATTTCTTCTTCGGTTACTCTTCCGTCTTCATTTGGTTTAATTTTAAAGAGTCTTAGAAGTCCTTCGGTTGAGTAAGTTAGCAACCAAATAAACGGCGCTGTTGCTATGGATATAAATCGCATTGGCAAAGCGACTAATTTGGCTATAGATTCCGGATATGTAAGTCCTATACGTTTTGGTACCAATTCTCCTAATACCAATGTAAAGAAAGTTACAAAAATTACAATTATAGTTACTGCAAGTGTTTTAGCATAAGGTACTAGAACAGTAAATCTTTCTAAAAAAGCTTGCAAATCTGATGTGATTGCGTCACCTGAATAGATACCGGTTAGGATACCGATGAGTGTAATTCCTATTTGTACTGTAGAAAGGAATTTGTTTGGGGAGTTTGCTAAGTCTAAGGCTGTTTTGGCACTTGAGCTTCCTTTTTTCGCTTCGTTTTCTAATCTACTTTTGCGAGATGAAATCAGTGCAATTTCGGACATTGAGAAAACTCCATTAAGCAATATAAGCAATAATATAATTATAATTTCCATAGCGTTATTTATCTATAAAATCGTCTATAATACTACTTAACCTTCGTGTTACCTCTTCGATGGTTCCGATTCCGTTTACCGAATAAAACAAGTTTCTGTTTGTATAGTAATCAATCAGTGGTGCTGTTTTTTCGTTGTATTCGTCATAGCGGTTTCTGATTTTGTTTTCGTCTTGGTCGTCTGCTCTACCGCTTGTTTTTCCTCTTTCTAGGAGTCTTTGTATTAAGATTTCGTCATTAGCTTCCAGAGCTACTGTAGCTGTTACTTGCCAACCTTTAGAGGCTAGGAATTGGTCTAATGCTTCGGCTTGTGCTATAGTTCTTGGGAATCCGTCGAACAAGAACCCTGTTGCTTGGGTATTTTTTTCGACTTCATCTTGCAGCATTTTGATTGTCAATTCGTCTGGAACCAGGTCTCCTCTATCCATAAAGGTTTTTGCTTGCTGCCCTAGTTCTGTGTTGTTTTTAAGGTTATATCTGAACACATCTCCTGTAGAAATGTGCACTAAGTTGTATTTGTTTTTTAAGAATTCTGCTTGGGTTCCTTTTCCTGCCCCTGGCTTTCCGAATAAAACTATATTAATCATTGTATTTATATTTATTGTATTTTATTTATTATCTGTTGAGAGTTGATAAACTTCGGGTAAGTTTCTCCCTTGTTCATCATAATCGAGTCCGTATCCTACTATAAATTTATTGGGGATTTCCATTCCGATGTAATCAATCGGGATGTCTTTGGTATAGGCTTCCGGTTTAAAGAACAAGGTTGCTATTTTGAGTTGTTTTACTTGCTGTTCTTCAAATAGTTTTTTGAGTGCCACCAGTGTATTTCCGGTATCTACAATATCTTCTATTATGATAACGGTTCTGTTTTTGACCTCAATTCCTAATCCTATGAGTTGGTTGATTTTTCCTGTTGATGAGGTTCCTTGGTAAGAAGAAAGTTTGATGAAAGATAGTTCGCAAGGTTTTTTATAGTGTTTCATCAGGTCAGAAACAACCATAAACGATCCGTTGAGAACTCCTATGAATATGGGGACCTCTTCGTCTATGTCGTCAGCGATTTCTTGTGCCATCTTGGCTACGGCACTATCAATCTGGCTTGCTGACAAGAAAGGAACAAAATGTTTGTCGTGTATACGAATCAATTTCTGTAACAATTTACTAATAGGCAAATATACTAAAAACACTTTATATATTCTATAAAGTTTTCACATCGTTTATAATTTTAAAAAACGCTGTTATTTTAGATTCTAAAAGTAATAAAACTTTTATATATACTCCATATATTTTTACAAACACTTCTATTATAAGCACCTTTGGGTTAAAGTTATTTATTTTAGAGCGGAGCTAATGGGGGTTGTTTAGTAGGTTTATTAAATTTATCGCCTTATATTTTATTGGATAAAAGCTGTTTATCTTGGTTGAAATTTTGTTCAATAATGGCTTAAAAGAAAGTTTATCACTATTTTTGCCTTTCCCAAAAACAAACAAATTATGCTTTCGGATTGTATTACGTTCCAAAATTCTGGTTATTTTTCTAAAATAATAGTTGATTACTTAAATCAATCTGAGAACATAAGGCCTTTTTATCATCGCTTTCCTACTTTAGACAACTTTGAGCTTCAGATTAAGGACAAGAAGAGCTTTAGTTTGGAGCATCGGAAAGTTTTGGTTGATTCTTTGCTAGAGCAATACAAGCATTTGACTGCTTCGGAACTCACGACTCATCACATTCATTCTCTTAAAAGCCCGAGCACTTTTACGATAACCACCGGTCATCAGCTCAATTTGTTTACGGGTCATCTTTACTTTTTGTACAAAATTGTTTCGGTTATCAATCTTTGTAAAGAATTGAAACTTAGATATCCTTCACACAATTTTGTTCCTGTTTTTTGGATGGCTACCGAGGATCATGATTTTGAGGAAATCAATCACTTTTATCTTCACGGGAAAAAGATAAGCTGGAACAGAGATGCCAGTGGAGCAGTTGGAGAATTATCTACTGAGGGGCTGGATGAAGTTTTTGAAGTTTTTAAGGACGAAATCGGGAGTTCTAAAAACGCGGAGTACCTCAAATCTCTTTTTGAGAATGCTTATTTGAAACACTCCAACCTCACGGATGCGACACGCTATTTGGTTAACGAATTGTTTTCGGAGTACGGGTTAGTGATTATTGACGGAAACGACAAAGCTTTGAAAGGTTTGTTTGCTCCTTTTGTAAAGAACGAACTTCTGAATCAGACTTCTTTTGAACGTGTTTCTGACACCATTCAGAATTTTGACTATCCGGTACAGGTTAACCCTAGAGAAATCAATTTATTTTATTTGGACAACAACCTGCGTGAACGCATTATAAAAGAAGAAGACACCTATATTGTCAATAATACGGATTTGCGTTTTACGGAAGCTGAGATTCTTGGTTTGGTTGACAGCCACCCCGAGAAGTTTAGTCCGAATGTGATTATGCGTCCGTTGTATCAGGAGGTTATCTTACCTAATTTGTGCTATACCGGAGGAGGCGGAGAACTCGCTTATTGGTTGGAGTTGAAGTCTTTTTTTGAAGCGGTAAACGTTCCGTTTCCTATACTTTTGCTTCGCAATTCTGTGCTTTTGGTTACCGAAAAGCAGAATCGCAAACGAGAGAAGCTCAAGCTTTCGTTTTCGGAGTTGTTTGAAAAGCAAGCTCATTTAATCAACCGCAAAGCCCAAGAGTTTTCTGAGACCAAGATTGACTTTTCGTTACTCAAGAAACAGCTAGAACATCAGTTTGAACTACTAAAGCAAGCCGTTTTGCAAACCGATAAATCTTTTGCAGGAGCCGTTAGTGCGCAAGAACGCAAACAAATCAAAGGTTTAGAGAACCTTGAGAAGCGTTTGCTGAAAGCCAATAAAAAATACTTTTCGGAACAACTCGAGCAAATAGCCAAGGTTCAGGATCAGCTTTTCCCTAATCAGACTCTCCAGGAAAGGGTTGGTAACTTTTCGGAGTTTTATGAGTCTTACGGACCAGGTCTTATCCATCGACTTTTTGAAGAACAAAAACCTTTGGAACACGAATTTAACATTATAGTGCTTTGATAATTAGCCGGTTTACGGACTACTGCTTGTTTATTGGAGTACACTCGGGGTTGTGGTAATTGCAAATATTGGAGTTTGGTATTGATTTCCGACAAAAAAAATTATCTTTGTAGCTTATGGAAACTGTCAAAATCATAGAATGTCCGAGGGATGCTATGCAAGGCATCAAGATGTTTATTCCTACCAAAAAGAAGATTACCTACATTCAATCTTTGCTTCGGGTTGGGTTTGACACCATTGACTTTGGGAGTTTTGTTTCTCCTAAAGCCATTCCTCAGATGCAAGATACGGCAGAGGTTTTGGCCGGGCTTGATTTGTCTCAGACCAAGAGCAAGCTTTTGGCTATTATTGCCAATACCCGAGGTGCAGAAGAAGCCAGCATCCACAAAGAAATCCGTTATCTTGGTTTTCCTTTTTCGATTTCGGAGAATTTTCAGATGCGTAACACGCATAAATCTATAGCCGATTCGCTCGTTACCCTTCAGGAGATTATTGAAGTTGCGGACAAACACGACAAAGAAGTTGTTGTTTATCTTTCTATGGGATTCGGGAATCCTTATGGAGATCCTTGGAACGTGGAGATTGTTGGTGAATGGACCGAGCGCTTATCGAATATGGGAGTAAAAATTCTTTCGCTTTCTGACACCATCGGAAGCTCTACCCCCGAAGTCATCGATTACCTTTTTTCGAATTTGATTCCGAAATACCCTACCATCGAATTTGGTGCCCATCTGCACACCACTCCCGACAAATGGTTTGAAAAGGTTGATAGCGCTTATAAAGCCGGATGCAGACGCTTTGACGGAGCTATACAAGGTTTTGGAGGTTGCCCTATGGCCAAAGACGACCTGACCGGAAATATGCCTACCGAAAAAATGCTCTCGTACTTCACTACTGAAAGAGTCAATACCGGAACTAACTGGTATAGCTTTGAGAGTGCTTATAATGAAGCCAGCAAAGTGTTTGGAGCGTATCATTGA
>CAZOQH010000105.1:0-5358 GCA_964581855.1 uncultured Flavobacterium sp.
GGAATTGTAGCCACACTACTGTTTCCTAACCAATGAATACTCATAGGCATGATTCCTTCAGGAGGATTTTTCTTAAATTGTTTATAGAATCTTTGTACTATAGCTTCATCCATCTTTTCGTTGGCCTGATGAATCAATATCTTTTTTAGTTGTTCAATTGGAATTCCAGCTTTATCAAGGCAAGACTTCATCGCTGATGGCACATTACTAAGTGCAAATTCGTAAATTTTTCTTCCTTGCATTTTAATGTATCTTACATCCGGATTGGCACTTTTATCATACGAATTCCCAAAATGCAAATAATAGGCTTCGTCATACGCAAAAGTGGCACTTTCGTAAGATAAAAAACCTTCTTCTTCAGTAGCTTCGATAACAGTTGCTCCTGCTCCATCCGAATAAATCATACTATCTCGGTCGTTTCTGTCCACCACTCGAGATAGAGTTTCTGCACCAATTACCAAGCATTTTTTAGCCATTCCGGCTTTGATGTAAGCTTGCGCTTGTATGAATCCTTCGAGCCATCCGGGGCAACCAAACAAAAGATCATAAGCCACACATTTTGGGTTTTTAATTTTAAGACTGTGTTTAACTCTTGTAGCAAGGCTAGGAACAGTGTCTGCCTGAATGGCTCCGTGTTTTACATTTCCAAAATTATGAGCTAGGATTATATAATCTAGTGTTTCTATATCAACTCCAGAATTCTCGATAGCTCTTTGAGCAGCAATAGTAGCAATATCAGAAGTGTTCAGGTTATTTGATACGTACCTACGTTCTTCTATTCCGGTTATACTCAAAAATTTACGTGCTACATCTTCGTTAGAACCAGGAAAAGGCGTTCCATCAGCATTCAAAAAATTATGCTGGGCAAAGTCTAGATTGGTAACTTTTTCTGTTGGAATATAACTTCCCGATCCTGTAATTCGTATATTCATATGTGTTTTTTCGCTTTAAAATTTATTATTTCAAAGTTAAGCAACAAGCTTTAAAAAAAAGCCAAAAAAGTGTGAAATAAAGCTATTATTGCGATATTTCAAGTAAAATAAGCTATAAAATTCATTATTCTAAAAAAACAATAAATCTATTGCACAAACAGAAGTATTTGAACTATATTTCCTTTTAACTTAGGATTTCAAACTTTTAGGAATTGTACAGACCGGAATGGGTTTCATTTTATGTTGATTGATAGTATTCAATCGGGTGTATATTTGAAAAACTTCTTTTTCTCTTCCCAAAAAATCATCTGCTGTTTTTCCATTTTCATGAGCAATCATCGCTTTTTCGAGCTCGTCATAACTTGCTCCCAACTGATCTTCGTCAGAACGATCGTCTCCAAAAAGTCCGTCTGTAGGAGGAGCAATACGAATCGAATCAGGAACACCCAAATATTCTGCTAACTGATATACTTCGGATTTCATCAAGTCAGCAATCGGGTTGATATCTACCCCACCGTCTCCGTACTTGGTATAAAAACCAACTCCAAAATCTTCTATTTTATTTCCTGTACCCACCACCAATAGCGAGCGAATTCCGGCATGATAGTACAAAGTGAGCATTCTTAGTCTCGAACGAGTGTTAGCTAAGGTTAGATTCAATTTATATTCTTCTGTTTGTTGAGGAACCTGCTTTTTGAATTCCTCGAAAGTAGAGGTCAAATCCGTTTCGATGCTTTGTACATTCGTAAATTTTGATTTTAGCAATTCAATATGTTCCTTACCTCTATTTATTTGTGATTCAGCCTGATGAATAGGCATCTCAACACAAAGCGTATCCAATCCGGTTTGGGCACATAAGAACGAAGTAACAGCTGAATCGATTCCGCCTGAGATTCCTACCACAAAACCTTTCACTCTCGCTTTTTGGGCATACGATTTCAACCACTCTACTATATATTCGTTTACTTTTTGCACCTTAAAACCTGATTTCATATTATTTATAATAAAATTAGTATTTAGAAGTTATCTTTGTAGTTATTTTTGCTACAGATGCATAATTTGTACATCTGTAAATAATAAAAAGTAAAGGTATCTTTTTTGATTTTAAACAAAAAACGAAAAATGAAAAAACTTATTTTATCTACTCTTGTAGCCTTTGTATTGATTTCGTGTAATCGCAAAAGCGAACTTGAAAAAGCCATTGATGCTGTTGAGGTTCAGGTCGAAATCGAACGATTTGACAAAGAATACTACGAAAGTTCGGACAGTGAGTTAGGCAAAATAAAAGCTAAATATCCGTACTTGTTTCCTACACACATTCACGATTCGATTTGGCTCGAACAAAAAAACGATACGCTTTTTGCTGAATTATACCAAGAGGTTCAGAAAAAATTTCCAGACATCAAAGAACTCGAAAAAGAGTTGACATCACTTTTTAAACACATCAAATATTATTTTCCGAAAAATAGAATTCCTAAAGTAACTACCGTAATTGCACAAGTGGATTATAACTTTAAAACATATTATACCGACAGTATTGCTCTTATTTCTCTTGATTTGTACTTAGGAAAAGACCATCACTTTTACGAAAGAGATATGTATTTAAGAGAAGAACTGGTTCCTAGACAAATGATGCCTGACTTGGTTAAGTCTTTTGCACATCGAAAAGTTCCTTATCCTAATCAAGGAGATTTTTTGTCGAGAATAATCTATGAAGGAAAAATACTATATTTGAAAGATTTGCTTATTCCTGACTTTACAGACCAAGAAAAGATAAATTATTCTGAGGAACAATTAAAATGGGCCTATGCTAACGAAGAAAATGTGTGGCGATATTTTATAGATGACAATATGTTGTTTAGCTCTGACCCGAGCCTTGTTACACGTTTTGTGAATGTAGCTCCATTTTCTAAATTTTATTTGGATATTGATAATGAATCTCCCGGAAGAATCGGAACGTGGATTGGGTGGCAAATTGTTCGTGCTTATGCCCAAAACAATCCTCAAGTATCTTTAGACGAATTATTAAAGAAAAATGCAGAAGAACTTTTTAAAGAATCAAAATATAAACCTAAACGATAATGAGTAAACTAAAATCAGAAGTTGTATTTACAATAGAATTAGATGAGAACAAAATTCCTGAAAACATCTTATGGACTGCCCAAGACGGAGGAATTGAAAATGAAGAGAGCAAATCTATAATGCTTGCGATTTGGGACAGTAAAGCCAAAGAGAGCCTTCGTATGGATTTATGGACAAAAGATATGCCTGTTGATGAGATGAAACTTTTTTTTCACCAAAATTTTGTAGCCATGGCAGACACTTTCCAAAGAGCTACAGGAGATGAAAAAATGGCAGACACTATGAGAGATTTTGCTTCGTATTTTGCGGAAAAAATGGAATTGATTAAACCATAGTTTTTATTATACTTAAATAAAAAATCCCGAATCGATGATTCGGGATTTTTTTGTTGGTTGGTTAATAAATAAAATTAGTTGCCTAATTTTCTCACTCCCATATTATACAAAGTAAACGCTTGGATATCTGCATTTTCTTCGATAGTTTTTGAAAGTGGTTTTCCGGCTCCGTGCCCTGCATTAACGTCTATTCGGATAAGTACAGGATTTGTTCCGGTTTGTTTTTCTTGTAATTCAGCTGCAAATTTAAAGCTATGTGCAGGCACTACTCTATCATCGTGATCAGCCGTAGTGATAAGTGTTGCTGGATACTCTACTCCTTCTTTTACATTATGAACAGGTGAATAATTCAACAGGTATTCAAACATTTCTTTGCTTTGTTCTGCTGTTCCGTAATCATATCCCCAACCGGCTCCTGCCGTAAAAGTATGATAACGCAACATATCCAAAACTCCTACTGCCGGAAGTGCCACTTGGAACAAATCAGGACGCTGTGTCATACAAGCACCTACCAAAAGTCCTCCGTTAGAACCACCTCTAATAGCTAAATAATCAGATGAAGTATAACCTTCTTTAATTAAGTATTCTGCAGCAGCAATAAAATCGTCAAATACATTTTGTTTTTGTTGTTGTGTTCCTGCTACGTGCCATTTTTTACCGTACTCTCCTCCTCCTCTTAAGTTCGGAACTGCATAAACACCTCCGTTTTCCATCCACACCGCATTAGCAATTGAGAAGCTTGGGGTAAGACTTACGTTAAAACCTCCGTATCCATAAAGAATTGTTGGATTTTTCCCGTCTAATTTAGTTCCTTTTTTGTACGAAATAATCATCGGAACTTTAGTACCGTCTTTTGAAGTATAAAATACTTGCTTTGACTCATAATTATCTGAATTGAATTGTGCTTTTGATTTTTCGTACACTTCTGTAGTTCCTTCTTTTGGTTCGTAAGCATAAATCGTACCGGCTGTGATGTAGTTAGTAAAGGTAAAATATAATTTTTCGTCTTCTTTTTTACCAGAGAATCCTCCTACAGTTCCTACTCCCGGAAGTTGAATTTCACGCACTAAATTACCTTGATAATCATATTGTTTTACTTGCGAAATAGCATCTTTCATATAATGAGCAAAGAAATAGCCTGAACCTGTTGTAGGTGAAAGTACATTTTCTGTTTCAGGTATAAAATCTACCCATGGAGCCGAAAGATTCTTGGCGTCTGCAGTTACAATTTTACTGTTAGGTGCATCCTTATCCGTTACGATAAACAATTTATCTCCGTCGTTTTCGATTACAGAGTATTCATTTTCAAAATTGTCTATAACTGTAATTATTTCGCTATTCGGATTGGTCAAATCTTTGATATACAATTCGTTTCCGTAGGTAGAATTAGCAGCCGTAATAATTAAATATTTATCGTCTTCTGTAACTCCTCCACCTACATAACGTCTTTTTTGATCTATACCAAAAACTACTTTATCTTCTGATTGTGGAGTTCCTAATTTATGATAATACAACTTGTGTTGATCTGTCATAGCAGATAATTCACTTCCGGTTGGCTTGTCATAACTAGAGTAATAAAAACCTTCGTTTCCTTTCCACGAAAGTCCGCTAAATTTAATATCAATAAGCGTATCTTCTTTAATTTGTTTCGAGGCTACATCCATAATGATAACTTTTCTCCAATCGCTTCCTCCTTCAGAGATAGCATAAGCTATTGTTTTACTGTCTTTAGAAAAAGCCATTCCTGCCAATGAAGTTGTTCCGTCAGCAGAGAAAGTATTCGGGTCTAAAAACACTTCTTCTTTTCCGTCTTTATCTTTGCGATACAATACCGATTGGTTTTGTAATCCGTTGTTTTTATAATAGAAGGTATAATCTCCTTCTATAAAAGGGGCTCCAATTTTTTCATAGTTCCACAAATCTTCTAGTCGTTGTTTGATTTGGTTACGGTACGGGATTTTGTCTAAATAACCAAAGGTTACTTTGTTTTGGGCTTGAACCCAAGCTGC
>CAZOQH010000106.1:0-5335 GCA_964581855.1 uncultured Flavobacterium sp.
ACAAATTCAGATACGAAAAGAATTTATTCAAGTTTTCGTCATCGTGCATATAGCTCATGGAATATACGTGGATAAGTGTCCCGATTCCGGTTACAAATAATAACCACAGCAGTGAAAGTTGGTCTAGCAAAAAGCTAAATCCGATATTAAAGTTATATACTTGAATCCAGTCGAAAAAATGCACCGTGATGCCTTCGCCCGATTGTGATACCTTGTTGAATAATATCACAGAAATTACGAATGAAACACCCACAGCAACTGTTCCGATGGTTCCTGATAAGTTTTTACTTAAATTCTTTCCGAAGAAAAGATTAATCAAAAAGCCGATAATTGGCGAAAGTAATAGTATGAGTACTAGTGTTGAATCCATTTTCTGCTTATCCTTTTAAGTTTCTTAATTGGTCAATATCAATCGACTTAATGTTTCTGTAAATAGCTACCAAAAGTGCTAATCCGATAGCTACTTCGGCAGCGGCTACGGTCATCGTAAAGAATACAAATACCTGTCCGGCTGCATCCTGGTGATAGGTCGAAAACGCGACCAACAATAGATTTACGGCATTCAACATAATTTCGATAGACATCAACACCACTATAGCATTACGTCTGTACAAAACTCCAAACACTCCTATGCAAAACATAATTGTCGAGAGAATGATGTAGTTTTGGATTCCGATTTCTTGTAAAATATTCTGTAGCATTACGATCTAATTTTCTTTTCTGATTTATCCTTTTTAGAAAGTAATACGGCTCCGATCATTGAAACAAGCAATAATATGGCTGCCATTTCGAACGGAATCACATAATCTTCCATTAAAACTTTTCCTAATACTTTAATCGATTGGTAATCTTGGCCAGAAACGTAGTATTCTTGAATAGTAGGTTGTGCTTTTAGTAATGCAGCCAGCAAAACATATCCAATCAAACAAAGTGATATAACCCCTGCAAAAACCACCATCTTTTTTTTCTGGATTTGTCTTTCTTTGTTAAAGTTCATCATCATCACCGTAAAGAGCATTAAAATCATAATTGCTCCCGAATACACGATTAGGTGAACCATGGCTAAAAACTGGGCATTAAACATCGCATAATGTCCTGCAACCGAGAAAAAACATACCACCAACCAAATGGCACTATGAATTGGATTTCGGCTCAAAATCGTCATCAATGCACTTCCGAGAGTGATTGCCGATAAAATGTAGAATATTGTCGTCAGCATAATTAATTTAGAGCTTGAGTATTACTAATTGCTTGATCTAAAGGCATTACCAATCTATCTTTTCCGTAAATAAAGTCGGTTCTGTCATAATCTGAGAAAACCATAGTTTTAGATTTTGTCAGATAAATAGCTTGTTTTGGGCAAGCTTCTTCGCACAAACCGCAAAAGATACAACGCAGCATATTGATTTCGTAAATTTCTGCATATTTTTCTTCTCTATACAGATGCATTTCGTCTGGCTTGCGTTCGGCTGCTTTCATGGTAATAGCCTCTGCCGGACATGACAAAGCACATAGTCCGCAGGCTGTACAGCGTTCTCTACCTTCTTCATCACGCATTAGCATATGACGCCCTCTATAAACAGGACTAAAAGTTCTGGTTTGTTCAGGGTATTTTACGGTTGCCTTACGCATAAATAAGTGTTTTAGCGTAACCATCATCCCTTTTACAATATTAATCAGGTAAAGCCTTTCTAAAAATGTCATTTTATTATTAGAAACCTGTACCTTTTTTCCGGATAATGAAATATTTTCTATTGACATATCTTTTTAGTTTTATTTCATACAGTCGCTTTCGCTCGTGTCCAACTTCAAGTTTCAGGTTTTACCTAAAACCATCTGTATCTATTATTGTCTTTAATTAACCTCCTATCAGAATAACCGCTGCAGTAATCACAATATTTACGATTGACAACGGAATAAGTACCTTCCAGCCTAAATCCATAATTTGATCGTAGCGGAAACGCGGGATTGTCCATCTCACCCACATATACAAGAATATGAAAAAGAATATTTTCAAGAACAGCACTCCGATTCCGATAATATTAGCTGTATTTACTCCCCAATTTTCGATAGCCCATTCCATTCCCGGATAGTTGTATGCTCCTAAGAACATCACGGCTAATATAGCTGAAGAAACAAACATTGCTGCATATTCAGCAAATAAGTAGAACCCCATTTTCATAGACGAATACTCTAGGTTGTATCCTCCTACAAGCTCGTGTTCTCCTTCGGCCATGTCAAAAGGAGCGCGATTTGTTTCGGCAAATGAACATACCAAGAAAATCAAAAAGGCCAAAGGTTGATAAAATATATTCCATCCCATTCCTGATTGCTGCATTGCAATTTCTTTAAGACTTAAAGTCCCCGACATCATTACAATCGAGATGATAGAAAGCCCCATAGCTAGTTCATACGAAATCATCTGCGAACCAGCACGCATAGCCCCCATCAACGAATATTTATTATTTGATGCCCAACCTCCGATGATGATTCCGTACACTCCCACAGATAAAATGGCTAAAATAAACAGTATAGATACATCAATATCGGTTGCTTGTAAAATTACTTCTCTTCCTCCGATAATTAGTTTATCTCCCCACGGAATTACCGCACTAGTTGCCAAAGCCACCGTCATCGAAATACCAGGACCTAAAATAAATAAGAATTTGTTAGGTGTATTCGGGATAAACTCTTCTTTTGAAAACAATTTTAGTCCGTCTGCCAATGGCTGTAAAACTCCTCCTTTTCCGGCACGATTCGGACCTACACGATCTTGAATCCAAGCAGCAATCTTACGTTCTGCCAAAGTAGCATACATTGCCATAAGCATCGTAATAGCAAAAACTATTACGATTATAACCATTTTGTCTATGATAAACGTCTCGCTCATTTTTTTTGCTATTTATTTTTCTCTCCTTCTTTATAAGGAACTCCAATCATACTGATTTTTTTGCGGTCTTCTTCCCTTCCTTTCAGAATATGTTCTTCGGTATTTATAACCACGGGTTTCATATTATTGCGCGTGTAGTTATTTTGGTTAATAACACTCCACTTTTCGAATTTACGAGGTCCTTCAATCACCCAATCGTTTACGTCTTTGTGGTCAAAACGGCATTCGTTACAGATAAATTCTTCTACTTCGTGGAATTCGTCTTTACGTGCTGTAACTCGTTGGATTTCGTTTCCAAACATCCAAAGGGTTGTTTTTCCGCAACATTTATCGCAATTTCTGTGGGCATTAAATGGTTTGTTGAACCACACTCTTGATTTGAATCGGAAGGTTTTATCGGTTAAAGCTCCTACCGGACAAACATCGATTACGTTTCCTGAAAAATCATTGTCTATGGCTTGGGAAATATAGGTTGAAATCTGGGCATGTTCCCCTCGATTTAACACACCATGTACCCGACCATCTGTAATTTGATCAGCTGTTTTCACACAACGGTAGCATAAGATACAACGATTCATGTGCAATTGAATCTTATCTCCAATGTCTTCTGGCTCAAACGTTCTTTTCTCTTCTTTAAAACGGGTTTTTTGCAGACCATGTTCGAAGGCCAAATTTTGCAAATCACATTCTCCCGCTTGGTCACAAACCGGACAATCCAGTGGGTGGTTGATTAGCAAAAACTCGGTTACGGCTTTGCGAGCATCCATAGCTCTTTCGGAAGTTTTTACTTTTACTTCCATGCCGTCCATCACGTTAGTTTTACACGATGGCATCATCTTGGGCATTGGTCTTGGGTCTGCTTCACTTCCTTTGGCTACTTCAACCAAACAAGCACGGCAATTACCTCCCGTATTTTCGAGTTTTGAATAATAACACATGGCAGGAGGCACTGATTCTCCTCCCATCATACGAGCAGCCTGCAGGATGGTTGTTCCTGGTGCTACTTCTATTGTTTGTCCGTCTATTGTTACTTTCATTTTTTATGTTGTTTGAAAGTTTCAGGTTTCAAGTTATAAACTTCAAACGCTCAACTTTTGAACTTTAAATATACTTATACCGTTTGTCCTTGTAACAAATGTCTTACTTTCGACATTGGCTCGTGTACAAAATGGTCTCTATTCTTAATTTTTTCAGGGAAGCGAATGTGATATTCAAATTCTTCTCTAAAGTGTCTGATAGCAGCTGCTACCGGCCAAGCTGCAGCATCTCCTAACGGACAAATAGTATTTCCTTCAATTTTGGATTGAATACTCCAAAGCAAATCGATGTCTGCTTCAGTTCCGTGTCCGGTTTCGATACGGTGAAGTACCTTTTCCATCCATCCGGTTCCTTCACGACAAGGCGAACATTGTCCGCAACTTTCGTGTGCATAAAAACGAGAGAAATTCCACGTATTTCTTACAATACAAGCCGTGTCGTTATATACGATAAATCCTCCAGAACCCAATGCCGAACCTGTTGCAAAACCTCCGTCTGCCAATGATTCATAGGTCATTAAACGATCTTCTCCGTTGGCAGTTTTAAAGATTAAATGTTCGGGTAAGATTGGCACTGATGAACCACCGGGAATAAGTGCTTTAAGCGGACGATCATCCATCATACCGCCTAAATATTCATCAGAATTCATAAATTCATCTACTGACAAACCTAATTCGATTTCGTAAACTCCCGGATTTTTACAATGACCTGAAGCAGAAATTAGTTTAGTTCCCGTAGAACGACCAATTCCGATTTTAGCATACTCATCACCTGAATTTAAAATAATCCAAGGCACATTTGAGATGGATTCTACGTTGTTTACCACGGTTGGTTCTGCCCAAAGTCCGCTCACTGCTGGGAAAGGTGGTTTCATTCTCGGATTTCCACGTTTTCCTTCAAGAGATTCGATAAGCGCAGTTTCTTCTCCACAAATGTAAGCTCCTGCACCACAGTGAACGTACAAATCTAAATCATAACCCGATCCTTGAATATTTTTTCCTAACCATCCAGCAGCATAAGCTTCTTTGATAGCTTTTTCTAATATTTTGAAAACCCACATATACTCTCCACGAATGTAGATATACGAAAGGTTAGCTTCTAAGGCATAACTCGAAGCAATCATTCCCTCAATCAATAAATGCGGGATGTGCTCCATTAAGTAACGGTCTTTGAAAGTACCGGGTTCTGATTCGTCAGCATTGCAAACTAGGTGACGAGGTTTGCCTGATTTTTTGTCGATAAAGCTCCATTTCATTCCCATCGGGAAACCGGCTCCACCACGTCCTCTTACTCCAGATTTTTTAACTTCTTCGACAATTTCGTCTGGAGTCATTTTCAGAGCTTTTTCTACGGAAGCATAACCTCCGTTTTTACGATAAACCTCGTACGAACGAATTCCTTCAATTC
>CAZOQH010000107.1:0-3657 GCA_964581855.1 uncultured Flavobacterium sp.
GTTCTTTTTCTTTTCTTTTTTCTTCTCCTACTTCAATAGAAGCTTCTTTGCGGTCTTTATCAGATGCAAATTCATTAAAAAGAACATCATAGATATCTCCCGAAATTCTTGTATTTGGGTTTGAATCTACATCAATTCCTTTTTCTTTAAGATAATCTACAGCTCTGTCTAAAGAAATATTGAATTCCTTTAGCACCATATTTAATCTTGTTGGCTTTCTTTCAGACATATAATCCTTCTTGGTTATTGAACCGTTTTTTTGTTTTTATTTCATCTACCAAAAGGCAGATTAGGTTAACTATATATTTTTTTATAAATATACTATAAAATTTAATCTTCAAATTCTTCTTTTAGAATTTGAATTACTTCACGAATAGTTTCTTCTTCTAAATCTGTTCTTCGCACTAAATCGTTAATATCGTGTTTTAAAACACTACGAGCGGTATCTAATCCTATTTTGGCGAATTCGTCAATAATCCACCCGTCGATTTCGTCAGAAAATTCGGTTAATTCTACATCGTCTTCTTCTTGCGCAACTCCTTCTCTGATTACATCAAGCTCATATCCTGTAAGCATTCCTGCCAAACGAATGTTTTGTCCTGCTCTACCGATAGCTTTAGATACTTCTTCTAGCTTCAAAAACACATCTGCTCGTTTATTTTCTTCGTCTATTTTAACCGAAGATACTTTGGCTGGGCTAAGTGCTCTGGTGATGTATAATTGTGTATTGGTTGTATAGTTTATGACATCAATATTTTCGTTTCCGAGTTCACGAACGATTCCGTGAATACGAGAACCTTTCATTCCTACACAAGCTCCTACCGGGTCAATTCTGTCATCGTACGAATCCACCGCAACTTTTGCTTTTTCTCCAGGGATACGAACCACTTTTTTGATGGTAATTAGTCCGTCAAAAATTTCAGGAATTTCTTGTTCAAACAATTTTTCTAAAAATCGTTCTGAAGTTCTTGACATAATAATTTGGGGTTTATTTCCCTTAAGCTCTACGTTTTCGATAATTCCTTTTACGTTATCTCCTTTACGGAAAAAATCAGATGGAATTTGCTTTTCTTTTGGAAGAACGATTTCGTTTCCTTCGTCATCCAATAAAATTACAACTTTATGACGCACGTGGTGCACTTCTGCTGTATAAATTTCACCGATTAAATCTTTAAAATGCTTATACAAATTCGTATTGTCATGTTCGTGGATTTTTGAAATCAAGTTTTGACGTAAAGCCAAAATAGCTCTTCTTCCTAAATCAATAAGTTTCACTTCTTCTGAAACTTCTTCTCCTACTTCAAAATCTGGTTCAATTTTACGAGCTTCGGTAAGTGTGATTTGTTCGTTTTCGTCTTCTAAATCATCATCTTCTACAATCTCTCTTCTTCTCCATATCTCCATATCTCCTTTATCAGGATTTATAATGATGTCAAAGTTGTCGTCTGATCCATATTTCTTTTTCAGGGCTGTTCTGAAAACCTCCTCCAAAATTGCCATAAGCGTTACACGATCGATAAGTTTATCATCTTTAAACTCCGAAAACGATTCGATTAATGCAATATTTTCCATCTTTCTATTTTGTTTCTTTTAAAATACAATAATCACTTTTGCCTGTTTTATTTCCGAATAAGGAACTTCAACTTTGTGTTTTACGGTTTCCTTACCTTTTCCGATTTGTTTAGGTTCTCTTGAGGTCCATTCCAAAACGATAAATTCATCATTAGCCTCTGTAATATTAGCTTCGATAATACTTCCGTCTGTTTTTTTAACTTCGAGTTTTCTTCCTATATTTTTTTTGTATTGTCTCGGAAATTTAAGCGGAGAAGTAGCTCCTGCCGAAGCAACTTCTAACGAAAAATCCTCTTCTTCTCTATCTAAATTATGTTCGATAGCTCTTGAAATGTCAATACAATCTTGGAGAGATACTCCGTTATCTCCATCTAAAGTTACTACGATTTTATTTCCTTCAGAAATCGTTAAATCTATTAAGAAAATAGAGGGTTTTTCCTCTAATCCTTTATTTAATAACTCTAAAACTCTGTCCTTAAACATCTTCAATATATTCTAATAAAAGAGGCACGATAGACGTGCCTCTCATTTATCTTTCGGTAAATAATGTGCAAATGTATAACAAATAATTTATTCTACCAAATATCTAACCTCTAAGTATTTATATTTTATGGAACATAGAATAGAAAATAGAGCATAAATTTTCCAAATTTTATATCAAAAATTCAGCAATTCTAAAGATTAAAATATTTCTAATAAGATTTTTATTCTTCCCTTTTCGAAGATTCTCCTACAAAGTATTGAGAATTATTTTTAAATAAAACATTAAAAGTGGTAAGACTTCCGTATGAACGCGTAATGTATTGTTGCAACTCCACCTTTTCGTCTGAAGTAAGAGTTTTGTGCGCATTAATTTTTTGTTCCATCACCCGAAGTCTGTCCCGCAACATCACAATCTTATGAAAAAATGTATCAATCGGAACTTCTTTAGAAACCAGGGTTTTATCAGCAGGTTGTAGAATCATTTTTCCGCCTCGATATTTTTCGGCAATCGGAACAATCTCAGTTATATCGCTCCATTTTTTTAGAATTCGAACCAAACTACTTTCAATTTCTGAAAAACTAACCGTATCAACCTCTTGGTCAATAGCTTCTATAATTTCAAAATCCGAATCTACTTCGATGGTTTCTAATCCTCTTTCTACAAAAGTAACCCAATAAAATTTAGAACTTACGTTGGTTACCACTCCAATTCCGTAATCAGAATGTTTGATTCTAGAACCTATACCTAAAATTTGTTTCATAATATGCTTTTTTTATTGAACGATTGCAAATATATTGATTTGAAATAAACCAAAAAGAGCGGTTATCAACTGAATACTAAAAAAACTATCTTTGTGGTATGAAATTCGAAAACGTTTTAGGACAATCACACCTTAAAAATCACCTGATTACAACAGCTGATTCGGGTAGAATTCCGCATGCTCAACTTTTTGTCGGAAAAGAAGGAAGCGGAGCCTTGCCGCTTGCTATTGCTTATGCTCGATATGTTTTATGCGGAACAGATAATTCGGCTTGTAATCTAAAAATGGATTCGCTTTCGCATCCGGATTTACATTTTATTTATCCGACGATTACTACAGACGATGTAAAATCAAAACCAAAAAGCACTGATTTTTTACCTTCTTGGAAAGAGTTTTTAAAAGAAAGTCCGTACGGAAATCTCTTTGATTGGTACAAAAAATTGGGTTACCTCAACAAACAAGGTGAAATTAGAGTTGAAGATGCGCAAGACGTGCTGAAAACGCTTTCGCTAAAATCATACGAAGGAGGTTATAAAATATTGATTATCTGGCAAGCCGATAAAATGAATATTTCGTCTGCTAATAAATTGCTTAAAATCATTGAAGAACCACCTCAAAAAACCTTGATTATTCTGGTTACAGAAAACGAAAAAAATATATTAGAAACCATAAAATCCAGATGTCAAACCATTCATTTAGGTGGGTTAAGCGAAGAAGTGATTACAAATGCGTTGAAAAACAATTTTTCGGTTGAAGAAAACACCGCTAAAAAAATTGCACATCAAGCTCAAGGAGATTATAACAAAGCCTTAGAAATTTTAAACGACGAAAACGATTTTCC
>CAZOQH010000107.1:3757-5263 GCA_964581855.1 uncultured Flavobacterium sp.
ATTTATCACATCGAAAGAAACGGAAATGCCAAACTGATTTTAACCGATTTATCCATAAAACTAACCCGTTTAATTCATAAAAAATAAAACCTATGAACCATATCACAGAAATCATCATTTTAGCATTTTTAGCCATTACGTTTTTACAATCCGGATTCGATAAAATAGCCGATTGGAAAGGAAATATCGAATGGTTAAAATCTCATTTTGCAGATACTATTCTTAAAAATCGAGTTCCTTTTTCGGTAGGACTTATTCTTGTACTTGAAATAGTTGCCGGAATTTTATCAATCATCGGAATTTTATCAATCCTAATCAATCAAAATACTGAAATTGCTTTACTTTCGGGAGTAATTTCGTGTATTACACTCTTACTTTTATTGTTAGGACAACGCCTTGCTAAAGATTATGACGGAGCCAGAACCATCGTAATTTATTTTATTCCAACTATATTCTTAGTTTATTTATTACAGTAAATATTTCGACTTCATTAACCATTACTTTAAAAACAATGAAGGGTGTTTTAACTATTGTATTGCTTGTCATATCTAATGTTTTTATGACATTGGCTTGGTATGGTCATCTGAAATTTTCAGAATGGAAAGGATTCCAGAAATTAGGTCTTATCGCTATTATTTTAATCAGCTGGGGAATTGCTCTGTTTGAATATATGTTTATGGTTCCGGCTAATAAAATCGGATATCAAGGAAATGGTGGTCCGTTTTCGTTGCTTCAACTCAAAGTAATCCAAGAAGTAATTACACTGGTAATTTTTGCTTTATTTGCGCTTTTAGTATTCAAAAACGAAACTTTCCGACTGAATCACTTGATTTCGTTTGTATTTATTATTCTGGCTGTGTATTTTATGTTTAAAAAGTAAGTTCTAGAACTTCAAAAAAAGCAGTTGTTAATTGAATTTCACAAAACCTTAACTTTCAGCTTATTATAAATTAACATAGTTTGTTGATATCTTAAGGTAAAATTCAAGAAGTATTTTTTGTTTACATCATAAAATTTACAAGGCAAAAATCTTAAATAAAATCCAAATTAATTATTCAAAAATTACTAAAATGTTATGGTGATAAATTTGGTAGTTATTAACAATAAATTAATATCAACTTATTAAAAAAAATAGGTGAAAATAGGTTTTCAACGATTGTCAATAACATTTTAAAAACAATTGATTCTCAAATCAAATTCACATAAAATAGTTGTTAATTACTTTGTATAACTAAGCATATCTTTAAAAGCAAGTTTTTTCGAAAAACTTATTTCAACTATTAACAGCCTATATAACACACCATATTTTTAAAATTTTAAAATCTTCTTTTTTGTTTGTTATTAATAGTTGTTGAAAACTCTTGTTGATTTTGGATTTATAATAAGTGTAAAAGATTCTCGTTTTGTATAAAACACTAAAAACTATGAAATCACGTCTTTGGAACATTCCCGAATATCTGTTGCTTTTAGCTGTTTTGCTTTATTGGTTACCTACTTCTAATCCGT
>CAZOQH010000108.1:0-5205 GCA_964581855.1 uncultured Flavobacterium sp.
CGAAAAAGCAACTCCGGTTCGTACTCCACTTATGGTATTGGCTTCGCTTCCGAGAAAAATTTCGCAAGGAGAAAAAGTTACCTTACCTGTAACACTTTTTGCAATGGAAAAACAGGTGAAAAACGTAAAAGTTCAGGTCAAAACCAACAATGGAATTAAAGTCGTTGGGAATGCTACTCAAACTATTTCGTTTGCTAATCCGGACGAAAAAATGGTGTATTTCAATCTCGAAGCCGGTGATGCAACAGGAATTGGAAAAATAGAAGTAATTGCTACTTCAGGAAACGAAAAATCAACCTATCAAGTAGAGTTAGACATAACCAACCCGAATCCGTTGACTCATGATCATATAGATGTGATTTTGGAGCCGAAAAGTACCAAAACTCTTGATTTTTCTACTTTCGGAATTCCAGGAAGTAATCAAGCAAAATTAGAGGTTTCTTCGTTTCCTTCAATTAATTTCAATCAAAGACTAGATTATTTGATTCGATATCCACATGGTTGTTTGGAGCAAGTAACTTCGGGAGTTTTTCCGCAATTATATCTCAATGATGTAATTGATTTATCTGATTCTAGAAAATCCTCCATAGATAAAAATATCAAAACCGGAATACAACGCTTGGTAGGCTACCAGATTTCGAACGGAGGTTTTAGCTATTGGAGTGGTCAGAATTATGCTAACGATTGGAGTACATCTTACGTAGGTCATTTCTTAATCGAAGCAGAGAAAAAAGGCTATGTTTTGCCGTCTTCGTTTAAATCAAAATGGATAGCTTATCAACAAAGAGCAGCTAAAGATTGGCGATTCAACGAGAGTTATCGCAATGATATTGCACAAGCTTATCGATTATACACCTTGGCTTTGGTCGGTTCGCCTGATATGGGTTCGATGAACAGACTTCGTGAAACGGCTAACATTTCTAACGAAGCCAAATTGCGATTGGCTGCGGCTTATGCAATTGTGGGACAAAAACAAGCTGCTCTGAGTCTGCTGAATACAAGTTCTTTGGATGAAATGAATAGTTACTATTATTACGGCTCACCCGAGAGAAATAGAGCTATGGCTTTAGAAACGGTATTGTTATTAAACGATAATTCAAAAGCATTTGTACTAGCGAATGATTTGGCCAAAGCCTTGTCGTCGGATAATTGGATGAGTACGCAAACTTCGGCTTATGCGCTGTATGCTATGAGTAAATTTGCTGTCAAAAACGGAGGAAAAGGTATAGAAGTCAATTATTCACAAGACGGGAAGCCTTATAAAATTTCCACCCCAAAGGCATTTGCTGATAGAGGCTTGAGTGCATCTCAAAAAGAAAGTTCGATTAGGCTAACCAACAATAAAGACAACACGGTGTATGTAAGAGTAACTACGAGCGGAATTTTACCGATTGGAGAAGAAAAAGTGATGCAGAATAAGTTGTTTGCAACAATTTCTTATCAAAATCGAAACGGGCAGGTATTGAATGTGAATAATATTTCGCAAGGAACAGAAGTAGTAGCTCAAATAACCATTCGAAATACGTCTAATCAAAAAGTAGAAAACATTGCTTTGACTCAAATAGTTCCTTCCGGATTTGAAATTGTAAATACCAGATTTACAGATTTCGGAAGTTTTGCAGAAAATAAAGCCGATTATATCGACATCAGAGATGATAGGACTTATTTTTATTTCGGATTAAACGCAGGAGAAAGCAGAACTTTTAGGGTATTGCTCAACGCCTCGTACCTCGGAAAATATTACCTTCCGGGAATACAGGCCGAAGCCATGTATGACAATACCTATTCGGTTAGAACCAAAGGTCAATGGATTGAGATTGTGGAGTAATAAATTTAAAATCCTGATAGGACTTAAAAACCTGTTAGAGTGCTCATACGAATGAAGCGGAGAGAAGAAATTGCTGTGATAAAAAAAATAAAAACCCATAAAATCAAGCTATTGGTCTTACTGTTACTTTGGACGGGTTATTATTTTTGTCTGCCTGATACTCTGTTTGATAGCCCATATTCTACGGTAATCGTAAGTAAAGAAGGCGAATTGTTAGGTGCGAAAATTGCCGATGATGGTCAGTGGCGTTTTCCCGCACCCGATAGTATTCCTTATAAATTTAAAACTAGTATTATAGCGTTTGAAGATCAACATTATTACAAGCATTTTGGGGTGAATCCTATTTCGATTTGGAATGCTTTCCGACAAAATCAAAAAGCAGGGAAGGTAGTTCGAGGCGGAAGTACTCTTACGCAGCAAGTCATCCGATTATCGAGAAATAACAAACAACGCTCTTATAACGAAAAGCTTATTGAGGCTGTTTTGGCAACACGTCTGGAGTTTCGTTATTCTAAAGAAAGTATTTTAAAACTCTATGCATCTCACGCTCCTTTCGGAGGTAATGTAGTCGGACTTGAAATGGCTGCTTGGCGCTATTTCGGAGTAAAACCACATCAATTATCGTGGGCAGAATCCGCTACCTTGGCAGTGTTGCCTAATGCTCCGAGTCTTATTTATCCCGGGAAAAATCAAGATGCTTTACGTCAAAAACGAAATAAATTACTTAAAAAACTTTACGAAAAAGGTACTTTTGATAAACTGACGTATGAGTTGTCACTTGAAGAACCTTTACCCCAAAAACCATTTGATTTACCTCAAATTACCCCTCATCTGCTAGAGCGAGTTGTCAAAGAAAACAAAGGAAAACGTATTCATACCACTATAGACTTAGGTTTACAAGAAAGAGTTCGTCATTTGGCACACAATTATTACAACCAATATAAACAAAATGAAATTTACAATTTGGCTATTTTGGTGATAGATGTCCAAACCCGAAATGTTATGGCCTATGTAGGCAATGCTCCTACTGATATTATGCACAAAAAAGATGTTGATATCATTACAGCTCCTAGGAGTACTGGTAGCATACTCAAACCGCTTTTATATGCTGCAATGCTAGACGAGAGTAGTTTATTACCTACTAGTTTAGTGCCTGATATTCCCACGCAAATTTCCGGATATAGTCCGCAGAATTTTAGTAATTCTTATGACGGAGCTGTACCTGCTAATAGAGCTTTGTCTCGTTCTTTAAACATTCCGTCTGTGTTGATGTTACAAGATTATGGTGTATATAATTTTTATGAGAAATTGCAAAAATTCAAGCTTAAGGATATATCCAAACATCCCAATCATTATGGTTTATCGCTTATCCTAGGTGGTGCCGAAAGTAATTTATGGGACTTGTGTAAAACCTATGCATCAATGAGTTCGACTTTAAATTTTTTTGTACAAAATCAGTCAAAATATAGAGAAAAAGAATTTTCGGATTTAAATTTTTATGCGAATAATTCTCTCGATTTCGGAAAAGAATCCTATCAAAAAAACATAATAGGAGCAGGGTCGATTTTTCTGACCTATCAGGCGATGCGAGAAGTCAACCGGCCCGAAGGAGGTGAGAGTTGGCGGTTTTATGATTCTTCACTTCCGATTGCTTGGAAAACCGGAACCAGTTTCGGAAATCGAGATGCTTGGGCTATCGGAACGACTCAAAAATATGTGGTAGGAGTTTGGGTGGGTAATGCTACCGGAGAAGGAAGACCCGAATTGACTGGTGTAAGTAGTGCAGCTCCAATTTTATTTGATGTTTTTTCAGGACTGCCTAAATCCGATTGGTTTCAGATACCATTGGATGATTTAGAAGAAATTGCAGTTTGTTCTAAAAGCGGTAACCTACCAACAGAATATTGTCCGACTACATTGCAATACGTTCCGCTTTCAGAAAATGAGCATCCGTTGTGTACGTACCACAAACTCATTCATCTTGACCCAACCGAAACTTTTCGAGTAAATGCTTCTTGCGAAAATACCGAAAATATTCAAACCAAATCGTGGTTTGTGTTGCCACCTGTGATGGAATGGTATTTTAAAAGCAAAAATGCAGATTATATGGTGTTGCCACCTTTTCGAGAAAACTGCCTCCCGACCGAAAACTATCAAATGGATTTTATTTATCCCAAAGCTGACAGTAAAATTTACTTGACCAAAAATTTTGAAAGTAAGGTTCAGCCTATCATTCTGAAAGTAGCCCACTCCAATCCGAAAAGCACTCTGCATTGGTATTTAGACAGAACTTATTTAGGTCAAACTAAAGATTTTCATGATATGCCTATCGAAGCAAAAACCGGAATTTATTACATAACGGTAGTTGATGAAAATGCCAATGAAATTGTAAGAAAAATTGAAATTGTAAAATAATATAGAGAAAAAACTATATTTGCTGAAATATAAAAATATGAGAAAGCTATTTGTTTTTATTCTGTTGAGTTCTTTTTGTGTTGTGTTTTCACAAGAAAACAGTAGAAAGTATAATTTGGTCGTGGCTTTTGATAGCTCAATGAGTATTGATAGATACAATGCTTTGGCAGACATATCAGCACAAATTGTAGAGTTTTCAGATGTTTTGGAATCTTATCCTTTTGATTTAAAGTATTCTTTTGTTTTTTCAGAAGAAAAACTTCAACAGATGGAAGAGCAAGCATTGAGGATTTCAGGGAATTCTAAATCCATTCAGGATTTACGAAATATTTATGACGTTGTAAATGATGAATTGACGGATGAAGACTTAAAGCAATTAGCTAATCGCTTACAAAGATTGCCAAACGTAAGCTATGCAGAATTAGTAGATGCAAAACCGGTTAAACCTCCTTTTGATATTTCTCCTATTACTCCAGATTTTGTTCTTCAACAAACATATATATATGCCAATCCGGGAGTAAATATGCAGTTTGCTTGGGACATGAATCTTAATGGGCAGGGAATTCGAATTAGAAACATAGAATATGAATTCAATAAAAACCATGAGGAATTTCATGTTAATCCTAAAATAAATTTTGTAGAAGGTTATACAGTAAATTCGAGTTTGTATACACCAGAATATTCCGATTTTTTAGAGCATGGGACGGGAACTTTTGGAATTGTTTTTGGAGATGACGGAGGTTTTGGAGTCAAAGGGCTTGCTTATGGAGCGGAAGAAGTGACGCTGTATCCGGAATGGACAAACGAGTTTGGATATAACCGAACTTTTGCCACTTCGCTTGCACTAAACGATTCCCAAGAAGGAGATGTAGTAATTTACGAAATGCAAACAGGAGGAGCTTCAGGAGTAGAAGGAGATTATGTTCCTGCAGAATATTCTTCGCCTATTTGGAATCTTACTA
>CAZOQH010000109.1:0-5106 GCA_964581855.1 uncultured Flavobacterium sp.
AATAGAGAATAGAAGTAGAGAAGATATTTTTCATGAGTTTAGGTAAAAGACATAATTATAAGAATCTAAGAATTTGGCAAATTGGAATACTGATTGCTAATGAGGTTTCTGATGTCTTATTAAATTTCCCTATGCACGAAAAATATGATTTAAGCTCTCAAATCAGTAGATGTTCAATTTCTATTCCATCAAATATAGCTGAAGGATCAGCCCGAACAAATAAATCTTTCAGTCATTACTTAGATATTGCTTTAGGTTCATCATTTGAACTTATTACGCAGTTACTAATTGCTAAGCACAGAAATTATATAAGTCAAGAAACTTTTAATAACCTAGAAATGAAAATAGAAGAATTTCAGAGAATGACAATGTCCTTTCAAAACGGACTAGATTAGTCTATTCTCTATGCTCTATTTTCCTTTCTCTAATAAATAAACTATTATGGAAGACATTATAAGAGGAGGACAATTCCTTGTAAAAGAAACAAAATGTGAAGACATCTTCACCCCTGAGGATTTCTCAGAAGAGCAAATCATGATGAAAGAATCTGTGATGGAATTCGTGGATCGTGAAATTTGGCCCAACAAAGAAAGATTCGAAAAGAAAGATTATGCGTTTACCGAAGAGGTAATGCGTAAGGCAGGAGAACTCGGTTTTTTGGGTGTATCCGTTCCGGAACAATACGGAGGATTAGGTATGGGGTTCACCTCAACCATGCTTACGTGTGATTATATTTCGGGTGCGACAGGTTCGTTTTCAACGGCTTTCGGAGCACATACCGGAATCGGAACTATGCCTATTACTTTGTACGGAACAGAGGAACAAAAGCAAAAATACGTTCCGAAACTCGCTACTGGCGAATGGTTTGGGGCTTACTGTCTGACCGAACCCGGAGCAGGTTCGGATGCTAACTCCGGAAAAACAAAAGCAGAGCTTACTGCTGACGGAAAGCATTACAAAATCAACGGACAAAAAATGTGGATTTCTAATGCCGGATTTTGTTCGGTAATGATTGTATTTGCACGTATCGAAGACGACAAAAACATCACCGGATTTATCGTAGAATACGACCCAAACAACCCGAACGGAATCACCCTAGGTGAAGAAGAACACAAATTGGGTATTCGTGCAAGTTCTACCCGTCAGGTATTCTTCAACGATACTTTGGTACCGGTCGAAAATATGTTGGCAGGACGTGGCGAAGGATTTAAAATTGCCATGAACGCACTGAATGTAGGTCGTATCAAACTAGCTGCAGCGTGTTTGGATTCGCAAAGAAGACTGATTAGTACATCCGTAAATTATGCCAACGAACGCGTGCAGTTCAAAACTCCGATTGCTAATTTTGGAGCTATCCGTCAGAAAATTGCAGAAATGGCAACCAACTGTTTCGTAGGCGAATCAGCTTCTTATAGAGCAGCCGGAGACATCGAAAGGAGAATTAACATTCGTTTGTCAGAAGGGAATTCGCATCAAGAAGCAGAACTAAAAGGTGTAGAAGAATTCGCTATCGAATGTTCTATTTTAAAAGTAGCGGTATCAGAAGACGTACAACACTGTTCGGACGAGGGTATCCAAATCTTTGGTGGAATGGGATTCTCAGAAGATACTCCGATGGAAAGCGCTTGGAGAGATGCTCGTATTGCCCGTATTTACGAAGGAACCAACGAAATCAACCGTATGTTATCGGTAGGAATGTTGGTTAAAAAAGCCATGAAAGGTCACGTAGATTTATTAGGACCGGCTATGAAAGTGGCCGAAGAACTAATGGGAATTCCAGACTTTGATGTGCCGGACTACAGCGAACTGTTTGCAGAAGAAAAAGAGCTAATTGTTAAGCTTAAAAAAGCCTTTTTGATGGTAGCCGGAAGTGCTGTTCAGAAATACGGAACAGAACTAGAAGAACACCAACAGTTATTAGGAGCTGCAGCCGATATGCTTATCGAAATCTATATGGCAGAATCGGGAATTTTGCGTGCAGAGAAGGTGGCAAAAACCAAAGGAGAAGAAAATGCAAAAGAACAAATAGCAATGGCACAATTATACTTGTATCAAGCCGTTGATATTATATTCAATAAAGGAAAAGAAGCTATCGTTTCGTTTGCCGAAGGTGACGAACAACGAATGATGCTTATGGGACTTCGCAGATTTACAAAGTATGTAAATATGCCGAATGTGGTTGCTTTAAGAGAGACTATTGCCTCTAAAGTAATTGCAGAGAACAAATATCCGTTCTAATTTGTTGTTTAGAAATTGGATTATTTAGTGGTTGGAAAAAGCGAGAGCAGTAATGTTCTCGCTTTTTTTTATGCCCGAACTAAAGTTTGCTTATAGACTAAAAATAACAATTCTGTTTTTTGTTAAAACAATTGACTTTTTCAACTACAAACACTACATTTACTCACTGATATACAATACATTAAAAACAAATAATATTTTTTGAGTATTTTTGACTTTAGGGCTACTTCTTCCCTATTTTAAATTATTTCATCCCTGTTCAATGTTGCCTCAATGCCGCATTAATGCCGTATCAATGTCGCATTAATGTGGCATCAAGTACGCCTTTTAGTGTAGTTTACTCCCTACCTGATTCGGGTGTAGTTACAGAATACTTCGAGTTTTGCTCCCTAAAAATCAATTTTACCGAAGAAATCTGGAATAAAATCCAAACAAAAACATTAAAACCTATAGCTCAATACTTTAGATATATCCTACAAATATTAGACACTTTTAACCTAAAAAATTAAGGATAATTTTGTTTTTTAACTTTTATAATTATATTTGACACGGATTTAAAAAACATAGCACAAGTAATACTCGAAAAACATGCACCAATCTTGCTAAATATTCATGATATGTGGTTAAAACATGCGGGTATATGTGAGTTATGGGCAATGCAACGACACGAAACCACAATATCAAAATTTGACAAAGAATTATGGCGACAATTCATTTTTTAAACGTACTTGAAGGAGACTGCAACATTATACAACACGATTCAGGACGAGTTACAGTTATGGATGTAAGCAACGCATACAATGACGAAGATACAGACGAAGAAAAAGCGGTTAAAGCATCAGCAGAAAGAGAAGAAATGAGAAATAGAACTCACGTACCCTCTGACAAGAAAAACTACAACCAAAAGAAAACACCTGACAATCCAATTGACTACTTAAAAAACAATCTTAACATTAGCAGTATTTTTCGGTTCATTATTTCTCACCCAGATATGGACCACTTAGACGGCATTAAGGACTTATACGAGGAGTTTTCAATTTACAACACTTGGGACACCGATAATGACAAAGAAATTGACCTTAACGGGTTCTTTGCGGGTTATAACAAAGAAGACTGGAAGTTCTATAAAAACCTAAGAGCAGGAAAAAACACGAATACCAAACGTCTGACATACTTCTCAAAAAACGACAATCAATATTATAATGAGGACAACATAACAATCTTGTGCCCAACAGCCGAACTCGTGCAAAACGGCAATGAAACAGAAGATTACAATGACGCTTCTTATGCAATATTATTCACGCCACCCAAGAAAAATGGTGGTAATTGGAAAATACTTTTAGCAGGTGACACACACGATGATTCTTGGGAATACATACTTAAAAATCACAAAAGTGAAGTTTCTAATATTGATGTTTTATTAGCACCACATCACGGTAGAGATTCAGATAGAAAATACGATTTTTTAGATACACTTAAACCCAAAGTTACTTTGTTTGGAAATGCAAGTTCGAAACATCTGGCATATTCAAAATATCCCAAGATACGAATCACTAATAATCAAGCTGGTTATGTAGTTTTAGACACTTCAACAGACTACTTAAAAGTTTATGTGAAAAACTACGAATTTGCAAGAGATTTCCGAGCAGAACGTGGTTGGGACGAGCCACAATATAATTCAAAACATAAAGCTTACTTTCTTTTCCTATACAACGCTTAATATATGGCACTCAACAACTATTATTTCAAGGCAAGACTTTTTCCAACCGTATTGACTTCAATACCAGCAATAATACTTTACAATAAGTTTGTATCTTCGTTGTATCACGACAAACTTGAAAATATATTTTCAGTACTTCCGACAATTACCGACATAATTCTTTCATCAGCAATTGTTTTTTTACTTGTTCAAATAAATCGTTTTTTATCTAAGGAAATATTTCAAAAACTTTATTTCAAAGACGAAATAAATATGCCAACAACTAATTTTTTGCTAAAATCAAATAATGAACTTGAAATAAGTATTAGGCAAAAAATTGAAGATAAAATCAAAACTAAATTTGGATTAAGTTTACTTTCAGAAATAGAAGAATCGTCAGACGTTTTAAGAGCAAGAAAACTTATAGTAACAGCAGTTTCTCAAATCAGAAATGTTTTACGAGACAATTCTCTTTTGTTACAACACAATATTGAATACGGATTTTTTAGAAATTTAATAGGAGGCTCATTTTTAGCCTTTTTTATTTCAGTAATAATTCTCATTCATTCATATTGTTCCAACGACCTAACGACAAGAAATTTAGGTTGGATTCTTTCTGTTGCATATTTCCTTCCAATTCTATTTAGCAAACTTGTTATAAACCGATATGGAAAGTATTACGCTAAAATTTTATACGAACAATTTTTGACAATTGACTAAAAAAGAAAGACAAGACAACAAAAAATGCACAGCCCATAACAATGTATAAACGTAATGCGGGCTAAAGTGCTAAATTTAAAAGAATTGAACATTAATAAACATATGGTTAAACCGAAAGTGAAGTGCTTCTAATCCCGCACTACGCTTATACTAGACCGTTACCCAACATTTGAAATCAAACAATTTACCATATATAACAATAATTGGAATTGGACTAGTAATTGCCCTTGCAGGATTTATGACCTCGAAATTGACTGACAATTATGACGCTGAAAGCTGGACTTACGTAGGACTTTGGATTAGTGAACTTGCTGGTTTCTTTATGTTATTATTTAACGGAACATTTATTAAAACAAAATATTTTCGAATTTTAAAAGGTGTGATAGCAATAATAATTATTGGAGCACTTTTTAGAATAATGCATTGGGAATATAATAACTTGATTATGA
>CAZOQH010000110.1:0-5042 GCA_964581855.1 uncultured Flavobacterium sp.
GTCATGATTTCTTGCTTGGTGTATCGCTTTTCTAAGCGAACCGCAATAATCCATTCTTTGATTTTTTGAAGCATCCGCTCTACGATATTCTTTGATCCTTCTTCGTGAAAAAGGAGTTTTGCCAGCTGTTGTGTTATGGTACTGGCTCCTCCTCTTCTCCCCATAAAAACAGCTGCTCTGACCGTTCCTCGAGCATCGATTCCGGAATGAGTATAAAAGCGTTCATCTTCGGTTGCTACTAAGGCGTCTATCAGATTTTGTGATAAATCTTCGTACTTGATAGGGGTTCTATTCTCGTTAAGATAGAGTTTTCCGATGGTTTTCCCATCTGCCGAAATAATCTCGGAAGCCAGGTTCGAAGACGGATTTTCTAATTCTTCGAAAGTTGGCATTTCTCCGAAAGCCCCAGCCGAAGCCAACAAGAAAAGAAGAATTACAAAAGCAATTCCTCCTATAAAAAGTCCCCAAAACCACTTAATGTATTTTGAGAAATTATTAGTTTCCTTATTCTTTGCCATGTTCTTAATGGTTATTGGTTAACTAAATATTCTTATTGATTTTTTGTCAACTCAACGCTAAGTCCCACGTCAGTAACGCCTTCTAATCTTTCGATTCCTTCTATTTCACTTCGTTTTCTCAAGGCTTGTTCTACTTTAATAATATGATTTCCGAGTTCGGAAAAACGATAATTTTCTTTAAACCACAGTTTACTATCTTTTACATCCGAGAATCCGCTGCCTAACATTTTTCCGTCAGGCGAAGCCATAATATATTCTAAAGTGTCAACTTTTATTTGTTGATTAGGACTTTCGATAGAGGCAATCAAAAAAATGTTACTAAACTCATATTTATTGTTTGTTCTTAGATTTAAAAACATATTATAGGGCTGAAGCGTATCTTGAACTTCGAAATTAAAACTCACTATGCTATCTCTGTGCCAAGAATTTCCGACAGATTTATAGCTAGTAAAAACAGGCTTTTCTCCACAAGCAAACAAGGTGAAAACCAATAAAAAAACAATTGAAATTTTAAGATTTCCCTTCATTTTTCTTACGATTTTTGTTTCGATTACGGTTTTTATTCTTGTTTCGTTTAGGTGTATCAAACCTTGTAAGGCTTTCTTGACCGACAGCATCTTTGAACGTAGCTTCTTCGGAAGACTGCAATTCAACTGTGTAATCTTCTATGGTTGCAATTTTTTTGCCTTGTTTATTTAAAGCGATTATTTCTTTGACTTTTGATGTAGAAAGCACATACCACTGTGCTGTATTCTCCCGATATGTAAACCACATCAACTCTCTAAAGATATCTATTTTTTGGCATTGAGCATCTCCCTTTTCTGTTTGCAAAACGGTATCGGATCCCGGAAAATCTTTGAGCGCATCCATATAGCTATCTAATTCATAATTAAGACAACATTTTAATTTTCCGCATTGACCGGCTAGCTTTTGTGGATTCAAGCTTAATTGCTGGTAGCGTGCAGCCGAGGTGTTTACACTTCTAAAATCAGTAAGCCAAGTGGAACAACACAATTCTCTTCCACATGATCCAATTCCTCCTAAGCGAGAAGCTTCTTGGCGAAATCCGATTTGCTTCATTTCAATACGAACTCGAAATTCCTGAGCAAATTCTTTAATTAACTGACGAAAATCTACTCTTTCGCTTGCTGTGTAATAGAAAATAGCCTTCGATCCGTCACCTTGAAATTCGATATCAGAAATCTTCATTTCTAAATTTAAAGCAATGGCGATTTCACGCGCACGTACCTGAACTTTTTCTTCTTTCAGGCGATATTCTGTCCATACGTCAATATCTTTTTGGTTGGCTTTTCGATAAATTTTCGGAAGTAAATCATCCGGATTAATTCCTTTTTTCTTCATTTGAATTTTAACCAACTCTCCTGTTAAGGTTACAATTCCGATATCGTGACCAGGTGATGCTTCAGTGGCTACCACATCTCCGATAGATAATGTGAGGTTTTCTGTATTTCGGAAGAACTCTTTTCGAGAGTTTTTAAATCGCACTTCAACTCCATCAAACTGCGATTGAATATCCGAAGACATATTTGACAACCAGTCAAAAACTGATAATTTATTACATGAATCGGTTCCGCAACTTCCGTGGTTATTACACCCTTTAGGAGCAGAGCCGTCTTTTGTGGAACAACTTGCACAAGCCATATCTTACCTTTCTTTTTATGTAAAATCCGACAGAAATCGGATAGAAATTCATTTGTTTATAACAAGCAAAGATAAATATTTTTAGGGAAGAATTTTAGAAAATATAAGCAGAGAAACCTAAATCTTCCTTTTTTGTTGGTTTAACTTCGTGCTTCTCAGGACAAAAGTCTTATTATAGTGCAAAAAAAAGCTTCTGATCGATGTCAGAAGCTCTTGTCTAATTTTTTATTTTTGATAAATGGGTATTCCGAAATAGAACTCTAATATTTTGGTTCGGAATAAATAATCGTACTTGGTTCGAAGCAAATCAGATTGAGTATTTACCAAAAGTGTTTGCGATTGATTGTAATCAAAAGCAGTTGCCATTCCGTTTTCGTAACGTTCTTTAGTGTATCGGAAGGCCTCTTCTCTAGCTCTTAACATTTCTTGAGTGGCCAAATAGGTTTCCATTGCTCCTTTTGCATCCGAAAAAGCGGTATAAATATCCCTTTCCAAATCGAGTTGGGTTTGCTCTAGGGCCAGTTTTGTTTTCTCTAAGTTAATTTTGCTTCTTTCCACATTATTTCTTGTGGCAAATCCGTTAAAAACCGGGATATTAAGCTGAATTCCAAAGTTATGCCCTTTAAAAGTATCGAATTGATCCCAAAAAGATGGTGGATTCATTTCTCCTCCCATTCCGTCAGGAATTTTAGCATACGAAACACGAGATGAAAAGCTATAAAATCCTGTCAAAGACGGAAAATAAGCTCCTTTAGCAATGTCAACATCTTTCTCTGCTAGCTTTACACTGTTTTCAGCAATTTTAAGTTCAGTCCT
This sequence comes from uncultured Flavobacterium sp., assembly GCA_964581855.1. Lineage (GTDB taxonomy): Bacteria > Bacteroidota > Bacteroidia > Flavobacteriales > Flavobacteriaceae > Flavobacterium. Next base: position 2,997 of record CAZOQH010000110.1, read on the forward strand.
TTCTTCTTTTGCTTTGTTATATATAGATTCAGGCGTTTGAAAAAAGATTTCATTAGGTTCGAAATCATATTCTACATCTGCGATATCGAATTCTTTAAAGTCTTCTAATTGCAAAAGTTGGGCTAAGCTCATTTTAGATACCAGCAACGCATATTCAGCCTGAATAATTCGTTGTTTATCTGTTGCAATGGTAGCTTTCATATCGAATAAATCACCACTCGGAACCATTCCTGCATCTACTAATGCCTCTGAACGCACAAGTTGTAGGCTATCTGCTTGGTATTGTTGTTTTTGAACCTTAATGTTTTCTTTGTTGAATAAAACTTGCAGGTAAGCATTTACTACATTCAGCGCTACGTCTTCTTCCATTTTTAAATGTTGGTATTGTGAAGAAATAAGAGCGAGTTTCGATTTTCTGAATCGATTTTGGTGCTGTAATCCTCTAAAAATATCAATGCCTGCCGAGGCCCCCATAGAGGTAAATTGCGTAGTTTGATTCTCTAGAATTCCAGTTGTGATATTGGTATTCAAACCAATATTCCATGAATGAGAGGCGCTCGCATTTACGTTAGGCAAGAAATTTCCGAAAGCGTCTTTTTTGTCCACTTCGGCTAATTTATTATCTAGTTCAATCTGTCTAATCGACACGTTATTTTCAATAGCATGTGCTATACACTCCTCGAGTGTCCATTTTTTTTGAGAAAAAGCATTTGCTCCGAAAAGAAGACAAACGGACAGAATTATTTTTGATGTTATTTTCATCTTTTAAACTTGTTTAATTGTTTAATCGAATATGAGATTCAACTGCTCAGACAAATCAATGATTCAACTATTTTTTAATTTGATTCCAAACCTTGATTTTATCGTCTTTGGTAATTCCGCTTTTTATTTCTACATAAATACCGTCACTCACTCCGAGTTCTACGTCTCTTCGTTCGAATTTTTGTTCGCCTACTTCCACTTCTACAAAAGACGTCTTGGTTTTGTCATCATATTGCACTAGCCCTTCTTTTACGGCCAAAACATCATCAGCTTTAGCCAAAATAATGGAAGCATTTGCACTTAATCCCGCTCTGATAAAGGTTGAGTCTTTGTTGATTAAAGTCCCTTCTATCGGAAATTGCATTGCTCCGTTTTCGTCTACTCCTTTGGGTGCAATATAGTCTAAAACTGCATCAAATTTTTTGTTTTCGATAGCTCCGATGGTTATTTCTAAAGGCAGTCCTAATTTGATTTTCCCAACTTCTGATTCATCTAATTTCCCTTCAAAAATCATGTCCTCTACATCGGCTAAACTGGCGATGGTTGTACCTTCGTTAAAGTTATTGGCCTCAATTACTTGATTTCCTTTTTTGACAGGCACATCGAGTACCATTCCCGAAACAGTTGAACGAATAAGAGTTTGAGCGATGTTACTCATTCCTCTTGTAGTACCTGTACGGATGATTTCTGCATTTTGAAGTGCTGAATTATAATTTTGCTGTGATTGTCTGTAGGCTGTTTCGGTTGCATCAAAATCATTGGCCGAAATCACTCCTTTTTCGAAAAGAGATTTTTGTCTTTCGTACACTTTTTTCTGATTTTCTAAATCGATTTTAGCCATCTGGATTTGATTTTGAGCCGAGTTTAGGCTTGAAACATTCGGAACTACTCTAATCTTAGCTATTAAATCACCTGATTTTACATAGTCTCCTGCTTCTACATATACCTCGTCAATGATTCCCGACATGTTGGGTTTGATAAAGATTTCTTCTTTAGGGTTAATATTTCCGGTAGCAACCGTAGTTTTGGAAATCGAACGGATTTCAGGTAGTTCTGTATCATATTTTACAGGCGGCTGTGCATTTTTTTGCCAAAACCAAACCAGCACGGCTATAAAAGACAATGCAAGAAAAACTAAAACGGTAATTGTACATCCTTTTTTCATATTCTTATTTTGTTTAATCTTTGAATCTCTCTATTTTCTATTTTATGTATTTTATTTTATTCGGTTCTCAAAGCGTCTATTGGTTTTACTTTGATAGCTGTTTGTGCAGGGATAAATCC
>CAZOQH010000111.1:0-5002 GCA_964581855.1 uncultured Flavobacterium sp.
GAATCCTGAGATAAGATTAGCTCGACCCCTTTTTCTATTCGAATCTTGTTAAAAGTCGGGATATCGTGAATTTCTCTTTTTACAATATTTCCTGATTTTTTGACACAATCATTCGCACTTTCAGAATCGCAAGAAAGGAGAACAAACAGTAAACAGAAAGTGGTGAATATATTTTTCATCTCATTATATAGCTTATAATATCATCGAGAGTTGGATTCGTTTTCTAGCTACATCAACTTCTACTACTTTTACTTTGATGTGTTGGTGGAGCCTCACTACTTCATTAACATCAGCTACATAACCTTCTTTGAGTTGTGAGATATGAACCAGTCCGCTTTCTTTGATTCCGATATCGACAAAACATCCGAAATTGGTAATATTATTCACGATTCCGTTTACGACCATTCCGGTTTTCACATCATTTATTGTTCTTAAATTTGGGTCAAACTCAAAGACCTTCGCTTCTTTCCGAGGATCTAATCCAGGTTTTTCGAGTTCTTTAACGATATCTTTTAAAGACAAGATTCCGATGTCGTTTGTAATATATTTTTCGAGCGGAATAGCATTTATTTTTTCTTTATTTCCGATGAGTTCTTGAAGCGGAACGCCTAAATCTTTTGCCATTTTCTCTACTATCGGATAAGCTTCTGGGTGTACAGCCGAATTGTCGAGCGGATTTTCGGCATTGTGAATCCTCACAAAAGCTGCTGCTTGCTGAAAAGCTTTTTCTCCTAATCTCGGAACTTTTTTCAGCTCTTTTCTGCTAGTAAATGCGCCATTTTCGGAGCGGTAATTCACAATGTTTTCTGCCATTTTTTCTCCGATTCCCGACACATACGAAAGCAGAGATTTGCTGGCGGTATTCAAATTAACTCCAACCGCATTCACGCATCTAATTACCACATTGTCTAGTTCTTCTTTGAGTTTGGTTTGGTCAACATCGTGTTGGTATTGCCCCACTCCGATAGATTTTGGGTCGATTTTTACGAGTTCAGCCAATGGATCAGCCAATCTTCTTCCGATAGAAACGGCTCCACGAACCGTTACGTCATAATTTCCGAATTCTTCTCGAGCGATTTTGGAAGCTGAATATACCGAAGCTCCAGCTTCACTCACTACAAAAACCTGTACGGGTTTATCAAAAGCGATTTTTTTGATGAAAAATTCGGTTTCTCTCGAAGCTGTTCCGTTTCCGATAGCTATAGCTTCGATATTGTAAGCGTTTGCCATCGAACGGATTTTTTTCATCGCTACAGCTGATTCGTTTTGAGGAGCATGCGGAAAAATCGTTTCATTGTACAATAAATCACCTTGTTCGTCTAAACAAACCACTTTACAACCGGTTCTAAATCCTGGGTCGATTGCTAAAATTCGTTTTTCACCTAAAGGTGAAGCCAGTAACAATTGCTTTAGGTTTTCGGCAAAAACTCCAATAGCCGTAGCGTCTGCTTTAGCTTTGGCTTCTTGCAACACTTCGTTTGAAATGGCTGGTTCAAGTAACCTTTTATAACTGTCTGCAATGGCTCTTTTGAGGTATTTTTTAGTATCGTTATTATTTTTAATGATCGAGTTTTCGATAAACTCAATGGCTTCTTCTTTTTCGATTTCGATATTTAGTTTCACAAACCCTTCTGCTTCTGCCCGCAACATCGCTAATAATCTGTGAGACGGAGCTCTGTTAAGCGACTCATTCCAATCAAAATATTGTTCGAACTTTTGAGCTTTTTCTTCATCTTCAATTTTCTTGGCTTTTTTGGTCGAAACCACAGCTTTACGTTGAAACAGTCGTCTTAAATTTTTTCGGATATAAATATTTTCGTTAATCCACTCTGCAATGATATCTTCTGCTCCTGAGATAGCCTCGTCTTCGTTTTTTATTTTATCGTTCAAATATTTCGAAGCGATGTATTCTATATCATCAGCATTTTGAGCCATAATTATTTTAGCAAGTGGTTCCAAACCATTTTCTCGAGCAGTATCGGCTTTGGTCTTGCGTTTCTTTTTGTAAGGCAAGTATAAATCTTCTAATTCGTTCAAATCAAAACTTGATTCGATTTTGTTTTTCAAATCCGGAGTCAGAGCATTTTGCTCTTCGATAGAACCTAAAATAGATTCTTTTCGTTTGACAATTGCTTCAAAAGCATTTTTGAGTTTTACGATTTGCTCGACAGCAACTTCGTCTAGGTTTCCGGTTTTGTCTTTACGATAACGAGCAATAAACGGAATGGTATGGTCTTCTGCTAAAAGTTCGAGTGTGGCAACAATATTTTTTTCGGATAATTGAAGCTGAGATTGAATGTAAGATTGAATATTCATCAAAAAATATAAACTAAAGTATCAAGAGACAAAAATATCTAAAATGATTTAGATACGCCTCGGATTTAAAAATGATTTTTATGTGAAAAAAGAGCCTGAACTCAAGCTCTTTTTTGTTATTGGATTCCCAATTTTTTATGCGTATCGATTATTGCTCTTTCGTTTTTGTGATTAATCCACGCTTGTCCTTTGCGTTTTCTCATAAAGTTATCAAAGTGCCTCATGATAAAAATATTATACAAAGCACTCGCTAAAAACTTGGGTTGTTTTGGAATAGAACGCAAACTCATCGAAAATCCGGGAGTAACGTATTTCATATAATGCCAATATCCTTCGGGCATATAAAGCATTTCTCCGTGTTTTAAATTTGTAATGTATCCTTTGGCTTGTTTAAGAGCGGGGAATTTATCGTAATCTGGCTGGTCAAAATCAATATCTTCTCTTGAAATCAAGGAATGAGGTACTTTGTACAAGTATTTGGTTTGGTTTGGAGGAAAAATGATGCATTGTTTTGTTCCATGAAAATGAAAATGAAAGATATTTGAATAATCAATATCAAAGTGCATAAACACCTTTGAATTTTCTCCTCCGAAAAATAGCATTGGCATTTGCTTAATCAGTTTCATCCCGAAGTCTGGCCATTTAAAATCGTTTTGTAACGACGGAACTTCTTTCATTAAATTATATAAAAATATTCTGTAAGAAGTCGGCTCGGATTCTAGCAAATCAATATAATCTGACATTTTCATCTCAGCATGCGCTTCATTAAACTTATCTTTATCCGAAACGGGTCTGTCATCGTATAGAGGGACAGTTTTTTCGCCTGCAATCTCTTTAATATATGAAAGTTTCCATTTTTGGTAGGCCGGCCAATCATGAGTTAAATTTTCGATAACAACAGGTTTTTGTTTTTTATAATACGTATTATAAAATTCCTTAGTAGAGATGGTTTTTACTCTTTCGATTTGTTCCAGTTCCATAATATCAAGTTTAAATCAAAGTTAGATGTAAGTTATCTTACTTAAACACAAAATTACAAAAGAATTAGTATAGTTCTTATACAGGAGGCAAAAGTTATCTCTTGAGGTTATTAAATACAATTCTTAACATTTATTTGTTTCTGTTTTTACAAATAAATATTTATTTTTGGTAGCTAATGATAATAATCTTAAATCAAACAACTATGAAAAAAACTGTATGTATTGCAGCAACGTTATTTTTTGCCAGCATGGCTATAGCACAAAAATCGGGCAGTCCGACACCTGCTTCGAATCAAAGCACAACCAAGCAACAAATGACTAATATAACTCCGGAATTTAGTATGCCTGTTGCAAGTCCTAAAGTAACTGTTAAACAACAATTTTCTACTTCTTTTATTGAGTTAGAATATTCTCGTCCTTCGGTAAAAGGCAGAAAAATATTTGGAGATATGGTTGCTTTTGGAAAGCCTTGGAGAACAGGTGCTAATGCTGCTACTAAAATAACTTTTGGAGAAGAAGTTCGCTTTGGAGAACAACTAGTAAAACCAGGAACTTATGCTCTTTATACGATTCCTGGTCAAGACAGCTGGACTGTTTTTCTTAACACCAACTACAAAAGTTCTGGATTAAACGACATCAAACCCGAAAACGATGTTGCAAAGATGGAAGTAAAAGCTCTGAGAATGAATCAAGCGGTAGAGACTTTTACAATCGAATTAAATGACATTACTAGTACTAAAGCTACTTTGAATATTATGTGGGAAAATACTAAAGTATCTATTCCGATTGTAGCTGATAATAAAGAAAGAATTCTTTCTTATCTTAAAAAAGCTTTAGAAGGAGAAAATCCTCCGTACAGAGATGCTGCTTTTTATTATGAAGAAATCGGACACGATTTAGAAAAAGCCATTGTGTATGCTGACAAAGCTTTAGAAGCAAATCCAAAAGCATTTTGGATTCATTCTTTAAAAGCTCGTATTTACCACAAAATGGGAGACAGAAAACAAGCTTTAAGAAGTGCTGAAGTGGCTGCAGAATTAACCAAAGGAACAGGTTACGAGCAAGAATATGCCAAGAAAGTAGAAGAATATAAATAAAAAACAGTTCTAATACATTTTATTAATTTCGGTACGAGTTTCGGCTTGTACCGATTTTTATTTATAAACCATGAAAGCAATAATAATAGGAGCTACAGGAGCCACAGGAAAATTTTTAGTTGATTGCCTATTACAAGATAATCACTATAAAGATGTTGCTATTTTTGTTCGCAAACCAACGGGAATCAATCACCCTAAATTAACCGAACACATTATCGATTTTTCAGCTGTTGAATCTTACAAAAACTTGATTGTCGGAGATGTTTTATTTTCTTGTTTAGGAACCACACTTCAAATTGCGGGAACAAAAGAAAATCAATGGAAAATTGATTTTGATATTCCGCTAAAATTTGCTCAAATTGCCAAGGAAAACCAAGTAAAATCTTTTGTATTGGTTTCTGCCTACGGTGTAAATCCGGATAGCAAAATATTTTATCCTAGAATGAAAGGAGAACTCGAAGTACAAATTACTGCCTTAGATTTTGACCAACTAATTATTTTCAGACCCGGAGCCTTAATACGTCCGCAAAGCGATAGAGCTGCAGAGCGATTTATGGTTGCAGCACTCAAGGGAATCAACAAAATAGGATTGTTCAAAAGATTTCGACC
>CAZOQH010000112.1:0-4882 GCA_964581855.1 uncultured Flavobacterium sp.
CTTTAGAAAAATTCTCAAAATTAGATGATTATGATGTGGTGTCTGCTCTTAAAGAATGGCAAAACTCTGAAGATTATGTACTGAGCCGATTAAGTCAGATGCTCATTAATCGAGATTTATTTAAAATCGAAATCAGTTCAGAAAAAATCCCTAAAGAACGGATTACAACACTTCAGGAATTACTTTCACAAAAAGAACAAATAACCGTAAAAGAAACCAAATATTTTATTTTTAAAGGAAAAATAAGTAACAAAGCTTATGATAAAACTTCTGAACCTATATTAATTCTTCACAAAAACGGAAAGACAGAAGATTTGATTTCTGCTTCAGACAAATCGTATTTAAAATCACTGTCAGAAGAGGTTTCAAAATATTATTTGTGTTATCCGAAACTGGTCAGAGAGAGCTGATTTTAGCTTATTATACAAAAAGTGAATATGGTTCTTTAAAATTTTATATTTTTGCCAAGATGAAATTTACCGTACAACAAATAGCAGACATTTTAGAAGGTGAGGTTTTTGGGAACGCTCAAGCCGAAGTATTTCAACTATCAAAAATAGAAGAAGGTACTAATGGGGCTTTGACTTTCTTAGCCAACCCGAAATACGAACACCATATCTATACTACAAAAGCAACCGCTACTATCGTAAGCAAATCTTTTGTGCCTGAAAATGAAGTTTCGACAACGCTTATCAAAGTTGAAGATGCTTATAAGTCATTTTCAAAACTTTTAGAGTATTACAATCAGGTAAAACTGATGAAATCCGGAATTGAACAACCTTCGTTTGTTTCTGAAAACGTAACATACGGAGAAAACCTTTATTTAGGAGCTTTTTCATACATCGGAAAAAACGTAAAGATTGGCGAAAACGTAAAAATATATCCGAATTGCTTTGTAGGAGATAACGTAACTATCGGAGACAACACCATTCTATTTGCCGGAGTACGAATTTATTCGGAGACCGTTATCGGAAAAAACTGTACATTCCATTCCGGAGTGATTGTAGGCTCAGACGGATTTGGATTTGCACCTAACCCAGACGGAAGTTATAACAAGGTACCTCAAATCGGAAACGTAATTATCGAAGACAACGTAGAGATTGGTGCAGCTACAACCATAGATAGAGCTACATTAGGAAGTACAATAATCCGCAAAGGTGTTAAATTAGACAATCAAATTCAGATTGCGCACAACGTAGAAGTAGGAGAAAATACCGTAATTGCCTCTCAAACAGGAGTTGCAGGTTCTACCAAAATCGGAAAAAATTGTATTATCGGAGGACAAGTCGGAATTGTAGGACATATCACCATCGGAAACGGAGTGAAAATTCAAGCCCAATCCGGGATCGGAAAAAGCCTTAATGATGGAGATGTAGTTCAAGGAAGTCCTGCCTTTGGATACGGAGATTTTGCGAAATCTTTTGTACATTTCAGAAATTTCCCAAAAATCGTATCAGATATAGAAGAATTAAAAAAGAAACTATAAAACTACGAATACAGGTAAGTTTCGAAACATTGAAATAAGTCGTAATATTCGCAGTATTTGTAAAAAATAAAACTATGGCTAAACAAAAAACCATAAAAGAAGAGGTGACATTAAAAGGTGTTGGTCTGCATACAGGTAAAGAAGTTACCATGACCTTAAAACCTGCCCCTATCAATAACGGATTTACTTTTGTAAGAGTGGATCTAGAGGGTCACCCCGTAATCGAAGCAGATGCCAACTATGTGGTAAATACGCAAAGAGGAACCAATCTCGAAAAAAGAGGAGTGAAAATTCAAACCTCAGAACACGTTTTGGCAGCTTGTGTAGGTTGTGATTTAGACAATATCATCATTGAGCTAAATGCTTCTGAACCTCCAATTATGGATGGTTCTTCAAAATATTTTGTAGAAGCTATCGAAAAAGCCGGAATTGTTGAGCAAGATGCTGAACAAAAAATATATACCGTAAAAGAGGTTATTTCTTATACAGACGAAGAAACCGGAAGCGAAATTTTGGTAATGCCTGCAGATGATTATCAGGTAACCACTATGGTAGATTTCGGAACAAAAGTTTTAGGAACACAAAACGCAACACTAAAAAATGTTTCTGAATTTAAAGACGAAATTGCCAATGCCAGAACTTTTAGTTTTCTACACGAATTAGAAGCTCTTTTGCACCACGGACTCATCAAAGGTGGAGATTTGAATAATGCTATTGTTTATGTGGATAAAGAGATTTCTCCAGAAACTATGGAGCACCTGAAAGTAGCTTTCGGAAAAGACAAAATCTCTGTAAAACCAAACGGTATCTTAGATAACCTTACCCTTCATTATCCTAACGAGGCTGCACGACACAAACTCCTTGATGTAATCGGAGATTTAGCTCTTGTCGGTACGCGTATCAAAGGAAAAGTAATCGCTAATAAGCCTGGACACTATGTAAATACACAATTTGCAAAAAAACTGTCCAAAATCATCAAAATCGAAGAGCGAAACAAAGTACCTTCGTTTGATTTGAATCAACCTCCGCTTATGGATACAGTTCAGATTATGAATGTACTGCCACATAGACCTCCGTTTTTGTTGGTTGATAAAATATTAGAACTTTCAGACACACACGTGGTAGGACTGAAAAACGTAACGATGAACGAGCCGTTTTTTGAAGGCCACTTCCCTGGAGCACCTGTAATGCCTGGAGTATTACAAATTGAAGCCATGGCACAAGCAGGAGGAATTTTAGCACTGAGCACTGTTCCTGATCCGGAGAATTACCTTACGTATTTTATGAAAATAGACAACGTAAAATTCAAACAACAAGTTTTGCCCGGAGATACATTAATATTTAAACTAGAATTGCTAACACCTATTCGTAGAGGGATTTGCCACATGCAGGCGTATGCTTATACCAACGGAAAACTAGCAACCGAAGCAGAACTTATGGCTCAAATCGTAAAAGCAAAATAAAAGATTTGAGATTGAAGATTAACGAGTTTTGATTGTAAAAATCAAAAACAAACAACCCAATAATTATGAACCAACCTTTAGCATACGTCCATCCGGGAGCAAAAATTGCCAAAAATGTGGTAATCGACCCGTTTACGACTATTCATAAAAACGTAGAAATCGGAGAAGGAACCTGGATAGGCTCTAACGTAACCATTATGGAGGGAGCCCGAATCGGTAAGAATTGTTCGATTTTTCCGGGAGCTGTAATTTCGGCTATTCCACAAGACATGAAATTTCAAAACGAAGATACGGTAACCATTATCGGAGACGGAACCACAATTAGAGAATGTGTAACCATCAACCGAGGAACATCCGACAGAATGAAAACCGTAATCGGAAATAATTGTTGGATAATGGCCTACTGCCACGTGGCTCACGACTGTATTGTCGGAGATAATTGTATCTTCTCGAACGGAACCACTCTTGCAGGTCATACCACAGTCGGAGACCACGTAGTTTTAGCAGGAATGGTAGCCGTACAACAATTCGGGAATATCGGAAATCACGCTTTTGTAACCGGAGGTTCACTCGTCAGAAAAGACGTTCCGCCTTATGTAAAGGCAGCCCGTGAACCGCTTTCGTATGTAGGAATTAATTCGGTTGGACTCAGAAGAAGAGGCTTTTCAAGTGAAAAAATAAGAGAAATCCAGAATATTTATAGAATTCTATACCAAAAAAATTACAATACTTCACAAGCTCTAGCCATTATCGAAGGCGAGATGGAAGCCACACCAGAAAGAGACGAAATCCTTGATTTTATCAAAAATTCTTCGCGTGGAGTAATGAAAGGATATACCGGAGGTTCGGCTTTATAAAACTTTAAAATATAATAAATCAACACATAAACGATTAAACATACAAATGGCAAGTACAGCAGACATCAGAAACGGATTGTGCATTAAGTTCAATAATGACATTTATAAAATTGTAGAATTTCTGCACGTAAAACCTGGAAAAGGACCGGCTTTCGTAAGAACCAAACTAAAAAGCTTAACTACCGGAAGAATTCTTGAGAATACTTTTTCGGCAGGACATAAAATCGATACAGTTCGCGTTGAAACGCATACTTTTCAGTACTTATATGCAGAAGGAGATGATTTTCATTTTATGAATACTGAAACTTTCGAACAAATTACGTTGAGCAAAAATGCTCTTGACGCACCAGAACTTTTAAAAGAAGGTACAAACGTAATGGTTCAAATCAATACCGAAACTGACATGCCTTTGGCTGTAGATATGCCTGCTTCTATTACTTTAGAAGTTACTTATACAGAGCCGGGAGTAAAAGGAAATACTGCTACCAATGCTACAAAACCAGCAACGGTTGAAACAGGAGCACAAGTAAACGTTCCGCTTTTTATCAACGAAGGAGACAAAATCAGAATAGATACAGCTACCGGAGCTTATATAGAAAGAATTAAAGAATAATGAAGTTTGGCAGAACACATTCTTTAAAAGAAATTGCTGAAATCATCTCCTGCAAATACGTAGGAGATGATAATTTTCCTGTTTTAGGGATGAACGAAATCCATGTGGTAGAATCTGGAGATATCGTTTTTGTTGATCACCCAAAATATTACGATAAAGCTTTACAATCAAAAGCAACCATCGTTCTAATCAACAAAGAAGTTGATTGCCCTGAAGGGAAAGCCCTACTTATTTCAGACGACCCATTTCGAGATTTTAACAAACTCACCAAGCACTTTAAGCCTTTTCAATCTTCGAATATCGCTATTGCTGAAAGTGCACAAATCGGAGAAGGCACCATCATTCAGCCCAACTGTTTTATCGGGAATAACGTAGTTATCGGGAAGAATTGTTTGATTCATGCCAATGTTACGATTTATGACAATACGATTATCGGAGATAACGTAATCATTCATTCCGGAAC
>CAZOQH010000113.1:0-4781 GCA_964581855.1 uncultured Flavobacterium sp.
ACAAATCCAAAGAAAAGCAGATGTATATTGATAAATATATTTTAGCTTTGAGTGGGTTGTAAGTAAGATTGAGTTTTGTCTCCTCCTCAAAATTACCTATATTTGTAGGATTAACTACAAATTTTTTAGTCTTATGGGAAAAGGAGATATCAAAACGAAAAGAGGGAAAATTGTACGTGGTTCTTACGGTAAGTTACGTCCTCGCAACAAGAAGAAAGCAGAAGCTTCAACTGCTAAAACAAAATAAAAAAAACGGCTCAATTATGAGCCGTTTTTCGTTATTACTTAGTTCCTAAAAGCACTAATTCTTCTACTCTGATTTCGGTGATGTACCGTTTTTGTCCGTCTTGCGTATCGTAACTTCTGTAGGTTATTTTACCTTCGACAGCGATTTCTTTGCCTTTGGTAACGTATTTCTGCATAATATCAGCTGTTTTTCCGAAAGCTACTAAATTGTGCCATTGAGTTTCTTCTACTTTTTCACCTTGTGCATTGGTGTAATAATCGTTCGTTGCAAGCGATACACTCGCTTTGATTCCTCCGTTTTCGAAGTTTACTACTTCTACATCTTTTCCTGTGTGACCAATAAGTGTCACTTTGTTACGTAATGACATAATCTTAAAAATTTAAATTAAACATTAGATAAGAGACGTTCGTTCTTTTCTCAAATCTCTGGTGCAAAGATTTAACGGAATCAAAAATATAGTCGGTAGTTATACAATTACTTTCGATTGTAATTGTTTGTAAATGGATAAATAGTTATATTTGAATGTTTTACGTCGAATTAAATTCTGAAAAAAAATGAGTACTTGTTTAGAATGTGGAGAAAAAATCATCGGTCGTTCAGACAAAAAGTTCTGTAATGACGGATGTAGAAATGCGTATAATAATAAAAACAACAAAGATGTTTCAAACCTGATGCGAAACATCAACAACAAACTTCGCAAGAATTTTAGAATACTTTCTGAGCAAAAATTTGTGGACGGAAAAGCCAAAACGACTCGACAAAACTTATCCATAAACGGTTTTGATTTTACTTATTTTACCCATTTTAAAGTATATAAAAATGGTTCGGAATACCGTTTTGTATATGATATTGGCTATAAGTTTTTAGAAGACGATTGGATACTATTGGTCAAGAATGAATAACAGTTTTAAAGTTCTTTGGTGGGTTGGGTTTGTAATATTTCTAATAATATTCCGACGTGGCTGGTTTTGAAATCTTTTGCTGCATACAGTAAAGTTAGGCTTTGTGTTTGGGCTAGTGCTTTTATTTTGTCAAGTTCGTCGTTTTTTGTTGCTAATTCTTCTTTGTATTTTTGGGTAAACTCTTCGATTCTTTCAGGTTGGTGTCCGAACCATTTGCGTAAAGCTGTGGATGGAGCAATTTCTTTATTCCATTGATCAAGTGCAGCAGTTTTTTTTGAAATTCCACGAGGCCATAATCTATCTACAAGTATTCGATAACCGTCGCTCGGTAGCGGTTTTTCGTAGATTCGTTTGGTTTTTATGGAGTAGCTCATAATGAGTAAATATACGATGATAAACTTACTTTAATCTTTTTTTATCAAAATTAATTATCGAACTAATCGTAATCGTTACTTTTGTGCTGATTATTTTTATCTAGAAATGAACCTCGAAGACTATTGTCAAAAAGCCAAAGCCAAACAAGCCGAACACAAAAAGTTTCTGACCAAGGTTAAAAGCAAGCCTCCCAAGAATTTTGACCAAAAGATGCAGGAGATTCATAACGATGTTTTTGAACGAGTGGATTGTCTTTCGTGTGCGAATTGTTGTAAAACTACAGGGCCTTTGTTTACGCAAAAAGATATTGAACGTTTGGCAGGAGTTTTTCGCTTAAAACCTCAACAGTTTATTGAAAAATATTTACGTATAGACGAAGATAATGACTATGTACTGCAATCGGTTCCGTGTCCGTTTTTAGGAAGTGACAACTATTGTTCGGTTTATGAAGATCGGCCTAAAGCTTGTCGAGAATATCCGCATACAGGCAGGCGGAAGTTTTATCAAATCAATCACCTGACCCTAAAAAACACGCTTATTTGTCCAGCTGCATATGAAGTTGTTGAGCAAATGACAAAGGAATTTCGTTAGCGGCTCGGAGATAAATCATTTGTAGTTCGTAGTTAAAAAATTTTAACTTTCGACTTAAAGAAGTATCTTTGCCAAGTTTTAGAATCGAATGAAAACAGCCTTGAGTACTACCGCAAAAACTTTTTCTGTTAAAACAGCAATTTCTGAATTTAAAGAGATTACAAAATTCCGCTTGGCAGCAAGTGTTGTGATTTCTTCTATAGCCGGATATTTATTAGGAGTAGTTGAGTTTACCTCGAGTAATTGGATAACGCTTTTGATGTTGGGTATCGGAGGTTATTGTATGGTAGGTGCTTCGAATGTTTTTAACCAAATAATAGAAAAGGATTCAGATGCGAAAATGGATCGCACCAAGACCCGTCCTGTTCCTGCCGGAAGAATGACTCCTTCAAGAGCTTTTGCCATCGGTGGTTTGCTTACTGTTTTAGGACTTGTTATACTTTATAACATCAACCCGAAAACAGCAATGTTTGGAGCCATTTCAATCTTCTTATATGTGAGTGTTTATACTCCGCTAAAAACGATGACTCCTCTTTCGGTTTTTGTAGGTGCTTTTCCGGGAGCAATTCCTTTTATGTTAGGTTGGGTTGCCGCTACAGATAGTTTTGGGATTGAGGCTGGTACGCTTTTTATGATTCAGTTTTTTTGGCAATTTCCTCATTTTTGGGCTATTGGCTGGTTTTTATACGAAGATTATAAAAAAGCAGACATCTTTATGCTTCCGAACGGAAAGCGAGACAAAGGGACGGCTATTCAGATTATAATGTACACATTTTGGACCGTACTTATTTCGTTTGTTCCGGTTATAGGTTACTTTAAAGAAGGAATTTTAGGAAGATTGTACATTACTCCCTATTCGGCTGCAATTGTTTTAGGCTTAGGAGTTTGGATGTTGGTTTACGCTTTTAAGCTGTATAAAAAAAGAGATGCTAAAACTGCACGAACGCTTATGTTAGTGAGCGTTTCGTATATTACGCTTTTACAAATCGTTTATGTTTTAGATAAATTTATAAGATAATTATGATACAAGAAAAACAGGTTTTTGATACTTATCAACGCAAGGCTAAATCGTATAAAACGATGCTTTGGGTAGCCATGATAAGTATGTTTATGATGTTTGGAGGACTTACAAGTGCCTATATTGTAAGTAAATCAAGACCTGATTGGTTGGGAGATTTTGAACTTCCATTTGCATTTACGCTAAGTACGATTGTTATTATTTTGAGTACTTTTACTTTCCACTTTGCAGTTTCTGCTATTCGTAAAGACGACAGAGCAAAAACTACAATGTTTTTGTGGATTACTTTTGTTTTGGGTGTTATATTTGTTCTTTTGCAATTTAAAGGCTTTGGACAAGTAATAGATAATGGGTTTTATTTCACCGGACCGGAGAGTAATGTGACAACTTCGTTTTTGTATATCGTAGTGATTATGCACATTGCCCACTTGTTTGCAGGATTAATTTCACTTTCAATCGTAATTTATAATCATTATAAACAAAAGTATAATTCATCTCAACCTCTTGGAATAGAGTTAAGTGCGATGTTCTGGCATTTTCTAGACTTTTTATGGTTGTATTTGTTTTTATTTTTGTATTTCTTTAAATAAGAAAAAAACGTACATTTGAAAAATTTTTTTATTTTAACAAAAAATTATGGGAACAACAGCTACTTCAACAGCTAAAGAAAAAGTTTGGGAAGGTGGTAACGAACCATTAGGAGCGAGTTACGGAAAATTAATGATGTGGATCTTTATCCTTTCTGATTCTCTTACTTTTACAGGATTTTTAATCGCATACGGTTTTATGCGATACAAATTTATTGACATCTGGCCTATTGCGGACGAAGTTTTTAATCACTTTCCGTTCATCCATGGTGACAACCCGATGTATTTCGTGGCCTTGATGACGTTTATTCTGATTTTCTCGTCAGTAACTATGGTGCTTGCTGTAGATGCCGGACATCAGATGAAAAAGAATAAGGTTGTAACCTATATGGCACTGACTATTGCAGGAGGATTATTCTTTATCGGATCACAGGCTTACGAATGGACCAACTTTATTAAAGGTACCTATGGAGCTGTTGAAACAAAAGGAGGAGCAATATTGCAGTTTGTAGATTTAGAAGGAAATCGCCTTTCTTTGGATCAGGTTGCTAAACCAATTCCGACCGAGAGAGTAGAAAATACAAGAAGTAGAGGGCTTTGGTTTACAGAAGAAGCTAAAAGAGCTCCTTATACTACACAAGAAGTAATCGAAGGATTAAAAGCTAACCCTAATGTTTTGGTTAGAACAGAGTTTATCTATAGAGGTACAGACGAACAAAAAGCTGACACTTCACTACATCCTACACTTAATAAAGATAAGCATAAAGTAGTTCTTACTCGTGAGGCTTCTATCGAAAGAATTCAAGATGCAGCTTACGTAGTAAAAGGTGCAAGCCATGTCAGAAACGAATATGGTAATAAGTTGTTTGCTAACCTATTCTTCTTTATTACTGGTTTCCACGGATTCCACGTATCGATAGGTATCTTACTTAATATTATTATCTTTATCAATGTTCTATTAGGAACATACGAGAAAAGAGGTAGCTACGAAATGGTCGAGAAAGTAGGGCTTTATTGGCACTTTGTAGATTTGGTTTGGGTATTTGTATTTACATTCTTCT
>CAZOQH010000114.1:0-4769 GCA_964581855.1 uncultured Flavobacterium sp.
TTTTTATCAGATTGGCTCTGATGACTTTCAAAGCCGCCTGATTATAATCCGCTCCCACCAAAAACAACGGATATTCTTCAAGCATTTTTCCACGAAGTGTCTGTCTGTCAATTACGTCAAAAACGTGTTGCAAAAAAGCTCCGTTACCGGCTCCCATATCCAAAATCCCTTTGGGTTGTTCTTCAATCGGACGATTAAAAATCTCGATGATTATTTCATCTAAAACTTTGAAGTAAGCTGTGTGTGCTCCACCACTTCCCCAAACATTCATTTCTCTATCTACGTGAATTTCGTCTTCGCCAAAAGCAATATCACGAAGCACAGAAGCTTTTCCGAACATGAGTTCTTCGATTTTGCTAAAAGTAGGCAAATAAGAAACTGTAACTCCATAAGCAGAAGCTCTTCGGGCAAAGAATAATCCAGTTTCGGTGAATTGATAATTGCCGTTTTTTTGAGTAAACCAGTCTAAATGGGTTAAAAAATCCAATATTCGTTTAAAGCATTCCGGTTGTTTATGAAATTCGTCCGGACGAAACGATGTTTCCATAAAGTATTTGTGAAACATTCCGGTCATTCCTAAACGAACAATAGTAGGAGCTACTAAATAGCCTTCAACATGCTTAAGCATTTGATGTTGCACCTCGTTTTCTAATGGATTTTCAGAAAACGAAATATTGTAATTATTCTTGTATTTCTCGAAAAGCACGTTGAGTTTTTCGAACGGGCGATCTTCAAACTCTCTTGGAAAATGTCCTCCGGTCAACTCCAAGAAATCAACCACATCATCATACAAATAGGCCATCTCAAAAGCGCATCGACTTTTTTCGTTTATCGAAAAAGAGATGTGATCTTTGGCATTGTCAATATGGTAATCGAGAAAGCCTTGCGAACATAAAACTCGGAGTCCAACATTGAGGTAACCTTCGTTGGCGTTGAACTTCCCGGATAATTCTTTTAAAGAAACTTCTTTTGTAGAAAGAATATATTCTAAAACTTTTCTGTTGTTCAAAGCTACCATTATAGGAGCAGTGACTAATCCGTCAAGATGACGAAATATTATGTTTCGCAAGTGTGAATTACTCATAGTTTTTACCAAAATTAAATAGTTGTAATTTTGTTTTTATTGCAAAATACAGAAAATTATCCTCGACACCGTTAAGAAAGTGTTTAAATTTTTGGCGATGGATTTTAACCGAGAATTATAATGCTTTTTAAGTTGTTGTTTTAGAAGTAAATTCTCACAAAAGGCATAAAGGCTTCGCTATAAATATTTTTGTTGCTATTGTGTAGCACATTGTATCGCACTCCGATGGTTACATTTTGTGCTCGATAACCTCCTCCGAGAAACAAAGCTGTATTCCAAAAATTATCCGAAAAACCGTTGTCGTAGTTTACGTTTACTCGAAGTTGCTCGAGTTCGGCAGAAAGCTGAATTTCCTGAATCGGATTTACCAACAGAAGCCAACTTCCTCCATAAGTATAAGCTTTGTAGTCTTCAAAAGCAGAATTTCTTGGTTTTACTCGGATATAACTTCCTTGAAGTCCGATTCCGGTAGCTACATATTGATTTATTTCGTAAATAGCACTCGGAGCCAGCGTAATATCTGTAAAACCCGAACCAATATTCAAACCAAATCCTCCTCCAAAACGTACTTTTTGCCAAAACTCACTTTTTGGTTTGGATTGAGTGTTTAACCCGGTTGAAGTTTGAGCATTAGAGTTTGTAAAAAATAAGAATATGATAAAATAAAGACTAAAAACTGCTGATTTTTTAAATATATCCATACAAAACAATTTTCTTTTTAGGAGTTGGAAATCTTGGTAAAAATAGTTAAAAAAATTGATTAGATTTGTTTACTTTTGCAAAAGAATTTTTAGTAAATTTCTCTTTTTAATATAAATATGGATAGGTTTTCCTTTTTAAACGCAGCACACACCGATTTTTTCTCAGATTTATACGAGCAATATCTGGTTAGTCCGGATAGTGTAGAGCCAAGTTGGAGGGCATTTTTTCAAGGATTTGATTTCGGAACTTCACCTTATGGAGAAGATTTTGCCAACGAATTTGCTCAATATGCAAATACACAACTTTCAAACGGACAAGCACCCGACAAAATTCAAAAAGAATTCGGAGTACTTAACTTAATTGATGCTTATAGAACTCGTGGACATCTATTTACCAAAACCAATCCGGTAAGAGACCGAAGAACATACTCACCTGATCTAAATATCCAACAATTCGGATTGTCAGAAGCAGATATGAATACTGTTTTTGATGCAGCAAGACAAATTGGCTTAGAGCCAACTACTCTGGCAAACATAATCTTTAAATTGGATAGAGTATATTGCCAAAGTATCGGGTTAGAATATATGTATATCAGAGATCCGGAAATCAGAAAATGGATTCAAGGTTGGCTTTCTGTAAATGCAAATACACCTACTTTTTCGCAAGATCAAAAGAAAAAGATTTTATCAAAGCTCAACGAAGCTGTTTCGTTTGAGAATTTTTTACATACAAAATACGTAGGACAAAAACGTTTCTCTTTAGAGGGAGGCGAATCGCTCATACCTGCTTTAGATACATTGATTGAAAATGCAGCCGAAAAAGGAGTAGAGCAATTCGTGATGGGAATGGCTCATAGAGGTCGTTTGAATGTATTGGCTAACATTTTCGGGAAAAGTACCAAAGATATTTTCTCTGAATTTGACGGAAAAGATTATGACGATATCCAATATTTTGATGGTGACGTAAAATACCACTTAGGGCTTACTTCGGATAGAGTAACTCAAAGCGGAAAGAAAATTAATTTGAATCTGGCTCCAAATCCTTCACACCTTGAAACCGTAGGTGCTGTAATTGAAGGAATAACAAGAGCAAAACAAGATATGTACTTTTCAGACAACCCGTCAAAAGTACTTCCGATTGCCGTGCACGGAGATGCAGCGGTAGCAGGACAAGGAATTGTATACGAAATCATTCAGATGGCACAACTTGACGGATATAAAACGCAAGGTACCATTCATATCGTGATAAACAACCAAGTCGGATTTACGACCAATTATTTAGATGCTCGTTCTTCGACATATTGTACGGACATTGCTAAAGTAACGCTTTCGCCTGTGCTTCACGTAAATGCAGATGACGTAGAGGCAGTAGTTCATGCGATGTTATTTGCTTTAGACTTTAGAATGAAATACAAACGAGACGTATTTATCGACTTGTTGGGATACAGAAAATATGGTCATAACGAAGGAGACGAACCTCGATTTACACAGCCAATTTTATACAAGGCTATTGCCAAACACAAAAATCCGAGAGATATCTACGCAGAAAAGCTGATTACAGAGAATATAGTAACTTCGGATTACGTAAAGCAAATCGAAAAAGAATATAAAGATGTTCTCGAAGAGAACTTAACAGAATCTCGTAAAAATGAGCTAACGGTTATCACGCCATTTATGCAAAATGAATGGGAAGGTTACAACCAGCTCAAAGACGGAGATGTTTTTGCAAAAGTAAATACTACCTTTGATAAGGCTACTTTAGATTCGGTTGCTGAGCAAATCACAAACCTTCCGAAAGACAAGAAATTCATCAATAAGATTTCTCGTTTGATTAACGACCGAAACAAGATGTATTTCGAAACTGATAAACTCGATTGGGCTATGGGTGAATTATTAGCTTATGGTTCGCTTTTGACTGAAGGCTATTCGGTTCGTATTTCTGGTCAGGATGTGGAAAGAGGAACTTTTTCTCACCGTCACGCTGTAGTTAAAGTCGAAGATTCTGAAGAAGAGGTAATCTTACTTAAAAATCTAAAAGAAGCTAAAGGACAGTTTAATATTTTCAATTCGTTCCTTTCAGAATACGGAGTGGTTGGTTTTGATTACGGTTATGCACTTGCAAGCCCGAAAACGCTAACGATTTGGGAAGCTCAATTCGGAGATTTCTCAAACGGAGCTCAAATTATGATTGACCAATATATCTCTGCTGCTGAAGATAAATGGAATAACCAAAACGGATTGGTAATGCTACTCCCTCACGGATACGAGGGTCAAGGAGCAGAGCACTCTTCGGCTAGAATGGAGCGTTATTTACAGCTTTGTGCTAACAATAATATGTTTGTGGCAGACTGTACAACACCTGCTAACTTCTTCCATTTACTCAGAAGACAAATGCATCTGACCTATAGAAAACCGCTTATCGTTTTCACTCCGAAGAGTTTATTGAGACATCCTTTGGCAGTTTCTTCAAAAGAAGAATTTATCAATGGTTCGTTCCAAGAAGTTATTGATGATAACGTAGATAAAAGCAAAATCAAAACATTGGTGTTCTGTACAGGTAAGTTTTATTATGACTTATTAGCCGAAAGAGAGAATTTAGGTCGTGAAGATGTGGCTTTTGTCCGTTTGGAACAATTGTATCCATTGCCTGTAGAACAACTAAAAGCTGTTATCGCTTCTTATCCGAATGTAGATGACTATGTTTGGGCACAAGAAGAACCACGAAATATGGGTGCTTACGGATACATGTTGATGAATTTTGATTTGGTGAAATTCAGAGTAGCTTCGCCAAAACCGTATGCAGCACCAGCAGCAGGAAGTAGTACAAGAGCTAAAAAGCGTCACGAGGCTGCCATTGCCATGGTGTTTGACAAAGAATTATTTCAGAATAAATAAATTTTGTACCTTTTGGTACTTTTAAGAATAGAGCAAGAACAACATAAAATTACTAAAGATGATTTTAGAAATGAAAGTCCCTTCACCGG
>CAZOQH010000115.1:0-4515 GCA_964581855.1 uncultured Flavobacterium sp.
CTGACAAGGCTACTTTAGAGCTACCTGCTGAAGCAAGCGGAATTATTACGCTTAAGGCTGAAGAAGGGGACGCAGTTGCAGTAGGACAAGTTGTTTGTTTAATCGATACATCTGCTGCAAAACCAAGCGGAGATGCTCCAGCAAAGTCAGAAGACACTCCGAAAGAGGAGAAAAAAGCGGAGACTCCTAAAGCTACTGAACCAGCTCCAGCAACCTATGCAACAGGAACAGCTTCACCAGCTGCTAAAAAAATATTAGACGAAAAAAATATCGATCCTGCCCAAATTAAAGGTACAGGAAAAGACGGACGTATCACCAAAGAAGATGCTGTACAAGCACAAGCTTCAATGGGAACTCCAACAGGAGGAAATAGAGGTTCTGAAAGAACAAAACTTTCTATGCTTCGCAGAAAAGTTGCAGAACGCCTGGTTTCGGCTAAAAACGAAACAGCGATGCTTACGACCTTTAACGAAGCAAATATGACTCCGATTAACAAGTTGAGAGCAGAATACAAAGAAGCTTTTAAAGAAAAACACGGAGTATCCTTAGGATTTATGTCGTTCTTCACCAAAGCTGTTGTGAGAGCTTTACAAATGTATCCAGACGTAAACTCCATGATTGACGGAGATTATAAAATTTCGTATGACTTTTGTGATATTTCGGTAGCAGTTTCTGGACCAAAAGGACTTATGGTTCCGGTTATCCGTAATGCAGAGAACCTAACTTTCAGAGGAATTGAAGCAGAAATTAAGCGTTTAGCGCTACGAGCTAGAGACGGACAAATCACTGTTGACGAAATGACCGGAGGTACTTTCACAATTTCAAATGGTGGAGTGTTCGGAAGTATGTTGTCTACACCTATTATCAATCCTCCTCAATCAGGAATCTTAGGAATGCACAACATTATCGAAAGACCAATTGCCGTTAACGGACAAGTAGAAATTCATCCGATGATGTATATCGCTTTGTCGTATGACCACAGAATTATCGATGGTCGTGAGTCGGTAGGATTCCTCGTAGCTGTAAAAGAAGGGTTAGAAAATCCGCTAGAACTTTTGATGGATAACAATCCGAAAAAAGCCTTAGAGCTATAATAGAATTAAAAAAAGAACTCTTGAAAAGCCTTGAACTTAAAGTTCAAGGCTTTTTTATACCCTAAAACTCTTATTAAAGCGTTAATTATTGAGGATAAATCCTCGAAATGATTATTTTTGAAGATTATGTAACTAACTTTTAATCGTATGAAAAAAACAATTCTTTTGTTGAGTTTGGTGTTTTCGGCTGTAGAAACACAAGCTCAGTTAGCAAAAACTGCTACGGATAAGAATGGGACTAAGTATGAATATGTTGAAAATGACCCGTCTAAAACACGCATTTACACCTTAGACAACGGACTAAAAATTTACTTATCTCAAATTAAAGACGAACCCAGAATTCAAACTCACATTGTGGTAAGAACAGGTTCTAATAATGATCCGGAAGACAATACAGGTCTTGCTCATTATTTAGAACATATGCTATTTAAAGGAACTTCAAAAATCGGAACAGTAGACTGGGAAAAAGAAAAAGCCCTACTCAACCAAATCTCTGATTTGTACGAAGAACACAAAAAGGAAACTGACCCAGAAAAAAAAGTTGCTATCTATAAAGAGATAGATAAATTGTCTTATGAGGCTTCAGGATATGCGGTTCCGAACGAATACGATAAATTGATTTCATCAATTGGAGCTAGCGGAACCAACGCTCATACATGGTATGACGAAACCATCTATCACAATAATATTCCTTCGAACGAACTCGATAGATGGCTAACTATAGAGGCCGATCGTTTTTCAGAATTGGTATTGCGTCTTTTTCATACAGAATTAGAAACTGTTTATGAGGAATTCAATAGAGCTCAAGATAACGACGGAAGATTAGTGAGCTATGCTATGGCAGAAGAGCTTTTTCCGGATAGTCATTACGGAACACAAACAACTTTAGGGAGCTCCGAACATCTGAAAAACCCATCTATGCAAGCTATTCATAATTATTTTAATGAATATTATGTGGCTAATAATATGGCCGTGGTTTTAGTAGGGGATTTTGAGTTCGAAAACGCATATGATTTAGTGAAAAAACACTTTGGTAAGTACAAGAAACAACCTGAACCAAATCGTTATGTAGCGAAAGAAAAACCACTTACAGAAATAAAAGTAAGAGAAGTGTTTAGTCCTTCTTCTGAAAATGTACAATTTGCTTATAGATTTGGTGGACATAAATCTCAGGACGCTAAATATCTTCAAGTTTTGGATTTGATTTTAAGTAACGGAACAGCAGGTTTAATTGATTTGAATGTTACTCAAAAACAACTAGTGCAAAGAGCAAGGTCTTATCATAGCTTATTCAAAGATTATGGAGCTCATTATTTTACGGGAGCCCCGAAACAGGGACAAACTTTAGAAGAAGTTAGAGATATATTACTTTCGCAAATCGAATTGGTTAAAAAAGGAGAATTTGACGAATGGCTGGTTCAAGCAGCTGTAAATGACCTTAAAAAGCGAAGACTTCAAAGTTGGGAGTCTCCAAGAGGTTTGGCCAGACAGATTTATAGCTCAATTATTAACGAAGTGTCTTGGGAAGATGTAGTAAAGCAAATGGACGAACTATCTAAAATTACCAAAAAAGACATCGTTGAATTTGCTAACAAACACTATAACGATAATTATGTGATTGTGTATAAAAGACAAGGTGTAAACAAGAACTTAATTCGTGTTGAAAATCCAGGATTGACTCCTATACAAATCAATAGAGAAGCAGAATCACAGTTCTTTAAAGATTTCCAAAAAATAAAGTCAGGTAGTATAGAGCCGGTTTTTGTGGATTTCGACAAAGAAATCAAAAGAGAAACCTTGAAAAAAGCACCTTTCTCGTTTATCGAAAACAAAACCAATGATATTTCGACTTTGTATTATATTACCGAAGTAGGTTCGGATCACGATAAAAAACTCTCACTTGCCATCAACTATTTAGACTATTTAGGAACTTCAAAATATTCTCCCGAAGACCTGAAAAAAGAGTTTTATAAACTTGGAATTAATTATGGAGTAAGAGCCGGAACAGAACGTACCTCGATTTTTATTTCCGGATTACAAGAAAATTTAGACAAAGGAATTGCTTTGTTAGAACATTTGTTAAACGATGCCAAAGCAGACCAAAAATCGTATGATGATTACGTAGAAAAAATCTTGAAAGACAGAGCCAATGCCAAAACTCAAAAAAATGGAGTGCAAAATGCGCTGAATCAATACATAATGTTTGGTAAAGAGAGCAGATTCAGAGATGTTATTTCAGAACAAGAACTAAAAGCAATCAATCCGGATGAGCTGGTAAAAATTATACATAATTTCTTGAATTATGACCATCAGATTTTCTATTACGGAAATGACTTGAAAGGAACTAAAAAATCATTGACCAAACATCACAACTTCGGTAAAGGTCAGAAAATTCCTGCCAAGCGAGAATATCCGCAACCAGAAACAGACGGAAAAGTTTACTTTACTCCGTATGACATGGTTCAGGCAGAGATTTCCTTCAGATCTAGGGAAGGACTTTTTGATAAAAACTTGTTGACGGCTTCTGGCTTGTTTAACGAATATTTCGGCTCAGGATTATCGTCGATTGTATTTCAGGAAATCAGAGAGAAAAACTCCTTGGCTTATTCTGCTTATGCTAATTATTCTAATGCTTCGCAACAGGATAAATACAATTATCTGTTAGCTTATGTAGGAACACAAGCCAATAAATTACATATTGCAGTAGATGCTATGATGGAGTTGATGAATAATATGCCTAAAGCTCAAAACCAATTTGATAGCTCTAAAGATGCAGCACTTAAGAGAATTGCTACGCAACGTTACACCAAATCAAGTGTGTTTTTCTATTGGTTAAACCTTCAGGACAGAGGAATTGACTACGATATCAATAAAGATATCTATGAACAAACAAAAAAGATAACTTTAGAAGATCTTGAAGCATTTTTTAATCAAAGAGTAAAAGGAAAAACATTTAATGTAGGGCTAATAGGTAAAAAAGAAAACCTAGATTGGGAAATTGTAAAGAAAATGGGAGATATTCAAGAGTTGACTTTAGAAGAATTATTTGGATATTAATTCATTGAAATTTAAAAACAAAAGGAGGGGGTTATTTATATAAAAAAATTGTATATTTGCACCCTTAATTAACAGAGGTCGGGAACCTCAAAATTTAATCAAAAGATTATGCCTGTAAAAATTAGATTACAAAGACATGGTAAAAAAGGGAAACCTTTTTACTGGATTGTGGCTGCTGATTCAAGAGCCAAAAGAGACGGTAAATTCCTTGAAAAAGTAGGAACTTACAATCCGAACACTAACCCTGCAACTATCGAATTAAACGTTGATAGTGCTGTAAAATGGTTACACAACGGAGCTCAACCAACTGAAACTGCAAGAGCGATTCTTTCTTATAAAGGAGCATTGCTTAAGCATCACCTAG
>CAZOQH010000116.1:0-4460 GCA_964581855.1 uncultured Flavobacterium sp.
ACGGTTTGTTCCATTCTTTATCAGGTGGAATAAGTCCTGTACCCCCATAGGTCATTGGCGAATAGTTTAACGGAGCAATCAATTCTTGTGTGCCATCCAAAACCGCATAATCATTGGCTTCTAGAGCATTCACAAGCGGAATATCCAAGCCGTCTTGCCAAATACAGGTTTTTCCACCTGCTTCCACTCCGTGTTCGTGCCAAGTGGAATTTGGGGTTATCACAAAATCATTCACTTCGAGCATGATTTTGTTTCCGTCCACCACGGTATAACCGCCTTCGCCTTCCATAATGAAACGCAAAGCAGAGGCTTTATGACGATGAGCCGAAGTAAATTCTCCAGGACGTGTAACCTGAATTCCGGTATAGAGCCAACCCACAGCTGCACTCACATCTCTACGTTTATCGTTGACTAGATAAACCACTCTACGTCCAGCTTGTTCCGGAGTTACCAATTCGGATGACTTTAAAACCAAATGCCTTAAATCTTCGTATTTCCAAAGCATCGGAATCGAAGTGCTTCGTGGTTCCCACGGTTCGATATCGTTGGCAACGGTCCAAAGAGCTCCTGCTCCTAAACCTTCAAGTTCTTTGTAATAAGCCTCGAGTTCTGGTGTGGTTTGAACTCTAGCTCTTCCGTAAATGTCGTCAGAATATTTTGCATCCATAATTTATTTTTTTAGTTTTGGTTTCCACCCTTTCAGGGTTTAGAACCCTGAAAGGGTTAATTATTCACCTTAAAAGGGTTAATTATTCTATTATCAAATCGGTTATTTCATTTAAATTCTGTTTTTGACTGTGGAAATACACAAAATTCTCAATATCTCCATAATACTTAATTACTTCTTTTCTTTTTAGTTTTGTTGGTTTTTGAGAAATAATTGTTTTGTACGAAGTCCATTCGTATTGAGAAACATCAGTTGTTATTCCATGGTGAACAGGGTTATTGTGAATATATGATATGAGTTTCCTTAGATATTGTTCCGAGCCTATTTTCTTTCTTTCAAAAGGTTTTTCGAGTAAACTTCCAGTTCTACCAAATTTTTTATTGATACCTTGTGTAAAGGCATTGAAAAAATGAGAAAACTGTTTGGAAGCATCTAATACTTTCGGTTTTTCAACTGTAGAGTAACGTAATTGTGATGAGTCGATTTCGTCTTTTGTTTTGATATAAATTAAAAAATGAAAATGATTTTTCATCAAGCACCAAGCATAAGTATCAGCTATTGGAAATATATATTTATCATACAAACTTAAAAAATATCTTTTAGCATTGTTATCAGGAAAAATAACAATACCGTTATTACCACGATTGTAAATGTGGTAAAAATTTCCTTCTGCTATTGGTTCTTTGATTTCTGACATAATTTTTATTTTCTCAAACCCTTTCAGGGTTCAAAACCCTGAAAGGGTTAAAAGGGTTAAATCAATCATTCACAAAAGTTATCTTTTTAGTCGGAGCTACATTCACTCTCAAATCGAAAATGTCAAAACGATTGTAATGCCCCAGAATATCGTGCATTTGCTTGGGTTGGATGCATTTCGCTAAATCGATATCCGCATAAATAATTCCTTCATCGTCAATAAGTGGCTGACCAATTACCGCTCCGTTTGGTCCTATAAATCCAGAAAATGCACTACTTTTTCTATCTAATAATTCATCAACATTCGGAACTTCTACACGCATAACATCTTTAATCTCCTTTGAAATTGTCGAACACGAAACAATGGTAAATAATTTTCCTTCAAACGAATGAGCCGCTGCCCTGATTTTAATCGCTTCTGCCATATCATAATCAGGTGGAGCAACCGGAAGCGAAATATAATTAGCAATATGGATTAATTCGCCTTGAGAAAGCAACGTAAATCGAGCCAAGGTATTTGTGTTTTCTCCACAAGCCAAGGTTCCGATTGGACCCACTTCGGTATCGTAAACCTTTAAAGAAGAGCCGTCTCCCGAAGTCCAAGTGAGTTTTTCTGCCCACGTTGGGACCAATTTTCTGTGCTTCCCGATAAGGTTTCCCTTGTTGTCAATGATTAAGTTGGTGTTGTAAATCTCTCCGTAGCTTTTGCCTCTTTCGTTAATTCCGATAACGATATGAATATCATTTTCTTTTGCGGATTTGTAGAGTTTTTGCATTACTGCATCATCGGTAGCAACCGAATTTTTATACAATTCTTCATACCATTTACTGCCTTGAACCGGTGTCATAATCCAGTTCCAATACGGATAACCTGCGACAAAAACTTCCGGAAAAGCAATGAGTTTTGCTCCGTTTTGAGCAGCTTCTTTAATAAACGAAATGGCCTTATCAATCGTTTTTTCTACATTTAGAAATACCGGTGCAGTTTGAACGGATGCGGCTTTAAATTTTTTGAATTCCATAATTCTATTATTTTAAATTTTACCCTTTCAGGGTTTTAAACCCTGAAAGGGTTAGATAAATTTACTTATTTTATTTTTCATTTCTTCCGAAAAAGACTCAGCTTTAATGTTTTGACGATCTTGTGCAATGCTGACATTTACCAAGGCAACTTCGCCTAGAAGAACTGTTTCTTCGTTCTGGTTTATAAATTCGAAACCACAAACCACCGATGAATTTTTTAATTCTTTTACCCATAATTTTTTGGTTATAACCTCACCAATTCTAGCCGCTTTTTTGAATTGTACTTTTAAATCAACGGTGGGTATTCCGTTGGTTTCATGGATTTTTGAAAAAGGTCGGTCTAATGCTTCTTCAAACCAATCTTCTACCAAATCATTTAGCATCTCTAAAAAACGGGGATAAAATACAATTCCCGCAAAATCGGTGTGTTTAAAACGTATTTTTTCTTGTTTTATAAAATAACTCATTATTTATTTATCTTAATACTTAATACTCAAATCTTAATACTATTTCAACTTAAACCGTTGAATCTTCCCTGTTTCTGTTTTAGGTAATTGATCCAAAAAGTTAATTACTCTCGGATATTTATAAGGAGCTGCTTTTTGTTTAAACCAATCTTGAATAGATTTTGCCAGTTCAACACAAGATTTTTCTTTGTTTTTCAAGATAATATTAGCACAAACCAGCATTCCACGTTCTTCATCCGGAAGTCCGACAACCGCACATTCGAGAATTTCTTCGTGAGTTAAAAGTATGCTTTCTACTTCAATGGCTGCAATATTATAACCCGAAGAAATAATCATGTCATCACCACGAGCTACAAACCAATAATAACCGTCTTCGTCTTTTCGGAAAATATCTCCTGTCAGGTTCCAACCATTCTGAACATATTCTTTTTGTTTGTCTAATCTATTCAAATACTTACAACCTGTAATTCCACGAACGGCGAGCCTTCCTTGCTGATTGGATGGAAGTTCATTTCCGTTTTCATCAATAATTTTAGCTTCGTAACCTGTTATGGGCATTCCGGTAGCTCCTGGTCGCATGTTTTCTTCATTCGAAGAGATAAAAATATGAAGCATTTCGGTTGCTCCGATTCCGTCAATGATTTTCAATCCGGTGATTTTATACCAATCTTCCCAAATTTTTAGTGGAAGTGTTTCACCTGCCGAAACACATTTTCTTAGACTTGAGATATTGTATTCTTTTGCTTTAGTGGAAAGAACTCTCCAAGCGGTTGGAGCAGTAAAACAAATCGTAATTTGATGTTTTTCGATAGCTTCTAAAAGCAAATCAGGTGACGGTTTTTCTATTAAAAACGTACTCGCTCCAAAATACATCGGGAACAAAACCAATCCTCCCAAACCAAAGGTAAACCCGATAGGAGGGCTACCCGTAAAAATATCTTTTTCGGTCGGCTGAAGGGAATAATTCGGGAAAGCCTCACAGATATTCAGCATATCTTTGTGGTAATGAGCCGTCATTTTTGGGTTTCCAGTGGTGCCTGATGTGAAGCCGATAATGGCTATATCGTTGGCTTTTGTAGGATGATTTTCGAATGTTTTCGACTTGGAAATCATTTTATTTTCTAAATCTCCATTTCCGAACAGACAAGTTTCTTTTATAAAGTCAGATGTTACCAAATTCATCTCCTCAGCCAAATCAGCATCACACAAAACATGAGAAATTTCGGCACAATCAATCAGGGTTTTCAACTCTTTTGCACGAAGTAAAGGCATCGTTGCAATAACAATTCCACCTGCTTTTAAAATCGCATACCAACAAGCCACCATCATCGGATTGTTACACGAACGAAGCAACACCCGATTCCCTGATTGCAACCCCAAATCCTCAACCAAAACGTGAGCGATCTGATTGGCTTTTTCGTACAAATCTCGATAGGTCCAAACTTCATCAAAAGTTTGAATGCAAATGTTATCGCCTTTACCTTTTTGAATGTGTTCATCTAAAAGTCGCTCTACGCAATTTAGATTTTCAGAACGATGAAATTGAGGCAAGTCTAAAAAAGTGTATTCAGGTTGAAAGTCTAAATAAGGTAAACTGTTATGAGCAA
>CAZOQH010000117.1:0-4422 GCA_964581855.1 uncultured Flavobacterium sp.
ATCGGAGAGCCTCACTATGCACAAATAGTACCGGCTTCGCTTATTGTAGATAAACAAAAACGTATTTATGATATCAATGCCAATACACATAAACACGTAGTTAAAAATGAAGATGATACGCGTGTAGTTCGCAACGGAAATCGCGTAGATGTTTATATGACACTTATCAGAACGCATATTACACCAGATAATATCGAAGGTATTAGAATGGGTGATGAGGTTTATTTCCATATCACTAACCTAGAACAAGACTGGGATTTACCACACGGATTTGCCGTAATGGGTAATAACAATTCCGAAGTTCTTATTTTACCAGGAGAAACCCGAACAATGAAATGGGTTCCGACCAAAGTAGGTATCATCCCGATGTATTGTACAGACTTCTGTAGTGCACTGCATCAAGAAATGCAAGGATACATTAGAGTATCACCTGCCGGAAGCAACACACCACTCCGTTACGGAACCGGTGACAAAGCTCCCAAAGCAGAATAACCTTTTTTAGAAACTTAAAGAGTTGCTTCTTCAAAAGGGGCAACTCTTTAAAAATACAACGATTATGAAAACAGCAAAAACGTCTTTGCACCCCATTACCAGAATAGTAGTAGGTATAGCAGGTGCCGTAATGTTTATTGCGTTATTTGTTCCCATCTGGCAAATTCAACTCACAGCACCGCAATATCCCGAAGGATTAGAACTTTTTATACACGCAGATAAATTGAGTGGTGATGTACAAATCATCAACGGGTTGAATAACTATATCGGGATGAAGGAAATAAACGAAAAAGATTTTATCGAATTTAGTGTATTGCCCTATATTATTGTAGCTTTAGGACTTATTGGGTTGCTAACAGCAGCAGTCAATCGAAGAGGTTTGTACCTGTTTTGGGTTATCTTTTTTGCTTTGTTTGGTATAGTTACTATCATTCGGTTTTATTTGTGGCTGTACGATTACGGGCACAATTTAGACCCTACGGCACCTATTCAGGTTCCCGGAATGAGCTATCAACCGCCTATGTTGGGCTACAAGCAATTGTTAAACTTCGGAGCTTATTCTATTCCGGCTATAGGAGGATGGGCAATGTTTGCGGCAGTGGGCTTGGCAATTTGGGGATTGATATTAGAATTTAAATTTAAAAAGAAATAATATGAAACTAAGAGCATTGTTAGGAATTTCTCTCTTTGCTTTGTTACTGATTTCGTGTAGCAAAGAGCCAAAGCCGATTGAGTTTGGAGTGGATAATTGCGATCATTGTATGATGAATATTAGCGACATACGGTATGGTGCAGAACTCGTAACTCAAAAAGGAAGAATTTATAAGTTCGATGATATGTATTGTATGAAAGCATTTCTGCAAGAAGGGGTAGTTGCGCAAGACCAAGTGCATTCGCTTTGGTTGGTAGATTTTCATACCACCGAGCAACTCATCCGGGCAGAAAGTAGTTTTTTATTGCACAACCCAGAATTAAAAAGCCCTATGGGCTCTAATACTGCGGCTTTTGCAGACGAAAAAACCTGCCAAGAACATCACAAAGAACACTCTGGAACAATGCTACTATGGGAAGATTATTTCAATTCAAACTGACACTACTTTTGCTGATTTTGTTTGGGGAATACACCTTGGCAAACACCATAATTGTTGAACCCAATAATCCGCAAAAGACCATCAAAAAAGCTTTTGAACAAGCACAAAATGGCGATACCATACTGATTAAGCCCGGTGTATATCGCGAAGGTCCGTTGCACTTAAAAAAAGCGGTAACCATTATCGGAGAGGATTATCCGGAGATTGATGGCGAAAACATACACGAAAACTTATTGGTAGAACACGATGATGTGGTTATCAAAACCGTATTGTTTACTAATTCGGGTAGTTCGAGCTTTAAAGATATCGCTGCACTTAAAATCAAAGACGCCAAAAACGTACGTATCGAAAACTGTCGATTTGAGAACAACTTCTTTGGCATACATACAATCAATTCGACCGAGGTATCGTACCTCAACAATCGCTTGACATCCGGCAAGGTAAAAGGAAAACCCTCGGCTAATGGCATCCATATCTGGAAATCTAAATTTATGACGATTCAGGGGAACATCATCCAAGGACATAGAGATGCTATTTATTTGGAGTTTGTCGAAAGTTCGACCATTACAGACAACCAATGCCTTCAGAACAAACGCTATGGATTGCACTTTATGTTTTCGCATGACAATGTTTTTAAACACAATATCTTTAGAGAAAACGATGCGGGTGTGGCTGTGATGTACAGCAAGCGGGTAGAAATGATAGAAAATGTGTTTACAAAGAGTTGGGGAGGAGCTGCTTATGGGGTTTTGCTTAAAGAGATTGACGATAGTAAGATATTGCGAAATGAGTTTAGCGAGAATACCATGGCAATTTACGGAGACGGAGCCAACCGCATTGAGATACGCGAAAACAAGTTCCTGAAAAACGGATGGGCACTAAAAATCAATGCCAGTAGTAGCGATGCGGTGGTAACGAACAATAACTTTTTCGGAAATACCTTTGATGTAGCCACCAACGGAAAACTAAAAGTAAAATCATTTAACGGAAATTATTGGGATAAATACGAGGGATATGACCTTGACAAAGACGGATTGGGCGATGTGCCGTATCATCCGTTGAGTTTGTTCTCGGTTTTAGTCGAAAGAAACCAATCGGCTATGCTGTTGTTTCGAAGCTTTATGATTACGCTTTTAGACAAATCCGAAAGGGTTTTACCTAGTATTACACCTGATTATTTGAAAGATGAAACACCACTAATGCGCCCTGTAAAGTTATGATAGAGATAAAGAATTTAAACAAGAAATTTGGTAAACTTAACGTGCTGAACAATGTTTCGGTAACGGCAAATAAAGGAGAATGTATTGCTTTGATAGGTCCGAATGGTTGCGGAAAAACCACTCTGATTAAATCCTTTTTAGGTATGGTAGTGCCTGATAGCGGAAGTATTGAGTTTGACGGAGCTTCGGTTTTAGGTGAATACCACTATCGGAACCGCATTGGATATATGCCACAAATCGGGCGTTATCCCGACAATATGACCATTGGTCAGGTGTTTGAAATGGTGCAGGAAATCAGACAAAATCAGGATGTGGACAAAGAGTTGTACGAAGCTTTTAAGATTGAGGAGCTTGCCAACAAAAAGATGAGCACCCTTTCGGGGGGAACCACACAAAAGGTGAGTGCGACTTTGGCCTTTATGTTTAAACCCGAAGTATTGATTTTAGACGAACCCACAGCAGGTCTTGACCCGTTGGCATCTGAAATTCTGAAAGAGAAAATCATCAAAGAGAAAGAAAAAGGCAAACTGATTTTGATAACTTCGCATTTGTTGAGCGAATTGGATGATTTGGTAAGCCAAATTATCTTTATGCAAGAGGGCGTAATAGAGTTTCATAAACCGGTGCAGCAGCTAAAAGACGAAACCCAAGAGACCAAGCTATCGAAAGCGATATCCAAAGTTTTAAAGTCAACCCAAAAATCATAGTACGATGAACAAAATCATAAAGATTATATTTTTAGACATACTCAAAAGCAAAATCATTATTGCTTATACGGTGATGCTGGCTATTTTGTCTTGGAGTTCGTTTGCTTTAGAAGACAACGCCACCAAAGGAATACTAACTGTTTTAAACGTGATTTTGTTTACCGTTCCGTTGGTTTCTATTTTGTTTTCGACCATTTATATATACAATAGTTCGGAGTTTATTGAGATGTTGTTGAGTCAACCGGTCAAGCGCAAAAAGATATGGATAGGTTTATTTTCGGGCTTGTCTTTGAGTTTGATACTGGCATTTTTGATTGGTTCGGGTATTCCGTTGATGATTTATTCGCCTGATAAGGTTGGGGTGATGATGTTGGTGATGGGAAGTCTTATCAGTGTAGTTTTTGCTTCGTTGGCTTGTTTGGCTTCGATTATGACGCGCGACAAGGCCAAAGGCATTGGGATTGCGATTATGCTTTGGTTGTATTTTGCTTTACTTTTTGACGGAATCGTATTGTTTTTATTGTTTCAATTGTCGGAATATCCCATCGAAAATGCGATGGTTGCCATTACGGCTTTAAATCCGATTGATTTGGCTCGTATTCAGATTTTGTTAGAACTCGAAGTCTCTGCCATGATGGGTTATACCGGAGCTGTCTTTAAAAAGGCATTGGGTACTTCTGTAGGATTACTGGTTTCGTTTGTACTTTTATGCCTATGGTTTGTGGTTCCGTTTTGGATTTCGCTTAAAAAGTTTATCAAAAAAGACTTGTAATTATACAATAACCTCAGAAACCACTATTTTTTTTATATTTAAAAACCTGTATGAGCTTTTTGCTTATGCAGGTTTTGTTCTGATAAACCTTTTCGGAGGTTAATTATCATATTCAGAACCTCCCAGACGGAACTGTTGTT
>CAZOQH010000118.1:0-4403 GCA_964581855.1 uncultured Flavobacterium sp.
ATGCCCTCCTAAAATTGGAGCAATAACTAATCCGATAAGGCAAGTCAGTTTAATCAAGATATTCATAGATGGTCCTGAAGTATCTTTGAATGGGTCTCCGACAGTATCTCCGGTTACGGCAGCTTTATGTGCTTCAGAACCTTTGTAAGTCATTTCTCCGTTGATTTCGACTCCAGCTTCGAATGATTTTTTGGCATTATCCCAAGCTCCTCCTGCATTGTTTTGGAAAATAGCCCAAAGAACTCCCGATACGGTTACTCCTGCCATATATCCTCCTAACATTTCGGCTACTATTTGATTATTATTGCTGTACATTAGTTTTCCTATAATTACGATAAGAATCGGAAATCCTATAGTTAATACTCCCGGGAGCATCATTTCTCTTAAAGCAGCTTTGGTCGAAATTTCTACACACTTTCCGTATTCGGGTTTGTTTTTTCCTTCCATAATTCCCGGAATTTCTTTAAACTGTCTTCGTACTTCATATACCATATCCATAGCTGCTTTTCCTACGGAATTCATAGCCAAAGCAGAAAAAACTACGGGAATCATTCCTCCAACAAAAAGCATTGCCAGTACAGGAGCTTTAAAGATGTTAATTCCGTCAATTTCTGTAAAAGTTACATAAGCAGCAAATAAAGCCAATGAGGTAAGTGCGGCCGAGGCGATAGCAAATCCTTTTCCGGTTGCAGCAGTAGTATTTCCTACGGAATCTAGAATGTCAGTTTTGGTTCGAACTTCTTTTGGTAATTCGCTCATTTCTGCAATTCCTCCTGCATTATCAGCAATTGGTCCGAAAGCATCAATAGCTAATTGCATGGCTGTCGTAGCCATCATAGCAGAGGCTGCAAGTGCAACACCGTAGAACCCGGCTAAAGCGTATGAAGCCCAAATTGCCCCTGCAAAAAGAAGTACACTCGGGAAAGTAGAAATCATACCGGTTGCCAGTCCTGCAATTACGTTTGTTCCTGCTCCGGTAGCTGATTTTTGAACGATTGCCAAAACAGGCTTTGTTCCTAATCCGGTATAGTATTCGGTTATAGATGAGATGGCTCCTCCTACTACAAGTCCTACAATAGTTGTATAGAATACTCGTATTGACGAGATTTCTTTAATTCCTTCTCCGTAAAACGACATTTGCATGGTTTGCGGTAGTAAATAATCTACTAAAAAGTAGCAGGAAATCAAGGTTAGTAGTATAGCTATCCAATTTCCTTTGTTTAAGGCGTGTTGAACTTGTTTTTCTCTGGCATTATTATCTTTTATTTTAACTAAGAATGTTCCGATAATAGAGAATAATACTCCAAAACCAGCAATTGCCATAGGTAGTAATATAGGACCGATTCCTCCGAACCCTTCTGAGGTAATATCTCCTCCCATATCTTTGATTACATAATTACCTAACACCATAGCTGCTAACACAGTTGCCACATACGATCCGAATAAATCGGCTCCCATACCGGCTACATCTCCTACGTTATCTCCTACGTTATCGGCAATAGTAGCTGGGTTACGAGGGTCATCTTCCGGAATACCAGCTTCTACTTTTCCGACTAAATCCGCTCCAACATCTGCAGCCTTAGTGTAGATTCCTCCACCTACACGAGCAAATAGCGCAATAGATTCAGCACCTAAAGAGAATCCTGCAAGTGTTTCTAGAACGATAGTCATTTGATCTGTTGAAGTCCATTGTCCGTCCATAAAAATATGGAAAAAGATGATAAAGAAAGCCGTAAGCCCCAATACTGCTAATCCTGCAACTCCGAGCCCCATAACAGTTCCTCCTCCAAAAGATACTTTTAAGGCTTGAGGTAAACTTGTTCTAGCGGCTTGAGTGGTTCTTACGTTAGTTTTTGTAGCGATTTTCATTCCTATATTTCCTGCATAAGCCGAAAAAATAGCTCCGAAGATAAAAGCAATGACAATCATCCAGTGCGTTGTAGGAACTATAAATGAAATTCCTGCTAAAGCAATACTTGCTCCGATAACAAATAAAGTAAGTAGTCTGTATTCTGCTTTAAGGAATGCCAGTGCTCCTTCGTAAATATAATCTGAGATTTCTTTCATTCTTCCGTCTCCGGCATCTTGTTTAAGAATCCATGATTTTTTAATAGACATAAATACCAAG
Source organism: uncultured Flavobacterium sp. (assembly GCA_964581855.1). Lineage (GTDB taxonomy): Bacteria > Bacteroidota > Bacteroidia > Flavobacteriales > Flavobacteriaceae > Flavobacterium. The sequence continues at coordinate 2,129 of CAZOQH010000118.1, forward strand.
CCTATTAAGGCCATCGCAATAGGTAAATAAATAATGAATTGTTCCATAAAAAGTCAATAATTAGTTAGTTTAGTAAAGTTTTAACAACTAACGAAATTATATTTTTTTTAACAATAAACCTAATTTTTTATATTGTTTGTAGAGTGGAGTAGGATATGCTAAATGTTGTGTTTGTAATACACACTAAAAAGCGAACTCCCAAACGATTTAAATCGTTTGGGAGTTCGTTGTTATTTTAGAATTTTTTTACTCTTTTTTAGTTATAGAAGTTTTGTTTTTTTATTTGTTTATACCTTCTAAATCTAGCAGGAAAGCATATTCTTTGGCTACTTCTCTTAAGGCTTCAAAACGTCCGGAAGCTCCTCCATGTCCTGCTTCCATATTGGTATCCATAAACAAAAGATTGTTATCTGTTTTTAAGGCTCTTAGTTTAGCTACCCATTTTAGAGGTTCCCAATATTGTACTTGAGAATCGTGGAATCCTGTTGAAACGTACATATTTGGATAAGCTTGAGCAATTACATTGTCATAAGGTGAATACGAAAGCATATAATCATAATATTCTTTTTCGTTCGGATTTCCCCATTCATCATATTCTCCTGTAGTAAGCGGAATTGAATCGTCGAGCATTGTAGTAACTACATCCACAAACGGAACCGAAGCAATAATTCCGTTATACAATTCAGGAGCCATATTAGCCACAGCACCCATTAACAATCCACCTGCCGAACCTCCTGAAGCGTATAAATGCTCTGCAGAAGTATATTTTTGGTCGATTACAAACTTAGAGCAATCGATAAAATCAGTAAACGTATTTTTCTTATTTAATAATTTTCCGTCTTCGTACCAAAGTCTTCCGAGTTCTTCTCCGCCTCTAATATGAGCAATTGCATACACAAAACCTCGGTCTAATAAACTCAGTCTTGAGGTCGAAAAATAAGGGTCAAGCGAATAGCCATACGAGCCGTAAGCATATAGTAAGAAAGGATTGCTTCCGTCTTTTTTCATTCCTTTTTTATATACTACAGAAATAGGTATTTTGGTTCCGTCCTGAGCAGTTGCCCAAATTCTTTCTTCTACATAATTGTCTTTGTCGAATTTTCCTCCTAAAACTTCCTGCTCTTTCAGAATTTTTTTCTCCTGAGTTTTCATATCAAACTCAATAATCGAAGCGGGGGTTTTCATAGATTGATAACCATAGCGTAGTTTATCGGTATCGAAATCGATGTTTGAAGTGGTATATGCCGTATAGGTTTCGCTTTCGAAAGGTAAATAATAATCACCCGAACCATTCCAAGGTTTGATTTGAATTTTATTCAATCCATTATTTCTTTCACTTACAACCAGAAAATCTTTGAAAATATCAATTCCTTCTAAAAGCGTATCTTCTCTGTGAGAAATTAAATCTGTCCAGTTTTCTTGTGTGGTAGATTGTTCGGGAGTTGTCATTACCTTAAAGTTAGTAGCTCCATCTTTGTTTGTAACGATATAAAATTTACCGTTATAATAATCGATACCATATTCTAAACCTCTTACTCTTGGTTGAAACACTCTAAAGTTACCTTCCGGATTGTCGGCCTCTAATATTTGGTATTCAGAAGTTAAGGTACTTGATGAACCGATAATCAAATATTTGTGTGATTTTTCTTTATAAACGAAGGTAGTAAAGGTATCGTCTTTTTCGTGAAAAATCATTGTGTCTTCACTTTGCGGAGTTCCGAGTGTATGTCTGTAAATTTTGTCTGCACGAAGAGTTTGTGCATCTTTAGCTGTATAAAACAGTGTTTTATTGTCGTTTGCCCACGAAGAACCTCCAGTCACTCCCTCGATTTTATCCGAAAGGATTTCTCCGGTTTCAAGGTTTTTAATTTGAATGGTATAAATTCTACGACTTACATTATCTACTGCAAAGGCTGCAAGTTTATTGTCGGGGCTAATGCTTATACCAGACAAATGGAAATAGCTTTCTCCTTCTGCCATTTGGTTACAATCAAACATAATTTCTTCGGGAGCATCCATACTTGCTTTTCTACGCGTGTGAATAGGATAGTTTTTTCCTACTTCGTAACGGGTAATATACCAATATCCATTATAAAAATAAGGAACAGAAGAATCATCTTCTTTAATGCGCCCTTTCATTTCTTCGAAAAGTGAATTCTGAAGTTCTAATGTATGAGCGGTCATTTGTTGGTAATACTCGTTTTCGGCCTTAACGTAATCAAGTACTTCTTGATTTTCTCTTTGGTTCATCCAAAAATAATTGTCGGTGCGTTTG
>CAZOQH010000119.1:0-4361 GCA_964581855.1 uncultured Flavobacterium sp.
ATATAAGTGCGAAACCCACCACAAGATGAGATTTCTTTAAAGGGTCGTGGAAGATTACCACGTTGATAGGCTATAGATGTAAAGGCAGTAATGTCAAAGTCGAGTAGTACTAATAACCCATAAGCTTATTATCGACTTCCTCTCTTGTAAGAGAGAGGGAGGCTTTCTTAACTTCGATTAAGTGTTGTTTTTATCTCAATATGTTAAAATATTTTGGCTTAAGCCAGTTTAAAGTTATAGATTTATCTATTTTCTATTAACCTTAAACAAAAACTTAAGGTGATTATTGCGTCGGGGCTCACCTCTTCCCATTCCGAACAGAGAAGTTAAGTCCGACTGCGCAGATGGTACTGCATTTGTGGGAGAGTATGTCATCGCCTTTTTTTATGAAGCCCGTGTCTTTTAGATACGGGCTTTTTTATTGACGTAAACTAAGCGAGAATAATACACAGAATCAAATCTGCGTTAGAACAAATAGAACAAGGCTAAAAATGAATTTACCTTATTTTTTTGTTTTAATTAGCTTTTTTTTAATCAAAATATATTGCTAATCAAAAGGAATATTTTTTACATTTGCCCGTAAGTGAGAAAGACCATAAACAATATCAAATTATCGGCTGATAGCATACAGCACATTACCTTTATCAAATTGATTAAGGTATTGTTACTGGGTATAGAGGTTGTTGTTTTTCAACCCAATAAATATATCAATAAAGAAAAAGAGCTCGAAATAATCTACGCTAATATCAGAGTTTGAGAAATGTTCATTTTTCGTTATTTTTTAAAAATTAAGAATCTTAAATACAACAAAAATGAACACTAAATACTTTGATTTAATAAACCAAACATTTTATTTTCCTCAAGAAGAGTTTACACTTGATAAAGACCATAATCTGCACTTTCATAATATTGATTTAATGAAGCTTGTAGAACAATATGGAACTCCTCTTAAGTTTACTTATCTCCCTGCGATCTCTAATAATATTAACCGTGCCAAAGGTTGGTTTAGAGGTGCCATGGAAAAATTAGGTTACGAAGGCAATTACTATTATTGTTATTGTACTAAAAGCTCCCATTTTAAGTTCGTGATGGATGAAGCTTTTAAAAACAATATTCATATCGAAACCTCATCGGCTTTTGATATAAATATTGTTGAAAGTTTAATGGAGGAAGGAAAAATAAAGAAAAATACTTTTATAGTATGTAACGGCTTTAAAAGAGAACAATATATAGAGAATGTGGCTCGTCTTATCAATAATGGACATAAAAATACCATTCCTGTAATTGATAACTATGAAGAGCTTGATTTGCTTTTAGATAAAACCGATAAGAAGTTTAAGATAGGAATTCGTATTGCTGCAGAGGAAGAACCAAAATTTGAATTCTATACCTCGCGTTTAGGTATTGGATATAAAAATATTGTTCCATTTTACAGAAAGCAAATTCAAGAGAATAAACAATTAGAGCTAAAAATGCTTCACTTTTTCATTAACACAGGAATTCGTGATACGGCCTATTACTGGAACGAACTTCTGAAATGTATGAAAGTATATATTGCTTTAAAGAAAGAATGTCCTACACTTGATAGTTTAAATATTGGAGGAGGATTTCCAATCAAAAATTCGCTAGCTTTTAATTATGATTACGAATATATGGTTGAGGAAATTTTGAATCAGATTAAAATTGCTTGTGATGATGCAGAAATTCCGGTTCCTCATATTTTTACTGAATTTGGTTCATTTACGGTAGGCGAAAGCGGTGGTGCTATTTATGAGGTTTTGTACCAAAAACAACAAAATGATAGAGAAAAATGGAATATGATAGATTCATCTTTTATTACGACTCTTCCGGATACTTGGGCAATCAACAAGCGTTTTGTAATGATGGCGGTTAATCGTTGGAATGATACCTATGAAAGAGTACTGTTAGGAGGATTAACTTGTGATAGTGATGATTATTATAACTCAGAGCAACACATGAATGCGGTTTATCTTCCGAAGTATAATCGCGATAAACCATTGTATATCGGTTTTTTTAATACTGGTGCTTATCAAGAAACTATTGGAGGGTTTGGCGGAATTCATCACTGCTTGATTCCACAGCCAAAACATATTTTGATTGATAGAGATAAAAATGGTATTTTGGCTACCGAAATTTTTTCTGAACAACAAACCTCAGAAGATGTTTTAAAAATTCTTGGATACAACGAAAAATAATTTATTTCTGAAAAAAAACATATAAAACTAAACGAAATGAGTAAAGGAGCTGTTAGACAATTTATTGAACACAATTACAGGCATTTTAATGCTGCTGCTTTGGTGGATGCTGCTAAAGGATATGAACAACACCTGCTTGAAGGAGGGAAAATGTTAATATCTCTTGGAGGAGCAATGTCCACTGCTGAATTAGGTGTTTCGCTTGCCGAAATGATTCGTCAAGACAAAGTACATATTATATCTTGTACAGGAGCTAACCTTGAGGAAGATGTAATGAATTTGGTTGCCCATTCACATTACAAAAGAATTCCGAATTGGAGAGACTTAACTCCGCAAGACGAAAGAGAACTATTAGATAATCACTATAACCGTGTAACTGATACTTGTATCCCTGAAGAGGAAGCTTTTAGACGTTTACAAAAACACTTAGAGGATGTATGGCATGCTGCTGAATCAAAAGGAGAAAGATACTTGCCTCACGAATATTTATATCAAGTGGTGAATTCAGGAGTTTTAGAACAATATTACGAAATTGATCCAAAAGATTCGTGGATTGTTGCAGCAGCCGAAAAAAATCTACCGATTATTTGTCCAGGATGGGAAGACTCCACTACAGGAAATATTTTTGCTTCAAACGTTATTAAAGGAAAACTCAAAGCTTCGACCGTAAAATCAGGAATTGAATATATGGTGTATTTAACAGAATGGTACCGTGCTAATTCTAGTGGAAAAGGAGTAGGGTTCTTCCAGATTGCAGGTGGAATTTCTGGAGATTTTCCTATTTGTGTAGTTCCGATGATGTATCAAGATTTAGAGTGGGAAGATGTTCCGTTTTGGGCTTACTTCTGCCAAATATCTGATTCTACAACAAGTTATGGTTCGTATTCGGGAGCTGTTCCTAACGAAAAAATTACTTGGGGAAAACTAGATGCTGATACACCTAAGTTTATGATTGAATCGGACGCTACTATTGTAGCTCCACTTATTTTTGCCTATTTATTAAACCAATAAAATAGTTTCCGAATATCTTTATGAAACGAGTAATTGTTGACTACGCAAAATTAACCAACGAAATTTTGACTTTATTAGTTGATAAATTTCCTGACGGATATGATGATGCTGATATTATCCGCTTTAAAAATGCTAAAAACGAAACTGTTGAGGCAGTAGAGGTTCGTACAGAAGATACGATTTATTTAGTAAAGGTAAGTACTAAATTAGCAGACAGGATTGAAAACTTTGACGAAGACGAAGATCTTGATCTGGATTTAGTAGTAGCTACGCCTCCTATAAAAGACATAGAAGACGAAACTTCTGATGACGATGAAGAAGATAGCTATGATAAAGATCGTCCTGATGAGGATGATGAAGATGATGACGAAGAGTAATTAAACATAAAAAAGAGGTTCAATTTGAACCTCTTTTTTTATTTCCATTTAATATTACATCCTATACTGGGTTTTTGTTCAGGATTAATCTTTCGGTTATATAAAATGCCGTCAATTGCATTTCTTAAATCACTTCCACTTACCGGAATACCATTAGAAGGTCTGGAATCGTCTAATTGACCTCTATAAACCAATCGATCGTTAGTATCAAAAAGGTAGAAGTCAGGAGTGCAAGCGGCATCATAGGCTTTTGCCACTTCTTGACTCTCATCGAATAAATACGGAAAACGAATTCCTTTCTTAAAAGCAAAGTCCGCCATCTTATCAGGAGCATCCTCAGGATACTTGACAATGTCATTACTGCTGATTCCTACAACAGAAATTCCTTGTACCCTGTAGTCGTTGTGTATGCGAATTACTTCGTCTATTACGTGTAATACAAACGGACAATGATTACACATAAAAATAATTAATGTTCCTTTTTCGCCTTTGATATCTTTATACGAATATGTAAAATTAGAATTCGTGTCTTTTAGATAAAAATCAGGTGCTTTGGTATGTAAAGGTAACATATTAGAAGGTGTGTCTGCCATAACAAAATATATATATACAAAAATAACTTTTTTATGTCAATTTTTAAAGCAATAGCAATAAATAGAAAGAAAAAGGAATACTCATAAAAATAACATTAAAATTGGTTATATTCTAAATATTTTATACGTTTACACCAATAATAATATTTTAATTAATTTATGAA
>CAZOQH010000120.1:0-4325 GCA_964581855.1 uncultured Flavobacterium sp.
AAATAAAAAATCCCGTTCTCTAAAAGAACGGGATTTTTTTATTTTAATTAAATTTGAAGCGAACTCCAAGCGCAATATCCGGACCGAAATCGTCGCCTCTCCAACCATCTCCAAAATAAAGCTCAGGACGGAAATCTAATGATAGTAAAAGTGGAATCTCACGGAAACCATATTCTACCCCAATTTGTCCGGCCACAAGCAAGAAAGTACCATTATCTCTTTCGTCATTATGTCGGTAACTCCAGCTTCCTACACCACCTCCTACACCAGCATACCAATTAAAGCCATTGTCGATGTCCCAAACCCATTGGTAAACGCCTGTTAGTTTGTAAGCATCAGCTCGATTGCTGTTTCGCCAGCCTAAACCAACTTCTAAACGATTGTTTTCTGAAAGTCCTCTTTGATAAGAGATTTCAGCACCAAATCCATCGTTATCTCCAAAGCGGAGACCTAAAGCGTTTTTAGCAATTTCTTGACCTTGTGCAAAAAATGCAAAACCAAATAATGTTGTAGTTAATAAGATTAGCTTTTTCATAAAATCAAATTTTAATGTTTTATTAGGAACTCCAAAAACTAAACCAAATTATTGAATTTTGTTGATATCAGTCTTAATTTGTTGAAAATTAAAGCAGTTTGATAAAATCTAAAGAAAGTGGAAAAGTGTGAAAATTGTGTAAAAAGGTGTAGAAAAATACATACAAGAATTACTGTGTGTTGTTGGTTTATCATCCTTTTGGGCAATCCTTATAAAGTTGTGCTTTTAAAAACGAATATTTTTTATTTTAATAACTATTAGGTTATAATTTAGAGTTGTTTTTTACTAATAATGAGGTTTATAAGAGTATTTTTATATATTTGTTAAAATATAAAAGAGTAATATCAAAAAACATTCTTATGAAACAAAAACTATTTTATTCACTATTTTTTCTTGTAACATTTATTGGGCTTAATGCACAAGGATTTGATTTGAACCTTACAGCAACTCCCGAAACTTGTTACGGTAGTAATGGAGCCATTAGCATAACCACCGAAAATACAACTGCAGGTGCAACATTAGAGTATGTACTATACAAATTACCCGAAAATACAATTCCTTATTCATTCGGAATGGGAGATGCTGGAGATTCTTTTGTTTTTTCAGGGCTTATTTCTGGAGATTATAAAGTTGCTGTTACACAGTTAGTAGGAAGTACTTCGTTAGGTACTGAAGAAGAAATTATAACTATAAGTTTCTTGATTAATTCTGTAACTCCTCAAACTACAGAAATCATGAGTTCTATCGTATGTGATACTGGTACAATTACAGTAATGCTTTTTCAAGGCGTTGCAGAATATTATCAATTGCTTGTAGAACAGCCTGTAGGGAGCGGTACATTTGTAGAGGTTGGAGGACCACAAGGAGATGGTGAAGATACTACTGTGTTCATGGGGATTGTTCCAGGAAATTACAGAATTCTTATAAAAGATGAGAACTGTGGCAACGAAGTAATTATCACTCATTTTGTTCCGGAGCCTATGTTTGAGGTGTTTTTATCAGGAGCTTTATTTTGTGAAGGAGAAGCTATGATTTCTTTAAATGCGTTTGGTGTACCACCATTTACTTATCAATTAGTTGATACAGATGGGAATGGAAATATGGTTGTAGTAACTGATAATGGTGAAAATAATATTTTTTTGAATATTGAACCAGAGATATTTTATATGTTTAGAGTAATTGATGGTTGCGGAAACGAAATGATAATAGAAACAATCTTCGATGAACCAATAAACGGTGATATGTTTTTCAATTCACAAGAAATGATAGATAATTTTTCTAATTTAGACTGTACAACAATCACAGGAGATTTAACCATAAGTGGCTCAAATATTACTGATTTAGGCGGACTGAATAGTATTACGCACATTAACGGAAATCTTATAATAATAGATTGCCCATTATTAACAAATCTTGATGATTTTATCAATTTAGTAAGTATAGGAGGAACTTTTAGTGAAGGAAAGCTTTTTGATATTCAAGATAATAATGGAGGCATATTACATATAGAAAACAATTCGTTATTAAATGATATTTCTGGTTTAGTAAATATTGACCCGAATACGATAGGAGAGCTTATAATCGTGGATAATCCTAGTGTTACTGTTTGTAGCTTGACAAATTTATGTACTTACTTATCAGACGAAGATAACTTAAGAACCATAGAAAACAATGCAGGAAATTGTATAGATGAACAATCTACTATGCTGGTTTGCTCAACGATGAGTGTTAATGATGAGGAGTTATATACTATTAAGTTTTATCCAAACCCAGTAAAAGATGCGTTGTATTTTAGTAGAGAAGTTCAAAAAGTGACTCTAACAGACTTAACAGGTAAAGTGCTTATGGTTGAAAATAACAGTCAACAGATAGACATGGAAAGCCTTCCGAAAGGAATGTATTTGGTTGTTTTAGAGCACGAAAATCAGTTAAAAGAAACCAATAAGATCATCAAACAATAAAATGTAGATTTATATTATAATTATTAAACCTCACAGTATTACAAAATACTGTGAGGTTTTTTTTAAGTGTTTTTATAATTAAAGTAAGATTTGAACTACACACCAATTTTAGCTTTCATAAAATCAGTTATCAAATAGGCAATGAGTTTTCCGATTAGATTTGGATTTTTCTCGTCTGACAATTCCGGAGCTCCTTCGCAAATGTGCAAATAACAAGCTTTCGGGTCTGAAGCAAAAACGTGTAGAAACCTACGTGTTTTTTCTGCTGAAAATCCGCTGAATGTCATAGCGCTACTCGGTAGATTTTCTATAGCGTCCAAATCAATTTCAATTCCGAAATTAGTATCACCAATAAAATCTAAAGCTAGATCTAATTCTTCTGAAAACGACTTTTCTTTGCGAACAGCTATTTGCTCGTACGTGTTATATCTAATTCTGTTTGGATTTTCTTTGATACGTTGAAGAATTCCCTTAGAAGTATAGTTTTCGTGTATTCCGAAAATAAAATATTTATTCAGAAAGCCTTCTTCGTAAGCATACGAAAATCCATTACCCGAATGTCTTCCTTCTAAAGCTCTAAAATCAGTATGAGCGTCAAAATTTATAGTATTTATAGGTTTCGCTTTGGCAAGTGCACTTCCTTTTATCATTCCGTAGGAATTATTATGTCCTCCACCAATGGCAATCGGAATTTTTCCGTTTTTAACAATAATCGAAACCAGATGCGAAACTTCTTTATCGATTTGTAGCACTAGGTTTCTTAACTCTTTTAGCTCCTCTTTATCGTTTGGATTAAGGTTTTGGGCTTTTTCTTGATATTTTGTAGTGTTAATGTGTCCTAAAACAATCAGTTGGCTACCTTTCAAAAAACGGTTATTCTGAATGTTTGCAAGTGCTTTTAGAGTGTTTTGATAGGCAGATGCTGATCCGGTTCGTCCGAGATTGGCTTTTATTCCTACATCTTCAGGAATCCCGAAAAGAACAAAAGGTGCGTCAGAATTTTTTAGAAACTCATCCACAGAAACATCCTCAGGAACAGTCAAAATTCTTTCTCCCAGCTTGGTTTCTCCTTTTCTGGAGTTTGTAATATACTGAAGTTCTTCTTCAGATAACCGAATCAAATGTTCCATTATTCGATACATTTATAATAGTTGATAAAAATGCTGTCAGGATTTGAACTAATGCCTAAGTTTTTAGAAATTAACTCTTTTTCCAACACATAACTGATTTCTTCTCCTGCCCCGAACTTAATTTGCATGAGAAAGACAGGAAATTTTTTGAGGTCTTCATAGTCATCTTGCGTAAAAAAGAAAGAGGTATCAAGCAATCGGATATTGGTTTTGTTCTCTAAATCCGGAAGTCGTGATGAACAAATATCTTTATCAGAATGGATTAAAGTATATGTTTTTCCGTTTGTGAGTTGTAAATACATACGAGTATCTTGATCAAAACATTGGGTTTCGATAAAACTATCGCTTTTTTGGATTCGTTGATAATTTAGCATTACGTATCCTTGATCGTTAATTAAAGAAATAAAGGCATAGTCATTGCGTTTACCTAATTCTCTTTCATAAATCAGTTGTTTTTTGGTTTCTCTATATTGAATACTATCGTTTTGTACTTCAAAATCAAACTCACAAGGTTTTTGAGCATAGCTCCACAAAGAATTAAACAATAAAGCGAAGAAAGTAAGAGATTTATATAGGTTTTTATGAATCATACTAATTAAATTTAGGCAGATAATACATTTATACAACGGCCTTTGAAAAGTGATTTTAAATTTTCTCGCAAATTACTACAATTTTCTCGTTTTTTATATCAGTGGTAAA
>CAZOQH010000121.1:0-2519 GCA_964581855.1 uncultured Flavobacterium sp.
GACAATTATTTTCGATCCATCAACAATTATATCCTATCGGAAATATTCCGCTTCCTGTGTTAGGTTCTGTTTTTAGTTTTTTCAGAAAAACCATTGGAATTCCTCAAGATTTGCAAAGTACACCTTATCGTGAATTGGCCAATCGTATCAAAATCGAAATTACACATCGCAATAACGTAATTGTGGTTTCGGGTCACGAACATAATCTACAATACATAGAAAAAGACAATATCAAACAGATTATCAGTGGTTCAGCCTCAAAAACCGATCTCGCAAGAGCCGCAAATCCAAATGATTTTTCGTACGGAAAACACGGATATGCTGTTTTGGAAGTTTATAAAGATTTGAGTGCTAAAGTCAATTTTTATGGGGTTGAAGAAAATCAAGAAGTGCTACTTTTCTCTCGCCAAATTTTAAGTCCGGAAAATATTCAAACCGACCAAAGCCATCATAGAGATAATTTTCCTGCTACGACAATTTCATCTATTTATCCTCAACAAACGACAGATAAATCGAAGTTTCATAAATTCTTGTTTGGAGAATTGTATCGGGATTATTACGGACGAGAATTCGAAGTTCTAAATGTGCGTTTAGATACTTTATACGGAGGACTAAAACCTTTACGAGCAGGAGGCGGAACACAATCCAATTCACTTCGTTTGGCTGATAAAAACGGAAAAGAATATACCATGCGTTCTTTAAAAAAGAACACCACTCGATTTTTTCAGTCCATGTACACTGATCAGTACGTAGTCGATGATTTCGAAGATACAGGAGCATCGGATTTTTTATCTGATTTTTTTACTTCAGCCAATCCATTTTATCCGTTTATTATTCAATATTTAGCAAAGCCAATTGGAGTAAATCATACTAAACCTGAATTGTTTTATGTCCCTAAACAAACTGCTTTAGGAAAGTACAACGAAAATTATGGTGATGAGTTTTATATGATCGAAGAACGACCAATGTCAGAGCACAGCAAAGCTGATAATTTCGGAAATGCAGATGACATCATTAGTACCTCCGATTTAATGCTGGCATTACAAAAAAACGAAAAATCAAAAATAGACGAACAAGCCTACATTAGAGCACGACTCTTTGATGTAATCTTAGGTGATTGGGATAGACATCAAGACCAATGGAGATGGGCAGAACATCAACAGGAAAACTTTAGCATTTTTAGGCCTATTCCGCGAGATAGAGATCAAGTATTTGCAAAATTTGATGGAGCCTTAATGAGCTATTTACTACAAATTCCCGCAACCAAACACATTCAGAATTTTCACAAGAAAAACATTAATCTAAAATGGTTAAACCGCTCTGGATATGTGTTGGATTTGACCTTTCTAAATCAGGCTGATGAGCAAATGTGGTTAGAGCAAGCGCAATATATCCAACAACATCTAACGGATGAAGTAATCGAAAATGCCTTTGCAAAACTTCCTGAAAAAGTGCAAGACGAAATCTCAAATGAGATTATTGCCAAAGTAAAAGAAAGACGAAATCAGCTTGATAAATGGGCTGTAGAACGTTATGAATTTCTTCAGAAATTAGTGGTTTTGACCGGAACTGACAAAAAAGAACGCTTCGAAATTATCCGAAAAGAAAACGGAGAAACCGATATATCAATCTTTCGAATCAAAAAAACAGAAGAAGAACTAATCCATCAAAAAAGCTATTCAAAAGACCTCACAAAAGAAATCTGGATTTACGGATTGGATGATGATGACGTTTTTGAAGTAAAAGGAAGTGGAAAGAAAAATATTAAGATTCGTTTGGTTGGAGGTCAAAACCATGATATTTACAAAATCGAAAACGGGAGAAACCTACTGGTCTATGACTACAAAACTAAAAACAACACCATTGAGTCGGACGGAAAAGCAAAAATTAGGCTGACCGATAATTATAATATCAATAACTACGATTATACCAAGCCTAAATACAATGCTTTTTTTGCAGTTCCTAATATTGGTTACAACCCGGATGACGGAGTAAAACTAGGAGCCAATCTATCTTACGAGGTAAACGGGTTCAAAAGAGAACCTTTCTCTCAAAAACACAACTTTTCTGGAATGTATTATTTTGCAACCAGTGGATTTGAACTAGGATACAAAGGAATATTTAAAAATGCTATACTCAATTGGGATTTTGCACTGAATGCAAACTTTACAAGTCCTAATTTTAGTATGAATTATTTTGGTTACGGAAATCAGTCCATAAACGAAGACGATTCAAAAGGAATGGATTATAATCGAGTACGAATTCAACATTTTGCCATAAACCCCGAAATCTTTAAAGAAGGAAGATATGGCTCAAAAATTACCTTTGGTACCAATTTCGAGCGCATAAAAGTTGAAGATACTTTCGGACGCTTTGTTCTGGATTCCAATTCGTTGCCTACAAGCATTTTTGAAAGTAAATATTTCGGAACCGCTTCTTTAGAATATTCATATAATAATTACGACAATAAAGCGTTTCCTACTCTGGGTTTTACTTTTTTGGCTAAAGCTTCGTGGCAT
>CAZOQH010000121.1:2619-4285 GCA_964581855.1 uncultured Flavobacterium sp.
TTTACATTTGGTATCGGATTTAATATTTGATTAATATGAATAAGTATTGGGTTTTATTATTAGGAATTATTATCAATACAACTGCCTTTTCGCAAGACAGTTTACACGTTGTGCAAGACACTATCTTGTTAAACGAAAAGCCAAATAAATGGCAAAACTTCAAGTATGACGTAAATGCTATCGGAGGAGGATTTCTTTATACTTTGAGCAATCCAATACGATGGGATAAAGACGATTGGGCAGTTGCTGGAGCAACAGCAGCAGGAATTTCGTTGATGTATTTGGCCGACGAAGAAACCAGTGATTTTTTCAGAAGACAAGAAGGAGACATTCCTCAAGAAGTAAGAGATTTTGGTTGGCTTTTCGGAAGACCCGAAGCAAATTACGGACTTACAGCAGGAGTTTATTTAGTCGGACTATTTATAGATTCCGAAAAAGTGCGTGAAACAGGAGTTCTTCTGATCACTTCTTCTGCAGTTGGAGGCTTAGCTCAACAAACCATGAAAACTGTTATCGGGAGAGGACGACCAGATTTAGAAAAAGGACATAATCAATTCCGATTATTTCGAGGAGGCCATGCCTACGGTTCGTTTCCCTCCGGACATACCATGCTCTCAACCACCACGATTTATGCCTTGTCAAAACAATTTTCAAATCCTTGGGTAAAAGCCGGACTTTATACAGTCGGAGCCGTCACCCCTATTTCAAGACTTTGGGCAGGAGCACATTGGCTTACGGATGTAACATTGAGTCTGGTAATGAGTGTGGCTATTGTTGAATGCATAGATAATTACCTCAAAAAAAATAAAAATTACTCAAAAACCAAAGAAGAATTCGGATTTGACTTCAAAGAAAAAAACAAAATCAAATGGAATTTGTCAGTCGGAGCCAATCAGGTAGGAATTATCGGAACTTTTTAAACTAATTAAGTTAACTTTGTTTGTCTTAAATCTATATAACTATGAAAAAATTACTTTTATTAGCCAGCATAACACTACTGTTTTCGTGCACTAAACGTTCAGATACCGGAGCCGATGAATTTTGGAATAATCTATCTGCACATTGTGGGAAATCCTACGAAGGTGTATTGACCTTTCCACAAGACGACCCCGATTTTGGAGGAAAAAAATTAGTGATGCACGTAGCTTCTTGTACAGACAATCAAATTAAAATTCCGTTTTTCGTAGGCGAAGATAAATCGAGAGTATGGGTTTTAACCCGAAACGGAAATGTATTGGAATTACACCACGAACACACCAACGAAGACGGAACTCCTGACGAAGTAACCCTATATGGAGGACAAGCAACCAATACCGGACAAGCAACCATTCAGGTTTTTCCGGCTAATCAGCATACAGTAGATATGTTGCCACAAGCCTCAACCAATGTTTGGTGGTTTACTTTGGACCACAGCAAATTTACTTATAACTTAAGACGAGTAGGTTCTGACCGTTTGTTTACGGTTACCTTTGATCTAAGCAAAGCTGTAGAAACACCCGAAAAACCCTGGGGCTGGAATTAAAGAAAAACCGCTTTGGTAATTATATAGATTCATAAATATTCGCTAAATTTTACGGTGTTTGTCAACATTCACTCTTAAAAAATTTGCCTATAGATTTAAAAATAATACTTTTGCACTTATTTAGATTTAGTAAAAATAAATATA
>CAZOQH010000122.1:0-4259 GCA_964581855.1 uncultured Flavobacterium sp.
TTCAATTATCTCTTTTCCGGTTTTATCGATAATTCCGTACTTTTTCTTTTCTCCAACCACCGCAAATTCTTGCGATATGCCTAACTGGAAAACCAACAGTGTAAATAAAAAAATAATTCTTTTCATAATAAATCTATTTAATTAGACAAATAATCTTTCACTTGTTGAATATACGGATAAAGCACCTGATCTTCTTTGAACATCGGTACAATTTTTCGTATTTCGGTATAAGTTTCTCGTGTTTTGGTTGAAAGTTTATCCTGACACTTTAAATATTCAATGGCTTGAACTACTGTAATAAAATGTACACTCAAAACTTCAAAAGCATTTTCGATAACCTTAGCTGTTATAAGAGCGCTATTGGTTCCCATACTTACAATATCCTGATTGTCGTTATTGTTCGGAATACTGTGTACGTACATCGGATTGGATAACATTTGACTTTCGGCTGTGGTAGAAGTTGCTGTAAATTGTGCACCCTGCATACCAAAATTAAACCCTAATGTTCCTAAATTCACAAATGGAGGAAAGATTTCGTTTATTTTTGAATTCAATAAATAATTGAGTTGTCGTTCTGCCAACATCGTAAGTTTTGTAATTACGATTTTGAGTTTATCCATTTCGAGTGAAATATAATCTCCATGGAAATTACCTCCGTGGTACACTTGTTTGGTTTTTAAATCTACAATCGGATTGTCATTAGCTGAATTCAACTCATTTTCTAAAACTTGTTCCACATAATTTACAGTATCCAAAACAGCTCCTAAAATCTGAGGTACACAACGAATCGAATAATATTCTTGTACTTTATCTTTAAAAACTTTTTCTTGAATTTCTCCGCTATAAAGATGCTTGTCTCTCTTTCGGATAAGTTGACTATCTTTTAAGTGCTCTCGCATTCTTGCAGCCACTTCTTGTTGCCCTTTATGAAGTTTTGCAGCGTTTAACTCTTCCGAAAAATGATCGTCATAAGCGGCTACCATTTCGTTGATGGCACACGAAATCTTTAGGCTCCAATCAATCAGCTTTTTAGCGTTTATTAAATTAATAATTCCGATTCCTGTCATCACCGAAGTCCCGTTCATAAGCGAAAGTCCCTCTCGTAAGCTAACCGACATCGGATTTAAATTTTCTAGTTCAAAAACTTCTTTCGTTGCTCTTCTTTCTCCCTTATAAAACACTTCACCTTCTCCTATTAGTACCAAGGCTAAATGCGCTAATTGCACTAAATCTCCACTTGCTCCTACTCCTCCGTGCGAAAAAATTAAAGGGATGATGTCTCTGTTTATTAGTTCTTTCATCAATTCAATAACAGAAAAATCTACACCTGAATTCCCCAAAGAAAGAGAATTCATCCTAGCCAAAACAGCTGCTTTTGCTTGTTGTTCAGACAATGGTTGCCCTGTGCCTGAGGCATGGCTACGGATCAAGTTATACTGGAGCTGGATTTGTTGCTCTTTTTCTATTTTGTATTGAGCCATTGGCCCAAAACCTGTATTTACTCCGTATATGATTTTCTCTGCAGAAAATTCTTTCAGAAAGCTAAAGCTTTCATTTACTTTTTGGTAAACCTCATCGCTTATAGCAACTTTCTCTTTATCAAAAATTACAGACTTAAATTCTGCTATACTCAGATAGTTATCTAAAATTTTCATTTATCTGTTCAGTGGTTTTTAAAATACAAAAGTTGTTTTATTTCGGTAAATATAACTACTTTTGATTGCAAATATAAAATTTATTATTCTTCTATGAATGAGTTTGTTGATGTTCTAGTTATCGGAGCAGGTCCTTCAGGTTGTGTTTCGTCTTGCTATCTTCATAATAATGGCGCAAAAGTAAAAGTTGTCGAAAAAACAAAATTTCCTCGTTTGGTTGTCGGAGAAAGCTTAATTCCGAGAGTGATGGATCATTTTGATGAAGCAGGACTTATGGATGCTTTACAAAAAATGAATTTCGAAAAAAAACCCGGAGCCCGCTTTATTCGAGGCAACGAAGTTTGTCATTTTAATTTTAGCGAAAATTATACGGATGGATGGACCTGGACTTGGCAGGTTCCCCGAGCAGATTTTGACAATGCTATGGCACAGGAAGTCATCCGAAAAGGTATTGATTTAGAGTTTGAATCGGAAGTAATTGCTATTGAATTTGACGGAAAAAACTCTGTTACAACCGTAAAAGACAAAGAAGGAAACATTAAAAAAATTCATGCAAAATTTGTAATTGATTCCAGTGGATACGGTCGGGTTTTACCGAGGTTATTAGATTTGGACGCACCTTCCGGATTAGCGCCCCACTCCGCTATATTTACACATATTAAAGATATTAACCGTCCAGAAAATGATGTCATTTCGTTTGACATCATAGAAACCGAAATATGGCTCTGGGTAATTCAATTTTCTAACGGAAATACCAGTGTCGGAATCGTAGGACCTACTGATTTTATAAACAATATTTCTGCCAAATCTACTTCGGAGGCATTACGAAAAGCCATCGGAATGTCAGAACATTATCGTAAGCGTTTCGAAGGTTTAGATTTTTTGTTTGAACCTCTGAAATTAGAAAACTATTCGCGTTCGGTCAAAAAAATGTATGGAGACGGATTTGCCCTTACCGGAAATAGTACTGAGTTTCTAGACCCTGTGTTTTCATCGGGAGTAGCCTTTGCTACCGAATCAGGAATGTTAGCCGCAAAGTTAGCTTTGAGGGAAATTAACGGAGAAAAAGTAGATTGGGAAACCGAATTCAGTGATTATATGAAACAAGGCATCGAAACCTTTAGAACCTATGTAGAAGAATGGTACACCGGAAATTTACAAACCTTGTTTTTTCACCAACCCGAAAATCCGGATGTGAAAAGAAAAATATGTTCGGTTTTGGCTGGTTACGTTTGGGATCAATCCAACCCGTTTGTCAAAAAACACAAGAATATTATTAAAAACATGGCTCATATGATAAATATGGGAAAAGATATGGAAATATAAGCCGTTTCTATACAAAAAAGACTGCCCGAAGGCAGTCTTTTTTATATGATTTTTAAGATTATTTCACTTTTTTCGAAAGCATTTTACCTAAAGATTTCGCAGTTTTAGCATATCCTTCAGCAATTCTGTCATTAGTATTTGGTACACCTATAAAATTATCTCCAAGAGCATTTTTACTTGTAATCTCTAACAATACGACATCTGGATTAGTTGTTTCTACAAACTTTAGTACTGTATTTACTTTGGCAGGCTGCTTCATTACACCTCCAAACCATCCAGGATAAATCCAAACCGTTTGAACGATTAAAGTGTATTTGGCTTTAGTGTTGTTTTCGGAAGTTTGAATCGAAGTATTTTTGTTCATAGAAGACATAAACTTCTCTACAAAAGTGTTATCTTTAGAATATTCCCAATCACTTTTCCACTTTTCGGCCTCTGCACTTCCTTTGTCGGCAGAAATATCATTTTCTCTCTTCTTGATATAGGCTTCTTCGGTCATGTTTTCTTTATAGAATTTCATTTCAGAATAATCCATCACAAGGTTAAGTTCGTTTTGTCCTTTCAGAAAATCAAAATTTCCTGATACGACTTTCATTTTTTGTGCTGTAGCAATTGTTGCTATTGACACAAACAGCAATAGTAGTGTTTTTTTTCATTTTAAAATTTTATTTTATTAACAATGAAACAAATATAAAATCTTTCTCTTAACAAACACTAAAATACACAAAGAAATAAATTGTGGTTATAAATATATAATTATATCTTTGCCTCGTCTCAAAGGGGTGCTCTAAATAACGAGCTGAGATTATACCCAAAGAACCTGATTCAGGTAATGCTGACGTAGGGAAAAGACAACAAATCAATAGAGTGCACGCTGTTTTTTGTGTTGTCGGAGGATTCATTTATTATTTATTAACCAAAGAATAATGCCCCTTTTATTCGTAAACATTTATTTACGGATGAAAAATTTATTCATTAACAAAAAAAAGAAAAAAGAAAAGAGAAAGAAGAGTTTTCTTAATTTAGTCCCTCTATTCTCTATTTTCTATTCTCTATTTTCTTATTCACAACAAGACAGCCTTGTAATCAAAGACCAAGTAATTGACGAAGTCCTGATTACGGGTGTTCGAGCAACTTCTCAAACTCCTGTTACTTTTAGCAATGTAAGTAAAGAAGAACTAAAATCAAGAAATTTAGGTCAAGACATTCCAACATTGTTGGGCTATTTACCTTCGGTTGTGATGACTTCGGATGCTGGAAACGGAATCGGATATTCAG
>CAZOQH010000123.1:0-4180 GCA_964581855.1 uncultured Flavobacterium sp.
GTTCTTGTGCTCCAATCGAAGCCTACATGGAAGAATAATAATTCTTTTATAAAATAAAGTAAAAAAACCTCTCAGAATTCTGAGAGGTTTTTTTGTGGTCAATTTGCATCGAACAAAATCTACTGATTAGTTTCTGTTAAGCTAATAATGTTAAAAAATATTTTTGGGATAAAAAAGGATTGTTTACAAACACTAATCATTGCGTGATGATAATCGGGTTTCCTTCGGAATAAAAAACGGAAATTCGACCAATTGCATTCATGATGCAAACCAATATTATTTATTTTTATAATTTAAAGAAGCATCCAACCGAATTTATTTTGTTTAGTAGAACAGTTAATTTTCTACTTCAAAAAGAGTTCTAAAGTGACTTAAGATTCGTTGTTTTACTTCTGTTTCATCTACTTTCTCTACTCCGAGTTCTACATTCATGGACGTTACGGCTTTTCCTCTGATTCCACAAGGGATAATATTATCAAAATATCCTAAATCGGAATTTACGTTAAGAGCAAATCCGTGCATAGTTACCCAACGAGAAGCACGAACTCCCATAGCACATATCTTTCGAGCGAACGGAGTACCTACATCCAACCAAACTCCTGTTTCGCCCGGACTCCTTTCGGATTTTATTCCGTAATCTGCTAAGGTCAAGATAATTGATTCTTCTAAATATCTCAAATACTTATGAATATCCGTAAAGAAGTTATCCAAATCCAGAATAGGATAACCTACTATTTGTCCAGGTCCGTGGTAAGTAATATCTCCTCCTCTATTTATCTTGTAAAATGTGGCTCCTTTGGCCTTGAGTTGCTCTTCGTTTAACAATAAGTTACTCATGTCGCCACTTTTTCCTAATGTATAAACGTGAGGATGTTCTACAAACAAAAAATAATTTGGAGTAGGTTTTGGGTTATCTAAGTTTCGGTTAGCAGATTTTAAATCGACAATTCCTTTAAAAAGTTCTTCCTGATAATCCCAAACTTGTTTATAATCTTTGTAGCCTAAATCTTGTATTTTGAGTGTTTTATTTTTCATAATTCACAAATTCTATATTTCGTTTAAGTCCTTCAAATTTAGTTCTTTTTACGGCTGATTTTTGAAAGACTTTACTAAAAGTTTCATAAGTAATTTCTGTCCAATCTTTTTTAGAGAAAGAGACAATTTCATCCTTTGGTTTTAAAAGAGGTTCGGAATGTGGAGCAGCAAATCTATTCCATGGGCACACATCTTGACAAATATCACAGCCAAAAATCCAATCTTCGAATTTTCCTTTTACCTCTTGTGGAATATTTTCTTTTAACTCAATGGTAAAGTAGGAAATGCATTTACTTCCATCAACCACATAAGGAGCAATTATAGCATCAGTTGGGCAAGCATCAATACATCGGGTACAGCTTCCGCAATGATCAGTTGCGGTTGGATTATCATATTCTAAATCTAAATCTATAATTAATTCGGCCACAAAAAAGAATGAGCCTACTTTTTTACTAATCAGATTGGTGTTTTTTCCGATCCAACCCAGTCCTGAGCGTTGAGCCCAAGCCTTGTCTAAAACTGGAGCGGAATCTACAAAAACTCGACCTCCGACTTCGCCTATGTTTTCCTGAATGGAATATAAGAGCTCTTTTAGCTTTTCTTTAATTACATAATGATAATCTTGTCCGTATGCATATTTTGATATTTTAAAACTATCTTTCCTTTGTGTTTTTTCAGGATAATAGTTTAACAAAAGTGAAACGACGCTTTTGGCTCCGTCAACTAATAAGGCCGGGTTTAATCTTTTATCGAAATGATTTTCCATATACTGCATTTTCCCGTTTCGACCTTCAGAAAGCCATTTTTCGAGCCTAGGAGCTTCTTCTTCTAAAAACTCAACTTTACTGATACCGCACGACAAAAAACCTAAGCGCAATGCCTCGGTTTTTATGAAATTGCTATATTTTTGTTTTTGATTCAATTTTCAATATTCGATTTCACAAAGATACAGAATAAACAAAAAAGGCTCAAAGTTGTTACTTTGAACCTTTGGTTATGTTTGTAAGCTTTAAAAATTAAAACATTTCTCTTCCTGAAAAATGGAAAGCTCCTTCGATAGCAGCATTTTCGTCACTATCTGAACCGTGAACTGCATTTTCTCCAACAGAAGTAGCGTATTTTTTACGAATAGTTCCTTCTGCAGCATCAGCAGGGTTGGTCGCCCCGATAAGTTTACGGAAGTCTTCCACTGCATTTTCTTTTTCTAAGATGGCAGCTACAATCGGACCTCTTGTCATAAATTCTACCAACTCTCCGAAAAATGGTCTTTCTTTGTGAATAGCATAAAACTCTTGAGCGTCAGTTACTGTAAGTTGAGTAAGTTTCATCGCTACAATTCTGAAACCTGCTTCAGTAATCATATTTAAAATTCCTCCGATGTGTCCGTTTTCAACAGCATCAGGTTTAATCATCGTAAATGTTCTGTTAGTTGTCATCTTTTTGTCTTTCTAAATTTTTTGCAAAGGTAATTATTTGATACCAAATAAACGAATATGTTATAAATTTTACATTTTAAAAATCGGAAAAAAATCCGACTAATTTATAGTAAGCAATTCTACCTCAGCATTGGGACTAAAAAGATAGATTTTGCCTGTAGCGATTTCTTCGCATTCATAACGTTTTACGCGAAGTGCTATTTTTTTGAATATTTTCCCGTTGTGAATTCTGAAAGTACTCCCGTACGGAATCTCGAAAACAAAATGTTTATCATTTGGTTTGTCGTATTGTTTGAGCGCTAAAGCCAACGTTGCATCTGTGTCGCTACTTGCTCTAGGGTTACGAAAATGTCGTGCTAAAAGCGGTAATAATTCGCTAGGAAAAACTTCCGGACGAATAAACGGAATCATTAAATGCTGAAAAGTGTGTTTCCATTCAGGTCCGTGAGGCAGGATATTTCTTCCATATTTTTCAAAGGCTACTAAATGAGCTATTTCATGAATCAAAGTGATAAAAAACCGATATTTGTTTTCGCTTGCGTTTACGGTAATTTGGTGTGTTCCGTCTGGGTTTCTTCTATAATCTCCGTGACGTGTTATGCGTTGATTTACTATTTTCAGATGCACATTATTACTTTTTATAAGTTCAAAAACAGCATCTAAAGCAAATTCGGGAACATATGGAGCGAGAACGTTTTTCATTTATTTTTCCAGAATTTAAGTTTCTTTTTGAGTCGCTTTTTTCTGTGGAACTTATTTTGGAAAGTATCTGTATAAAACCACATTCTTTCAAATACTTTATCCTGATTCTCTCCTGAGATCTGTGCATACTCTTTTGCCATATAAGCCACTATTTCTTTTTGGGGAGTAAGTCTCGAAAGGTTTTTCATACGAGTTTCAAAATCCATTTTTTCGTGAAAACGCATTCGGTTTAAGTCCACCAGAAAAAAATCATATTGATTTTCTGATGTTTTTTTGATAAGTGTGTTTCCTGGAGAATGATCTAAAAATTCAATTCCGTTTTGATGTAATTTGTAACAAAAAGCAACAAATTGTTTCAATATGTTTTCCGTATCGGGGTAAGTAAAATCTTGACTGATTTCTCTATAAGTTAAATCAACATCAAGATGTTCGCTTACATAATAGCTCGAAGTGAGTCCAATAAAGTCATAATTTTCTTGAAAAGCAATGGGCTGAGGTGTTCCGATACCTTTCTCCAAAAGAATATTGGCATATTCAAACGAACGTCTTGCTTTGGATTTTCGGAAGAATTTATAGGCAATCTTGTTTATTAAATTCGGTTTTTTGAAAGATTTAACGTTGATTGTTTTTCCTTCAAAATCAAAAAGTTTGATTTGATTGCGTTGTCTGTCGTCAAAGTTTTTTCCTGAAACCGAGAAGTTATCCAGAATATATTGGATATTTTTTTCTGCATTCTTAAATTTGGGAGTTATTATAAAGTTCATTAAATTTCATTATTGAAAAAGGCAAAAATACGTAAAAAATCAATGGTGTAAGTATTGATCCACCCCATTTGGAACTCTTATGATTTTTTCACGGATGGTTTTCTGTTCAATAGCATCATTGAGTTCTAAATTATATTTAGAATTTGTTTTATGGTGAATATGAAACACAATTCCAGCATATCGGAGTCTTTTTGCTAAAACACCTTTGTTTCCCATTCGAATAACCAAATCAGAATCTTCTCT
>CAZOQH010000124.1:0-4167 GCA_964581855.1 uncultured Flavobacterium sp.
CTTTTTCGGCAGTTACTCGAATTGCTTTTCCGTTTACGATAAGTTTTCCGTCTTTAACTTCTACTTCTCCGTCAAATCTTCCGTGTACCGAATCGTATTTTAGTAGATAAGCCAAATGCTCTACTTCTAACAAATCATTTACGGCAACTATCTCTACATCATTTCTTTTTACTATTTCTCTTAAGGCTAATCTTCCGATTCTACCAAATCCGTTAATTCCAATTTTTATCATATTATTTAATTTAGAAATTTAAAAAAATAAAAAACTTTAAATCCTGTTTTCGTTTTCTATACACTCATTATATCTGATACTCTGATGAGTTCTTCGTCAATTCCAGAATAGCCTTTTACAGCTTTTTCGAGTGGTGTTAATTCCATCTTATCATTAAGAAGCCCAACCATATAACCTGATTTTCCTTCCATAAGACTCTCGACAGCCTTTACTCCAAATCGACTTGCCAGAACTCTGTCAAAGCAAGAAGGAGCTCCTCCTCTTTGCAAATGACCTAAAACCGAAACTCTTACATCGTATTCAGGCATATTTTTTTCGACATATTCTTTGAGTTCCATTACATTCTTTCCGGTAGTATTTTCACCCTCTGCTACTACTACAATGCTTGATGTTTTTCCTGATGCTTTACTTTGTGCCAAAGACTCTAACATTCTTTCTAAGCCTAAATTTTCTTCTGGAATTAAAATTTCTTCAGCTCCCGCTCCAATTCCTGCATTCAGTGCTATATGTCCGGCATCGCGCCCCATTACTTCTATAAAAAACAAGCGGTTATGCGAATTAGCTGTATCTCTGATTTTATCAATCACTTCGACCACCGTATTTAGGGCTGTATCATAGCCCAAGGTATGACTTGTCCCGTAAATATCATTATCAATTGTGCCCGGTATACCTATAATCGGTATATTAAATTGTTTACTAAAAACCATTGCTCCGGTAAAACTTCCGTCACCTCCGATAACTATCAAGGAATCTATTCCGTGTTGTTTCATATTTTCGAAAGCTACTTTACGCCCTTCTTCAGTCATAAATTCTTTGGAACGAGCTGATTTTAAAATTGTACCTCCTCGGTTAATGATATTCTTTACGCTTCGGGCTCCCATTTCTTTAAAATCGCCTTCGATAAGTCCTTGATATCCTCTATAGATACCAACACAACCAATGTTATGAAAAGCACAAGTTCTAACCACAGAACGAATAGCTGCATTCATTCCTGGAGCATCTCCACCTGAGGTTAAAACGCCTATTTTATTTATTCTTGACATATATTCTCAATAATTTCGATGGTGTAAATTTAATCAAATTATTTGGGTTTTATTCTTATTTTACAACCCTTTTAAGAAAAATATTCTGTTAGCAAATTGACTACGACTTATAAAAAAAACCTCTGTCCAAAAAATCTAAAAAAAGGGGTTTGTTTACTTATATTTGTACTTTCAAATCAATAACTATGAATCCTAAAATACTCATCGAAAACCTACGAGCAGAATTAGAACAGCACAATTATAATTATTATATACTGGACAATCCTGTGATTTCGGATTTTGAATTTGACCAAAAGCTAAAACAACTTCAGGAATTAGAAAACAAACATCCCGAGTTTTTCGATGAAAACTCTCCTACCCAACGCGTGGGAGGAACCATTACTAAAAATTTTCCGACCATTCAGCACAAAAACCGAATGTATTCTCTAGATAATTCGTATTCAAAAGAAGAATTGCTGGATTGGGAAAACAGAATTCAACGAATTTTAGGAAACGTCTCTTTAGAATATACTTGCGAATTAAAATATGACGGAGCCTCAATCAGTATTACATACGAGAATGGAATGCTCAAAAGAGCTGTTACTCGTGGAGATGGATTTCAAGGCGATGAAGTGACCAACAACATCAAAACTATTAAATCCGTCCCGCTAAAACTCAAAGAAAACTATACCGACGAATTCGAAATAAGAGGAGAAATCATTCTTCCGTTGAAGGGCTTTGAAAAAATGAATGAAGAACTTATCGAAAACGGAGAAACACCTTATTCCAATCCGAGAAACACGGCTTCGGGAAGTTTAAAACTACAAGACAGTTCATTAGTTGCAAAACGACCTCTTGATTGTTTGGTCTATAATTTAATTGGAGATTTTGGCCTAGAAACTCATTTTGAAAGCCTTCAAAAAGCAAGAAGTTTAGGTTTTAAAGTACCTACCGAATCCATTTTAGCCAGTAATATGGACGAAGTCTTTGCTTTTATTGATTATTGGAACATCCAAAGACATCACCTTCCGTACGAAACAGACGGAGTGGTTATAAAAGTCAACAACTTGCATTACCAAGATGAATTAGGCTATACCGCAAAATCACCACGCTGGGCTGTTGCCTACAAGTTTCAGACAGAACAAGCCTCTACTCGATTAAACTCTATCGTATATCAGGTCGGAAGAACCGGAGCAATCACTCCTGTTGCTAATCTTGAACCTGTACAATTAGCAGGAACTATCGTAAAACGCGCTTCATTACATAATGCAGACCAAATCCAAAAACTGGACATTCGTATCAATGATACGGTTTTTGTTGAAAAAGGAGGAGAAATCATTCCGAAAATCGTAGGAGTGGATTTAAAACAAAGACATGAAGATTCTCTTCCGGTTGTATATATTGAGAACTGCCCTGAATGCAACACTCTACTCGAACGAAAAGAAGGCGAAGCACAACATTACTGTCCCAACTTTTATGGATGTCCACCTCAGATTATCGGACGTATTCAACATTATATTAGCCGAAAAGCTATGGATGTAGAGGGCTTAGGAAGCGAGACTGTTACGCTTTTGTACAATGCAGGCCTTGTTAAAGATTATGCCGATTTGTATGAGCTTAAAAAAGAGCAAATTATTCCACTGGAACGAATGGCAGAAAAATCAGCCGAAAACCTAATAAATGGAATCGAAAAATCTAAAGAAATTCCGTTTGAAAGAGTGCTTTATGCCTTAGGAATCCGTTATGTAGGCGAAACTGTAGCCAAAAAACTAGCAGCTCATTACAAAAACATAGAAGCCTTGGCAAGCGCTACTTTACTTGATTTGATGCTTGTAGACGAAATCGGAGAGCGAATTGCACAAAGCGTAATTGATTTCTTCGGAAACGCAGAAAACATCATCCTTATCAACCGATTAAAACAATACGGAGTTCAGTTAGAGATTATCGAAAAAGAAAGTACTCAAGTCAGCACTGTCCTGCAAGGGAAAACCCTTGTAGTTTCAGGAAAATTTGAGCATTTTTCTCGAGACGGAATAAAACAAGCCATCGAAGACCACGGAGGAAAAGTCGGAAGTTCTATCTCGTCTAAAACCGATTATGTCGTAGCAGGCGCTGATATGGGACCTGCAAAACTCGAAAAAGCAACCAACTTAGGAATTACGATTTTATCCGAACACGATTTTATTCAAATGATTTCATAAAAAAAACGCTCCAGAATCTGGAGCGTTTTTTAAAACAAATAAAAATTAAAATCTATAACCAAATCCTAATCCAACTAAAAGCGGGTTAATTTCTACTTCTGCAGGAATGGAAAGTCCAGCCGCTAGATTAGATGCATCAACAGTAACATCTGTTTTTAATAAAATATATTTAACATCCAAATTCACAAAGAAATTATCCGTAAAGAAAAAATCAGAACCTATCTGAAAAGCAAATCCCAATGCATTGTCATATTCCACATCCTTAACAGTATTCCCAGCATCTACATCATAAAACAAAGTATAATTAATCCCTGCACCGATATAAGGTTTTACGGTTTCATTCGGATAAAAATGATATTGAGCCAACAAAGTAGGTGGAAGCAATCGCACAGAACCCAAATCAACATTTGCAATTCCACCTCCGATTGGAGATAAATCAGAACCAATTGTGTTTACATCGTGTTTTGTTGTACCTAAGATAAGCTCTGCAGCAATGTTTTTCGTAAAGAAATACGTGATATCCAGTTCGGGAATTAAATCATCAGAAATACTTACATCTCCTCCAATAGCACTAATTGTAGCACTTTCGTTAGCTACAACTCCTAATCCTCGAAGTCTAAATTGCCATTTGTAATCTTTTGAGTTCTCTGTTTCTTGTGCTTGTACCGAACCTGCTCCCAATAAAAAAATCGAAAAAGCAGCTAAAATTATT
>CAZOQH010000125.1:0-4140 GCA_964581855.1 uncultured Flavobacterium sp.
TTTTTCTTTCGGCTTCTGTAAGTCTTTTGGTAGAAAGTATTTTAATTTCAGGCATCTTGTTCTATAAAGTTATTATTTTTTGCAAAGATTTCAATTTTAATTCATATTTTGCGTACAATTTTGAAAAACTACTTGTGTTAAATATAATGAAATTTTTAAACTACCTTATTTACTTATTTCTTTTTTGCTTTATTAACTTAGCTTTTTCCCAAGACAAAAATATTTCCGTTTTAAGCATCCCCGATGACCTAAAAGAAAATGCCAACATAGTTATTCGCAAACACCACAAAGAAATCAATATAACTTCGCAGAACAAAATGACTACCAGCGAGGTTATGCATATAACGTTTTTAAATGAATTAGGTTGGAAGAGTTTTGGGCTAGGCGAATATTACGACAAGTCTGATAAAATCAGAAGCATCGAAGCTATTGTATATAATGTGATTGGCAAAGAAATTAAAAAAATAAGACGATCTGATTTTAAAGATTATAGCGTTGCTGATGGATTTTCGGTTTATACAGATAGCAGAATGCTCTCTTTAGAATATACCCCTACAAGCTATCCTTTTTCTATAAAATATACGAGTGTTGTTGAGACCCCAAATACCGCCTTTATTCCTATGTGGTTTCCGATAACTTCTCTATTTACTAGTATAGAAGAAACCTCAATAACTGTAAATTATCCCTCTGATTTAGGCTTTAGACACAAAGAATATAATTTTGAAGATTACTCTGTTAAAACAACAAACAGTAATAATTCTATTACATTTAGTTTGACGAATTTCCCAGCCTTAAAAAATGAAGACTATACGCCTTCGTTAATCAATTTTACTCCTTATGTTAGATTTGCTCTACAAAAATTCCATTTAGAAGGTGTAAATGGGGAGGCCAATACTTGGGAAGACTTAGGAAATTGGATAAACACTTCTTTTCTTGTAAAAACCAACGATCTTCCGGAAGCTACCAAAGAAAAAATCAGAGAACTTGTAAAAAACGAACCCACTACCCGGAAAAAAGCAGAAAAAGTTTACAAATATGTTCAAGATAGAACTCGGTATGTAAGTATTCAGTTAGGGATAGGAGGTTGGAAACCCATGAATGCAAAAGATGTAGATAGATTAGGATACGGAGATTGTAAAGCATTAACCAATTATACTAAAGCTTTATTGGATGCTGTAGGCATTCCTTCTTATTATAGTATTATACACAACAGTCAAACCAAAAGAGACATGACTCAAGACTTTGTATCAATGCAAGGCAATCACGTTATTTTGGCTATACCTAATGAAGACAATGATTTGTATTGGTTAGAATGCACAAGTCAAACTATTCCGTTTAACTTTATAGGTGGCAGTAATGATGATAGACTTGTTCTGTCCATAAACGACACAGAATCAACATTAAGAAGAACTCAAGTGTATGAAACAGATAAAAACTCTCAATCAACTCTAGCTCAATACAGTATTGATCAGAGAGGAAATATTGAAGGAAGTATGGATATCACAACCGAAGGCATTCAGTACGGAAGTAGATTTTATCTCGAACGTTATTCTATTGATCAAGTAAATAAACATTATAAAAAATACTTTTCGTACATCAATAATCTCGAACTAAAGCAAGTTAACTTTACTCATGATACTGAATCACTAAGTTTTACAGAAAGCATCTCCTTAAAGGCTGACAATTATACTGATATAAGTGGAGAGCGAATGATTTTTGTTGTAAATGCCTTCAATCAGTACAGAAATATTCCTCAACGATATAGAAAAAGAAATAATCCTTTTGAAATATCAAGGGGATTTAGCGACTATGATGAATTTATTATTAACCTTCCGGATGGTTACAATATTGAAGCCATTCCTGATAACGTTGAGATTGAATCAAAATTTGGCTCTTATAAAGCCGAATTTTCATTGGTAGATAACCATAAAATTATATACAAAAGAACATTAATTTCACATGAAGGGTTTTATCCTAAAGAAGATTACGAAAGTTTTAGAAGTTTTAGAGAACAAATTTCAAGAAATGACAATGCCAAAGTGGTAATAATCAAACAACAACCTTAAAATCAACACTATGAAAATTAAATATTTTGTCGTACTAGCCTTCTTAATGCAAATACTAGTTATAAATGCTCAAGATTTCAGAATGGGTAGAGTTTCTGTTGACGAACTCAAAGAAACTTCCCATCCCGCAGATTCCTCTGCTGCAGCTGCAATCCTTTATAAAAAGGGAGTAACTAATATTGTACTTAATCCGGATGGTAGTTTTGCAATCAGAACTGATGTTGAAACACGAATTAAAATTTATAAAAAAGAGGGATTAGACTATGCAAATTTTTCTATTTCTTATTACACAAGAGGCGAAAAAGAGTCAGTAACCTTTAATGATGCAGTTACTTACAATCTGGTAAATGACAAAATAGAAAAAACAAAAATAAAAAGAGAAGGAGAGTTCACAGAAGAAATTAATGAAAATTGGACCTCTAAAAAAATAGTTCTCCCGAACGTTAAAGAAGGTTCTGTTATAGAATTTAAATATACATTCAGATCTCCCTATTTGTCCACTATCCCTGATTGGTATTTTCAACAAGGAATCCCTGTAAATTATGTCAGCTACGAAACATATATCCCTGAGTTTTTTACGTATAGGATTAATCTAAACTCTACTGACATTACAACTAAAGAAGAGAAAGTTCACAACCCTAAAAACTATAGCGATTTAAAAACCAGCTACTTAGGAAGAAATCTTCCTGCTATTAAAGCAGAAGAATATGTTACAAATATTAGAAATTATGCTGCAAATGTTAAACATGAATTGGCTCGAACCCAGTTTCCTAACAGCATGATAAAAAATTATGTTGTGAGTTGGGAAGATGTAGTAAAGTCAATTTATGATTACAATGAATTCGGAAATGAACTTAAACAATCTTCTTATTTTGAAGATGACATAAAAGAAATATCCCAGATTATCAATCCTGTAGATAGAATGAATGCTGTACTTAACTTGGTCCAGAACAAAATGACATGGAACAATAAATATGGGTACCTTTGTAAAGATGGAGTACGAAAAGCATATCGAAACGGAACAGGAAACGTAGCCGAAATCAACTTAATTCTGACAAGAATACTCCGCTCTGTAGGATTACAAGCAAATCCAGTATTAGTCAGTACTCGTTCTAACGGAATCTCTGTTTTTCCTAGCAAAAACGCTTTTGATTATGTTATTACTTGTGTTGAGATGAACAATAAAAAATATCTGCTAGATGCCACTAGTAAATATGCTGTTGCTAATATTTTACCTACAAGAGTGATTAACTATTCTGGGAGAATAATCAGAGACGATAAAAGTTCAGAAGAAGTGCGCCTAGTTCCTGAAATTAGCTCCCGAAAAGTTATCTTCGCAATGATGAATATAGACGAATCTGGGAAAGTATCGGGAAGAATTAAACATCATTATCAAGATTATGAAGCTTTTGATTTTAGAGAAACATACACTAAAACATCTGAAGATTCTTACCTAGAAAATCTCGAAAAAAGGCTTAACGGAATAGAAGTGGAAAATTACAAAAGAACAAACAGCGAAGACTTAGGCAAGCCCTTAATCGAGGATTTCTCAATAGCAGCAAACAACCTACTCGATATTATAGCAGATAAATTATATTTGACTCCAACAATATATTACCAAAGAAAAAGAAATCCTTTTACCACAGAAAAAAGAAACTATCCAATTGATTTTGTATATCCATTTCAAGAAAAGTTTAATTTTAGCTACGCTATCCCTGAATCTTATGAAGTCGAATCTTTACCACAATCTACCGCTTTAGCTCTCCCAGACGGACTAGGTATGTTTAGATATGTTATTGAAGTTAAAGGCAATCAAATTCAGGTTGCAGTAGATCTTGCTATAAATCAGGCTGTAGTATCTGAGGTTTATTATCCAGATTTAAAAGAGTTTTTTAAACATATAGTAGAAAAACAAAGCGAAAAAATAGTTCTAAAAAGAATATGAGTTTAAAATTGTCATTAAATGGCAAAATAAAAAATAGTTCGGTTACTATCTCAGGTTCAAAATCTGAGAGTAATCGACTATTACTTTTACAGGCAATTTATCCGAATATTACCATCGAAAACTTATCTG
>CAZOQH010000126.1:0-4113 GCA_964581855.1 uncultured Flavobacterium sp.
TGGTGCTGCTAATGAATTAGAGAGCGCCCTAAAGGTTCATCCTTATGACACCAAGCAGATAAAAGAAGCTATTAATTATGCTCTTACCATCAATCCGGAAGGAGAATATCAACGCATGACTAATTTAAGAAAACAGGTGTTTGATAACACTATTTTTGATTGGGTAGCAAAAATTTTTCAAGAAGTATTCCACTTATACCAAAACATGGATTATACCGTAGAGCACTACCTTAGTCCGAATCTGATTGAAAATATAAAATCAGATTTTAAAAAGAGCGAAAAACGCTATATTTTGTTAGATTATGATGGGTGTTTGAGAGATTTAGAATCACATCCTGATTTGGCTACACCTACCCCAGAGATTTATCAGCTGCTCGAAAAACTCATTCGCCTTTCTGATACCGAAATATATTTGGTTAGCGGAAGAAGCGAAAAAGACATGGAATATTGGTTCGGAAAAACAGACGTGAATATTATAGCCGAACATGGTGCTTTTTATAAAAAACAAAAAACAGAGTGGATAGATTTACGTCCAGATACAACCGTTCAGAAAGAGTTCTTTTTGAATTTTTTAAACTATTATAAAAAACTAATTCCCAAATCCTTTATCGAAGAAGTCAAAAACAAACAACTTGCCTTATCGATGTACAGTAACAGCTACACAATTCGAAATCTTGCCTATGGGATGCAATAAAGGAACAGCAATCAGTGAGATTATTTCTTTTTCTGAAAACGATTTTATACTGGCTGCAGGCGATGACGATACAGACGAAGATATGTTTGAGATACTTCCAGCATCAGCTTTTACTTTTAAAATCGGTCAAAAATCTACTTGTGCAAAAATTAGAGTTAACGAAGTAAACCAATTTGTAGATTTCTTGTCCTCTTTTGTAGATTATTCTTTGACTGAAAAATAAATCCTAAACCAACACAAACAACTAGTAATAAAAAATCAGAACGATATACTTTCAAATCTCAATAGATTCTAAAATTTCAACAAGTAAAATTAAGTAGAAAACAATTATAAATTTAAAAACGTATTATTATGAAACATATATTTTTTAGTTTATTGATATGTAGTGTATCATTAAACACATTATCGGCACAAGACCACAATCGAAATTCCGTAAACTCTTCGGATAAAAAATTTATCACAGAAGCGGCCGAATCTGGTTTGGCAGAAGTACAACTCGGACAAATAGGTCAAGCACAAGCAAATGCTGAACGCGTTAAAGAATTCGCTCGAATGATGGTACAAGATCACAACAAAGCCAACCAAGAACTTCGGGTTTTAGCAAGACAAAACGACATCAAATTATCATCTAGCCTCCCATCATCTGTACAAAATTCGCATAATTCTATACAAAAAAAATCTGGAAAAGATTTTGACAAAGCGTTTATGAAACAGATGATTGACGATCATCAGAAGGCTATAGCTCTGTTCGAAAAAAGAGCACAAAACGGACAAAATGAGCAAATTCGTATGTGGGCAGAAAAAAAACTGCCAACTTTAAAACAACATTTAGAACAAGCTCAAAAAATTTATAGAGAACTCGACAAATAGTTGAGCTAACTTAAATTTGAAAGGAAAATTATTAATAGTTTCAATTTGAAAAACAATTACTGTTTCTAAAAAACGAAAAGTAATTAAACCTAAGACTCCAATAACTTTATTAATTTATTGGAGTTTTATATTTATGAATATATAGCCCTTCACACAAAAACCACCACCCAAGCTGTTCAAAGTTCACAACCAACCACCTACACAGTAATTTATATTGTTTCTAAACTCCGATATTGACAAAAAACCACGTTTAAATTACTAAAAAATCATTCTTTTAGTCAAATGATTAGCTTTTTAGATTAAAAAATCATTTATTTTACCATTTAGATAAAAATATCTTTCCAAAAAGGCTAAGTAGTTATAAATAGTGCAATATTCGATTAAATTTCGTAAATTTGCACTCGTAAATTAAAAAATAACATAAACTGTTTTAATTATGGCTTTTGATATCGAAATGATTAAAAAAGTGTATGAGAACATGCCTGCAAGAGTTGATAAAGCTCGCGAATTGGTAGGTCGTCCGCTTACACTTTCTGAAAAAATTTTATATGCACACCTTTGGGAAGGAAAACCTTCACAAGCTTTTGAAAGAGGAAAAGACTATGTAGATTTCGCCCCAGATAGAGTAGCTTGTCAGGATGCTACGGCACAGATGGCATTACTACAATTTATGCATGCCGGAAAAGAGCAAGTAGCCGTGCCTACAACCGTACACTGTGATCACTTGATTCAAGCAAAAGTAGGTGCAGAAAAAGATTTAGCAGTAGCAAACTCGCAATCAAAAGAGGTATTCGACTTCTTGTCTTCTGTATCCAACAAATACGGAATCGGATTCTGGAAACCAGGATCAGGGATTATCCACCAAATTATTCTTGAAAATTATGCTTTCCCAGGAGGATTGATGATCGGAACGGATTCGCATACCGTAAATGCAGGTGGTCTTGGAATGCTTGCTATCGGAGTGGGTGGTGCAGATGCGGTTGACGTAATGTCGGGTATGGCTTGGGAATTGAAATTCCCGAAACTTATCGGAGTAAAATTGACAGGAAAACTAAACGGATGGACCGCTCCAAAAGACGTAATCCTAAAAGTAGCTGATATCCTTACCGTAAAAGGAGGAACAGGAGCTATTGTAGAATATTTCGGAGAAGGTGCCAAATCAATGTCAGCTACCGGAAAAGGTACGATTTGTAATATGGGTGCTGAAATCGGAGCGACTACTTCTACGTTCGGATACGACGATTCAATGAGAAGATATTTAGCGGCAACCGGTCGTCAAGACGTAGTGGATGCTGCTGATAAAGTTGCAGACTATTTAACAGCTGACCCTGAAGTTTATGCTAATCCAGAGCAATACTTCGACCAACTAATCGAAATCAACCTTTCTGAACTTGAGCCACATATCAACGGACCTTTTACTCCAGATAGAGGAACTCCGGTATCTAAAATGAAAGAAGTTGCCAAAGAAAACGGATGGCCACTAAAAGTAGAATGGGGACTTATCGGTTCTTGTACCAACTCTTCTTACGAAGATATGTCAAGAGCGGTTTCTATCGTAAAACAGGCTGTAGAAAACAATATCACACCAAAGGCAGAATTTGGTATCAACCCAGGGTCTGAACAAATTAGATATACTATCGAGCGTGACGGAATCATCGAAGCGTTCGAGAAAATGGGAACCAAAGTATTTACCAATGCTTGCGGACCTTGTATCGGACAATGGGACAGAGAAGGCGCTGACAAACAAGAGAAAAACACTATCGTTCACTCTTTCAACCGTAACTTCTCAAAACGTGCAGACGGTAACCCGAATACGCACGCATTTGTAACTTCACCCGAAATGGTTGCTGCATTGGCAATTGCCGGAGATTTAACTTTCAATCCAATAACAGATACGCTTATCAACGACAACGGAGAAGAAATTAAATTAAATCCTCCGTACGGAGATGAATTGCCTACAAAAGGATTTGACGTAGAAGATCCGGGATATCAAGCACCAGCAACTGACGGAAGCAATGTTGAGGTAATCGTAAGCCCAACTTCACAACGTTTACAGTTGTTAGAACCATTTGAACCTTGGAACGGACAAAATATTACCGGAGCTAAATTGCTTATCAAAGCTTTCGGAAAATGTACCACTGACCACATCTCGATGGCAGGTCCTTGGTTACGTTTCCGTGGACACCTTGATAACATTTCAAACAATATGTTGATTGGAGCAGAGAATGCTTTCAACGGAAAAGCAAACTCAGTTAAGAATCAATTAGACGGTTCTTATGACGAAGTTCCGAAAGTACAAAGAGCTTACAAAGCAGCTGGAATTCCTTCGATTGTGGTAGGAGACCACAACTACGGAGAAGGTTCTTCTCGTGAGCACGCTGCTATGGAGCCAAGACATTTGGGTGTAAAAGCAGTACTTGTGAAGTCGTTTGCTCGTATTCACGAAACAAACCTTAAAAAACAAGGTATGTTGGCTCTTACTTTTGCTAACGAAGCTGATTATGACAAAATCCAAGAAGATGACACAATCAACTTCCTAGATTTGACAG
>CAZOQH010000127.1:0-3947 GCA_964581855.1 uncultured Flavobacterium sp.
GGTATCATTCGTATGGCAGGTATCGAAGATAATCTAGAGCGATTTCTTAATGCAGACCGAATCCTGATTGTTGCTTGTGGAACTTCATGGCATGCAGGACTGGTAGCTGAATATATTATTGAGGAGTTTGCAAGGATTCCGGTTGAGGTAGAGTATGCTTCTGAGTTCAGATATAGAAATCCTATAATATCTCCTAAAGACGTGGTAATTGCTATCTCGCAATCCGGAGAGACCGCAGATACTTTGGCAGCTATTAAATTAGCTAAAAAAGAAGGTGCTTTTGTATTTGGAGTTTGTAACGTAGTAGGATCTTCTATCTCTAGAGAAACCCACGCAGGAGCATATACTCATGCAGGACCTGAAATAGGAGTAGCCTCAACTAAAGCATTTACTACCCAAATTACAGTATTGACTTTGATAGCGTTGCGTTTGGCAAAAGCCAAAGGAACACTTTCTAATTCAGATTATCATAGATATTTACAAGAATTAGAACTTATTCCTGAAAAGGTTCAAGAAACTTTACAAGCGGCAGAAACTACTAAAGTAATAGCAGATATATACAAGAACGCTTCTAATTGTTTGTATTTAGGAAGAGGTTATAATTTCCCTGTAGCACTAGAAGGAGCTTTAAAGTTAAAAGAGATTTCATATATTCATGCAGAAGGATATCCGGCTGCAGAAATGAAGCACGGACCTATTGCTCTGATTGATGACCAAATGCCTGTAGTAATTATCGCTCCTAAACAAGAGCATTATGATAAAATTGTAAGTAATATTCAGGAAATAAAATCGAGAAGTGGTAAAATCATAGCGGTGGTAACCAAAGGAGATGTCCAAGTCAAAGATTTGGCCGATCACGTAATCGAAATTCCACCTTCTTCGGATGCTCTATCTCCGATTATTGCCACAATTCCACTACAGTTGTTGTCTTACTATATTGCTGTGATGAGAGGAGCTAATGTAGATCAGCCTAGAAACTTAGCCAAATCAGTAACCGTAGAATAAAAATAAAATACAATCAAAAAAAAGAGGATAAATTTAAATTTATCCTCTTTTTTAGTATTAGATGGAAGCGAAAAGCTTATCCATTTTTTCTTTTTCTTCTTCTGCAAGTAGATTGTCTACCAAAATTCTTCCGCTGTGTTCGTCAGTAAGAATTTTTTTGCGAGAAGCTATTTCCATTTGAGTTTGTGGAGGAATAGCAAAATAAGAACCTGCAGAAGCGCCACGCTCAATAGATACAACTGCTAATCCGTTTTTCACATTCGTGCGGATTCTTTTATAAGCAGCTAACAATCTATCTTCGATTTGAGTTTCAAATTCTTTAGATTTCTCGATTAAGAAATTTTCTTCTTTTTCGGTTTCTGCCATAATAGCATCAAGTTCTGATTTTTTGTGAGTTAAATGTTCAGACTTAATTTCTAATTTTTCAGTAGTTTGAGCAATAACTTCTTTTTTGTGAGCGATATTCGCCTGAAATTCTTTGATGTGCTTTTCGGCTAATTTAATCTCAAGCTCTTGAAATTCTACCTCCTTAGTAAGGGAATTAAACTCACGATTGTTGCGAACTTCTTTTTGCTGTTCAGAATATTTTTTGATAAGCGTTTTATGCTCTTCAATTGCGTTTAACTTTTCTTTGATTTGATTTTCAATACTTTCTACTTCTTGTCCTAGTTTTTCTAAACGTGTAGTAAGTCCTGCAACTTCTGCATCCAAATCCTCCACTTCTAAAGGAAGTTCTCCCCTTAGATTTCTAATCTCGTCGATGCGAGAGTCTATTAGCTGTAAATCGTATAAAGCTCTTAGCTTTTCTTCAACAGTCAATTCTTTTGTAGTTGCCATAATTATAAGTACTTAACTGGGTTTGTGTTTTCCTCTGATAAAACGACTGCAAAATTAGGAAATTTTTTCCTAAGAAACTCAATAATATAATTTTTTGTAAATCTCTCACTTTCATAATGACCGATATCGGCTAACAGAATCTTATTTTCTGCCATAAAGAAGTCGTGATATTTTAAATCTGCTGTCAGCAGAACGTCTGCACCTTTTGCTATTGCTGTCTTGATAGAAAAAGCTCCAGAACCTCCTAAAACTGCTACTTTTTTGACTTTTCGATTTATAAATTCGGAATGACGAATAGCGCCAGTTTCCATTTTTTGTTTTACAAATAACAAAAAGTCTTTTTCGCTTTGTTCTGTTTCTAATTCTCCAATCATACCGAGTCCAATATTTTGATGCTTGTTCTCAGTTTTATAAATTTCGTATGCTACTTCTTCGTACTTATGATTATCGAATAGAGCTTTTAATATTTTATTTTGTAAATGCTTTTCAAAAGTGACTTCAATTTTTACTTCTTTAGCAATCACAAACTCATCTATCTTTCCGACAACTGGGTTGCTGTCTTCATTTCCTTTATAAGTACCCTTTCCTTCCGAGTTAAAGCTACAATTATCATAATTACCAATATTTCCTGCTCCTGCCTTAAACAGAGCATTACGCACTTGATTGGCATTGTCAGTTGGCGCATAAGTAACTAACTTATAAATAAAGTTTTCTTTTTCAACTAGCATTTTAGGGTTTTTGATTCCCAGAGCATCACAAATAATTTTATTGACACCGTTTTTATGATTATCAAGTGCGGTATGGACAGAATAAATAGAAATATCGTTTTTAATAGCTTTGATAATAGCTCGCTCTACATACGATTTTCCCGTAATTTTCTTTAAACCAGTAAACAGAATAGGATGGAAACAAACGACCAAATTACATTTTTTATGAACAGCCTCATCAATTACCTGTTCAAGCGCATCATGACACACCAAAATACCGTTAATATCTTGGTTAGGATTTCCGACTAATAAACCAACATTGTCAAAATCTTCTGCATAAGCAGTCGGAGCCATTTGCTCTAAAACCGAAATAATATTTTGTAATTTCATTCTTCAAAAATACGGAATTTTAAGATAAGATTCTCAACAATTTAATTCAACAAAAAAGCTCAGAAAACTCTGAGCTTTTTTATGGGAAGTTTATTTTTTTAGTTTTCAGTATCAGGTGCTTGTCCGATTAAATCCATAAATTGGTCTAACTTTGGAGTAATGATAATTTGAGTTCTTCTATTTTTCATTCTACCCGCTTCGGTATCATTGCTCGCAATAGGATTATACTCACCTCTACCACCTGCTGTCAAGCGTTTTGGGTCTACTCCGTAAGTGTTTTGTAAAGCCTGAACCACCGATGAAGCTCTCAATGTACTCAAGTCCCAATTGTTGCGAATATTTTCTCTAGAAATCGGAACATTGTCTGTATTACCTTCTATTAATACATCATAATCTTTATAATCTTTAATGATTTTTGCAATTTTAGAGAGTGTTTCTCCTGCTGCATCCGAAATTCTGTAATCTCCGGACTTGTAAAGCATGTTATCAGATAAAGAAATATAAACTACTCCTTTTAGAACTTGTACATCAACATCTCGCATTTCTTCTCTACTCAAAGAACGAGTCAGGTTGTTTGTTAATACCATATTTAGGGAATCACTCTTGTTTTTGGTGTTTACTAAGTGCTGAATGTACTTATTAGATTCCTTAATTTCATCTACTAGTTTAGCGATATTCACACCCGATTGGCTACTGCCTTGCAAACAATCAGCAAGAGAGTTCTGTGTGGCTGATAACGTTCCTTGGAGTTGAAGGTTATTTCTTCTTTCGGCTTCTATGAGTTCTTCTAGACTGGTAATTCTAGATTGGGCAGCGACAAGGTCTTTTTGACAATTGGTCATTTGTGCATTGACCAAATCTAATCTCGATTGAAGTTCTTTATGTTTTTTTTGACTTACGCAACCTGTGAGTGCTACAGATGCGATGATGAGAACAGAAAACAAGGATTTTTTCATGATGTTTATTTTTTTAAGTTTCGATTAACAAGCAGCAAATTTTTTGCCAAAG
>CAZOQH010000128.1:0-3923 GCA_964581855.1 uncultured Flavobacterium sp.
AATTAAAACGTCTGAACAACTTATCGGATAACACAATTTCGATAGGACAGGTTTTAAGGGTAAAATAATGAGTGTTTAAAAAACGCTTTTTCAACAATACAATATACAATACACAATAAAAATATGAATTACCAAAGAAGCAGTCAGTTATTTGCAGAAGCACAACAATATATTCCGGGGGGAGTAAACTCTCCGGTTAGAGCATTTAAAGGAGTTGGCGGAACTCCGGTTTTTATCAAAAAAGCTAACGGAGCTTATTTGTATGACGAAGACGGAAATCGTTATATTGATTACATCAATTCGTGGGGACCGCTTATTTTAGGTCATGCTTATCAGCCGGTAGTAAATGCCGTTATCGAAAAAGCCAAATTAGGAACTTCGTTCGGAACACCAACAGAAATCGAAACCGAAATTGCCAAATTGGCCGTTTCTATGGTACCCAATATTGATAAAATTAGATTTGTGAATTCAGGAACTGAAGCTTGTATGAGTGCCGTACGTTTGGCAAGAGGATTTACCAAAAGAGAAAAAATTATCAAATTCTCGGGTTGCTACCACGGACATTCAGATGCCTTTTTGATTGCTGCAGGAAGCGGAGCATCGACTTTTGGGGTGCCTAATAGTGCAGGGGTAACACAAGGTGCAGCAAAAGATACACTTTTGGCAGATTATAATTCATTAGAAAGCGTTCAAAAGTTATTTGACGAAAATAAAGGTGAAATTGCAGCTATTATTCTGGAACCTGTAGCAGGGAATATGGGCTGTGTTCCTCCGAAAAAAGGATTCTTGGAAGGACTTCGTCAGATTTGTGACCAAAACAATACGTTATTGATTTTTGATGAAGTAATGACGGGCTTCCGTTTGGCAAAGGGTGGAGCACAAGAACTTTTCGGAATCCAAGCAGATATTGTTTGTTTCGGAAAAGTTATCGGGGGCGGACTTCCGGTAGGAGCTTTTGCAGCAAGAAACGAAATTATGAATCACTTGGCACCTTTAGGAGCCGTTTATCAGGCAGGAACTTTGTCTGGAAACCCTTTAGCGATGGCAGCAGGATTACAAATGCTTCAATCGCTTAATCAAGACCAAGAGGTTTACAAACGTTTGGACGAAAAAACGGCTTACCTCGAAAAAGGAATGAGAGAAGTATTGACCAAAAACAACGTAGATTTCACAATAAACCGAGTAGGCTCAATGATTTCTGTTTTCTTCGATTCTCGTGAGATTTATGATTTTAAAACCGCAGGCTACGGAGATACACAACGCTTTAAAGACTTCTTCCACGGATTACTTAAAGAGGGAGTTTATATCGCTCCGTCATCCTATGAAACTTGGTTTATTACCGATGCACTTTCGTATGAGGATTTGGATTTTACGATTGAGAAAGTGGGTAAGGTTACGTCAAATTTATAATGCTATGAACATCGAGACATACATCCGTGACATTCCGAACTTTCCGAAAGAAGGCGTTATTTTTAAGGATATTACACCTTTGTTAAATGATGCACAAGCACGAAAAGAAGTCGTCAATAGATTTATCAAGCATCTTCATGATGCCAAGATTGACAAAGTAATAGGAGTGGAGAGTAGAGGTTTTTTCTTCGGAATTATGTTAGCAGAGGCTTTAGGAGTAGGTTTTGTGCCAGTTCGAAAAAAAGGAAAACTTCCGTTTGATACGATTTCGGCTTCTTATGAATTAGAATACGGAACTGATATTCTCGAAATTCATACTGATGCGATTCAAAAAGGAGAAAATATCTTGATTCACGATGATGTTTTAGCCACAGGCGGAACCATTAAGGCCGTTTGTGAATTGGTCGAAAAATTAGGTGGAAACATTGTTCAAATCAATTTTTTGATGGAACTAGAATTCCTTAACGGAAAAGAGAAAATCAAGGATTTCAACACACATTCTATACTCAAATATTAAATTAATTTCAAATTACGAAATTGGTAATTCGTAATTCATAATTCGTAATTAAAATGAAATTTCACACCAGAAAATGGGTTAAACCCGAAGATTTGAATGCCAATGGAACGCTTTTCGGAGGTAGGTTACTCGCTTGGATAGACGAAGAAGCAGCTTTGTATACGATTGTACAACTAGAAAATCCGCGTGTAGTAACCAAATTTATGTCCGAAATTAATTTTATGGCTTCTGCCAAACAAGGCGATATCGTTGAGATTGGTATGGAGGTAGTTAAATTCGGAAACTCATCGGTTACGCTTCGAAGTGAGGTGCGCAACAAAATGACGCACGAAACCATTATTACGGTAGAACGAATTATTATGGTTAATTTAGATGAAGATGGGAAACCACTTCCACACGGAAAAACTAAGGTAGAATACGTGATAGATCGACTTAGAAAGTAAAGCTTAGATCTTCGCAAGGCGTTGTGGAGTAACTCGTTTTCAACTAAAATTAATTATATTTGCCTCGACATTTCTTATTTAATGAAAAGATATATAATCCCGATAGTTTTGATGTTTTTGTGTTTTGGTATTTTGTCAAAATGCGAAAAAGATGATATATGTGCAGAAGGAACACCTACAACTCCAAAAGTGGTTATCGACTTTTATGAATATTTAAACCCATCTGTAAAAAAGAACTTTAGGAAAATTGAAATTATCGAGCTCGATACTCCAAATAGAATATTAGTGTTTGAAAATGCAAACAAAATATTACTTCCACTCCGAACAGACTCTCCTCAAAGTAATTATATTTTTAAACTTACTTATATAAACATAAATACAGAAGTTACTAACCAAGACTTAGTAGAGATAAAATATAGTAAGGATGATATTTATATTTCAAGAGCCTGTGGATATAAATCAAATTTTATTCTTGAGAGTAATGAACCTCTACATCCTAATCCTAATGTTACCGATTACGGTAATGATGAATTTTGGATAAAAGACTATATCGTAAGACAATCTGTAATAACCAACGAAAATGAAACACATCTGGATATACTTTTTTAGTTTGGCATTTGCTCTTACCGGATTTTCTCAAGAGGTAAAAACAGATTCTATTATTCCAAAAAAACAGCGTTACGGGATTCGTTTAGGAGCCGAT
Source organism: uncultured Flavobacterium sp. (assembly GCA_964581855.1). Classification (GTDB taxonomy): domain Bacteria; phylum Bacteroidota; class Bacteroidia; order Flavobacteriales; family Flavobacteriaceae; genus Flavobacterium. The sequence goes on from CAZOQH010000128.1 coordinate 3,074, forward strand.
TTGTTTAAGCTTACTAAATCTTTTGTTGTTGAAGACTACACAGGATTTGAAATTGTAGGAGATTACAGACTTAGTAAAAAAATCTATTTAGCTGGAGAATTCGGAAACGAAAATAAGACAACTGATGAACCACAATTAAATTTTACGACCAAAGGTACTTATCTGAAAATAGGAGTTGATTTTAATGCACACGAAAATTGGCTTGATATGGAAAATCAGATATATATTGGAGGAAGATACGCAACGAGTTCTTTTTCGCAAAAACTTAATTATTATTCTATTTATTACAACACAGATGGTTTTTTAGGTCCACATACAATTGTCAATGCTAATCATAACTTCTCAGGCCTATCAGCACACTGGGTAGAACTTGTTGGAGGAATAAAAGCTGAGGTCTTAAACAACCTGTATGTTGGATTTAGTGTTCGTCTGAACTATCTAATTACTCAGAAAAAACCTGATAATTTTGATAATTTATATATACCGGGTTTCCATAGAACTCATGAAGGAAACTGGGGAGTAGGACTCAATTATACTATTTCGTATTTTATTCCTTTGTATAAGAATTAAATGAATTATTTTGTAGAAAAATTAAAACCTCTTCTCTTTTTACTGTTTTTTAGGCTAAAGATTATACATAAAAATATTTTTTTATGCTTAGTGTCACCTCTATGATTGAAAGTTATATTGTATAGCCTCTTTGTCTTTGTTCCTTAGCCGAATAATATGTTTATAAAGTAAAAAGTAGTGTGAATTTTTATTTACACTGCTTTTTAATATAACTTCTAGTCTAATAATTATGCAAAAAAAAACCGTCTCAACTTGAGACGGTTTAATTTAAAATAGATTT
>CAZOQH010000129.1:0-3858 GCA_964581855.1 uncultured Flavobacterium sp.
AACGGTCGGGCATATTCCATCGTCTGCTGATTTGGGAATAGTCAATCTGTGCCTGTACGTTTCCTCTATAATCGTGATTTCCAAGAGCTACATACCAGTCGGTATAAAGGCTCGGGTCGGTATAAATATTTTCAAAAGATGAAATCCAGTGATAGTCTTGAGTACTCTGAACTCCGTTCGGATAGAAATTATCTCCGACCGATAAAACGAAATCTGCTTCAAGAGCAATAGTTGCGTGCCCCATTTCACGGGCTACATCTTTTTGGTAATAATCCCCAACTCGTCCGAAATCTCCCAAAACGATAAAGCTGAAACTATCTTCGATATATGTTAAATCAGGAATGTTTTTTCCTTTGTATCCTGTTTGTTTTTCGTATTCAAAAGGAGTTACTTTTTCTTGAGCAAAAGAAAATGAGCTAACCAATAATACTGATAAGAGGGTTGTTTTTTGCAATATATTCATTGTCTGTTTTATTTTGTGCCAAATCCTGTAAGGTCTTTTAGGACTTCACAGGATTCAACGAATTATGAAAAAAGTACTAATTTTAGAAATCAAGTTTTACTCCCAGATTAAATCTTGCCTGATAGTATTCCATTTGCATTGTTCTTGATGAAATTCCTTGGTAGTAACGCAACGGTTGATTTGTTAAGTTGTTTGCTTCTGCAAAAATTCTCAAATTATTGGTCAGTTTATAAGAAGCATTGGCATCAAGGAAAGTTTGTTTGTCATAATATCTGTCTTCAAACTCACTTCCTCCCAATTCATCAAGATAATCAGCTGTATAGTTTAATGAAACACGAGCAGAGAATCTGTCATTTTCCCACGAAAGAGATGCATTGAACATATGAGGAGCAGTTCCCGGAAGACCTAATCCGCTTCTTTCCTCTCCGTCAGAATTTGTAATTCCTTTAGCTTCTGATTCTGTGAAAGTATAGTTCAGATATACTCCAAATCCTTTCAAAAATTTTCCAGGTAAAAAGTCAAGTTGTCTTTGAGCAGCAACTTCAAAACCGTAAACATCTACACTTTCTCCGTTTCGTTGCTGTACGAACGACCAGTTGTTGTCTCCCACAGGAATCGGGTTTGATAAGCCGGGAAAATCTGACGTAAAGTTCTCGTGAGAATACGTATTGTTGGTTCTGTAAGTATAGATAAAATCCTTTAAGTTTTTGTAGAAAACCCCGGCCGAAATGATTCCAACAGATTCAAAATATTTTTCTCCCATCAAATCGAAGTTATACGAATAAGTAGCCTCAAGTTCCGGATTTCCGGCCTGAATTTCACTATCCTCAGAGATAACATTTACATAAGGAGCAAGCGAATAATAATTTGGTCTTGCCAAAGCCGTACTAAAAGCCGCTCTTACGATCAGGTCGTTTTGAATATCGTATTTGAAGGCTAAACTCGGAAGTACATTCGTATAATCGTGTTTGTTGCTTACGGTTCCTACCAAATCTTCTTCGTCTAAAATATGATTTCCTGTATAATCAATACTTGTGTTTTCTACGCGAACTCCTGCAATCATCGAAAGTTTCTCGTTTAAATCCTGATCCCATCTCACATAAGCAGCAAATATGTTTTCTTTTGCATTGTAGTTGGCTGCTAAATACTCTTCAGGAGCAAGTTCTCTATCAAATAAAGCGGGATTATTTAAGTCCAGACCTCCTAAATATCCAGCAGAAGCGAATGTTCCGGGTACATATTGCGAACCTGCTTGCCATTTATCGCCTGAGAAAAAGCTGGTAGAAACATCAGCCATAGTATTTATAGTTCCTGCTATTTCTTCGTAATTATAAAAGATATTGTCTCTTACTTTCTCTTTGATTCTGGCACGAACTCCTGTTCTGATACGACCTTTCTGGTCTTCGATTACTGAAAAAGGAAAGCGAATGTTTGCTCTAAACCCTATTTCTTCTTCTTTAGTATAATCATTATTTGCAGTAATGTTTCTCAAGTTATAATCTTCCGCACCATTAGCTCCTAAAACCGTATAAAGTGGTTTTTTCGGGTCTCCGTTAAACGAAAAATCTAACCCTCCGTTTTGGAATTCCATATATCTTTCGTTTGGTCGATCTTCGCTTGCCGAAGAATAGCTTGCCGACCAATCCAAATCTACTGAACTTCCTAATAAATGATCCCCGCCCAAAGAATAATTCTGTACTCTTTGATCTTCTAAACGAGTGTTTTTGTTTCTGCTATCATCAATACCTCCTTTGGTTTGATTTCTGATTGCTCCTTCATAACCCAACAAGCTTCCTCCTGCGTCAAAGATAGGTTCAATTCCTCTGTATCTTGAACGAAAACGATTTTCTCTGTCATCTCTCCAGTTGTAGATTCCTTTAGCATAAATACGGTTGTTCTCATTGATTTCGTAATCTAAAGCCAAAGAAAAACTTCTTCTCACACGTTGAACATCATATTTTCTGATGTCTAATTCTTCAATATAATCGTGGTTGTTTCCATCTTCATCCCAGTTCACCCAAACACCTTCAACGTTATCCGAACCAAAGTTATTACTGTTGTACGAAGCACTAAAAATAGCTCCTAATTTATTGTTTAAAAAACGATTTCCGTATACCAATCCTAATGTGTAATTTCCTTTATCACGAATAGGAGCATAACCTCCAGCAACTGTTGCAGAAATTCTTTCTCCGTTTGGAGCAGCACGAGTAATAAGGTTTACAGAACCTCCAATCGCATCTGCATCCATATCCGAAGTAAGTGTTTTGTTTACTTCGATTGTAGAAATCATATCAGACGGAATCAAATCCATTTGTACGTTACGGTTATCTCCTTCAGCAGACGGAATTCTATCTCCATCAAGAGTTACTGAGTTCAAATTCGGAGCAAGACCTCTAACGATAATGTTACGTGCTTCACCTTGATCGTTTTGCATCGTGATACCCGGAACACGCTTAAGAGCATCTCCGATATTTGCATCAGGAAAACGTCCAACTTGGTCAGATGAAATGATATTAGTGATGTTTTGTTTGTTTTTTTGTTGATTCAAAGCTCTTGCCTGACCTTTAAGAATTTGACCAGAAATTACAATTTGGTCGATTTCGTTTGAGTTAGTTGAAAGAACAAAATTAACAACAGAATTTTTACCTGCTTCAACCGTTACTTCTTGTTCCGAAGGTTGAAACCCCATATAATTAACGGTTACTTTATAAGTGCCTTCGGGCACATTCAGAAACTGAAAATTACCTATTTGGTCAGAAATAGTATAGCGGTTGCCTTGGTCAAGAGTAATTCTTGCTCCGGGTAATGATAAATTCCCTTCGGAGTCCGTAATTTTCCCCGAAATATTTCCTGAATTCTGAGCCCATGATACTGCTGAGAACAACATGAAAATCATCGAATAAAGTAGTGTCTTTTTCATTGTGATGTTTGTTTTTTTTAAATTTTATGCAAAGCTATGGGTAAGGTGTTTTTTAAAAGTTACATTGAGGTTATGATAAAGTAAAACATTTGATATTAGACAGGAAGCCTTGGAAAAGGCAAATTTATTCAGCTAAAATCGTGTGTTTGGTGGTTAAAAATCGTAAATTGCGAACTTTTAAAAACAGAAATTAAAATGGAACAACAAAAGCCTTATACCCCAAAAAATAAAGTAAGAATTGTAACTGCAGCCTCACTTTTTGACGGACACGATGCTTCGATAAATATCATGCGAAGAGTGATTCAGGCTACTGGTTGTGAGGTCATTCATTTGGGTCACGACAGAAGTGTGGAAGAAGTAGTAAACACTGCCATTCAAGAAGACGCTAATGCTATCGCGATGACTTCGTATCAAGGCGGACACAACGAATACTTTAAATATATGTATGATTTGCTCAAAGAAAAAGGAGCAGAAC
>CAZOQH010000130.1:0-3796 GCA_964581855.1 uncultured Flavobacterium sp.
TTCAAAAGTATATTAATTCATGATATTACCCCCAAGGGATTTGCTGATGTGTATGCCCAGACCATTGCTTATGGAATGTTCGCTGCAAGGCTTCATGATACCTCCCTAGATACTTTTAGCAGACAGGAAGCTGCTACCCTAATTCCAAAATCGAATCCTTTCCTTCGGAAGCTGTTTCAATATATTGCCGGGTATGATCTTGATGAACGAATCAACTGGATTGTTGATTCTCTTGCTGATATGTTTAGGTCTGCTGACATTGCCACTATTCTTCAGAATTTTGGGAAGTCTACAAAGCAGCATGATCCTATTATTCATTTTTATGAAACCTTCCTTGGAGAATATGATCCTAAGCTTCGGAAGTCGAGAGGTGTTTGGTACACACCGGAACCGGTCGTTGATTTTATAGTTCGTGCTGTGGATGATATTTTAAAGGATGAATTTGACCTTCCGATGGGATTAGCAGATACGAGCAAGACCAGAGTAAAGGTTAGAACTCAAACAAAAGATAAACGATTGTCGGAAGGTTATAAGCTTGAGGAAAAGGAAGTTCATAAAGTTCAAGTTTTGGATCCTGCAACCGGTACTGGCACCTTCCTTGCTGCTGCAATAAAGCAAATTCATAAGAGTTTTGAAGGCCAGGGAGGTATCTGGAACAATTACGTTGAAGAGCATTTGATTCCTCGACTTAATGGTTTTGAGATTCTTATGGCTTCATATTCCATGGCCCACCTAAAACTGGACATGCTCCTTACCGAAACCGGGTATAAGCCAACTAAAGACCAACGTTTTCGAATATTCCTGACCAATAGCCTTGAAGAGCATCACCCAAATACCGGAACCCTTTGGGCCAACTGGTTAAGTGCTGAAGCAAATGAGGCTAACCACGTTAAACGAGACACTCCAGTAATGTGTGTAATTGGGAACCCTCCTTATAGCGTTAATAGTACGAATAAAGGAGAATGGATTCAAAAACTATTAGTTGATTATAAAAAGGATTTAAATGAGCGGAAAATTAATCTTGATGATGATTATATAAAGTTTATTCGATACGGACAGCACTATATAGATAAAAATGGTAGTGGAATTTTGGCTTATATTTCAAATAATAGTTTTATTGACGGCATAACTCATCGCCAAATGCGAAAGCATTTATTAGAGAGTTTTGATAAAATTTACATTCTTGATTTACATGGTAATGCTAAGAAAAAGGAAGTTTGTCCCGATGGTTCGCCCGACCAGAATGTGTTCGATATTATGCAGGGGGTATCAATAAATATATTTGTTAAAACGGGTAAGAAAAAGAAAAGTGAATTTGGTCAAGTTTTCCATTTTGAATTATTTGGAAATAGAGATTCAAAATATTTAAGATTGGTTCAAAATCAATTAGGAACAATTAATTTTAATAAAATTGAATTAAAGGAACCTTACTTATTTTATGTACCAAAGATGGCGAATGATTCAAACTATGATAGTGGGTTTTCATTAAGTGAATTATTTAAAGATTTTAATTCAGGTGTTAAAACTGACAGAGACCCATTATTTGTTGATTTTAGCAAAAATGAAATTAAAAATCGCTTTGAATTATTATTAAGTGGTCAATATGATAATTCGTTTATTGAAAAATTTAGAATTGTTGATTCGGGAAGTTATAAGATTACCTCAAAAATTAAAAAAGTTCAGTATTCTGATGATTATTTAACTAATATTCAATATCGGATTTTTGATTGGAGATATACTTATTATGATAAATCTCTTGTATCTCGCCCAGCTCAAAAAGCGATGAAACATATTTTTCATAAAGATAACGTTGGACTTATTTTTAAAAGGCAAGCAAATGATGAATCTTGCGGATATACAAATTTTTTTATAGCTAATACATTGATTATTGACGGTCTTTTTGCAATAGACCCTTTAGGACGAGAAGTTATAGCTCCCCTATATCTATATCCTGAAACCAACGCCCAACAAACAATCGGAATAGAATCAAAGAGAACTCCCAACCTAGATTCCGGTATAGTCAAAATAATAGCTGCCAAGCTGAGACTTTCTTTCACTTCGGAGAAAGAAGATACTGATGGAACCTTTGCTCCTATTGACATCCTTGATTACATCTATGCTGTTGTCCACTCTCCCTCGTACAGGGAAAAATATAAGGAGTTCCTGAAAATTGATTTCCCTCGTATACCATACCCCAAGGATCCTGAACAGTTCTGGAAATTTGTTAAGCTCGGAGGAGAGTTAAGACAAATCCACCTCCTTGAAAGTCCTATTGTAGACAAACGTATTACCACCTATCCAAATTCCGGGACCAATGAAGTTGAGAAGCCGGTATACGAAGATGGCAAAGTGTGGATTAACAAAGAACAGTATTTTGATGGTGTACCAGAGGTTGCCTGGAATTTCTATATAGGAGGTTACCAACCGGCTCAGAAATGGCTTAAAGACCGCAAAAGCAGGGTTCTGAATTTCGAGGACATCCTACACTATCAAAAAATAATTGTTGCCCTTTCGGAAACAGACCGGCTGATGAAAGATATTGACAAAATTGATTTTGAGTAAATGATAACAACATTAGTCATACTAAGTATTCTGGCAGTATTTGTCATTGGGTTTGTCTGGGTGTACAAACGCCATTTACATGTTGTTAAGAAACTTGACTTTGCAGGAGAATACAGAGATCAGTTTATAGATTTTGCAAATAAATACTTGGAGAATTTTGATAGCTGGAGCCGTTCAGGAACATATAGTGGGGAGCAATATGCTTGGCTAACGATGAATGTAAGCAAAATTCAAAGTGACTTGGGAAGATTTGGTGTCTTAGATTTCATTGCACCTTTTCAAACTTATAGAGTTCCAAATTATCAAATTGTAATAAATACAATTCCAAAATTCCGTGATGGTTCAATAAAAGACTTTGACATATATTCTGTTGACGACTGTTTATTAAGATATATAGGCCATTTACAAGGGGATAGAAAAGACACTCATCAAAGTTTAAAGAATCCGATAGTCTGGTTTCGTGAAGGTTTTCGAGAAATATTAAGTGTTCCGATATTCATCTTATCTTCGTTTGAAGTTATTAGTAAGCGGACAGTAATCTTGATTAAGGATAGCTTAGTTTATAAAGGAATATCAGGTTTTATTGCTTTAGTAACTCTTGTAAGTGGTATTGTTACTATAATAGTAGGATATGACCAGGCTAAAGAATTTGTTCTAAAATTGTTTGGGATCTAACATTACAATGAATTGTAACCAACATTACAGCAATTTTTATTTATGAACTCAAAGAAAAATCTTTAATTTTTTCAGTAAATTAAAGGATTGTCTTGCCATTTCTTATTTATCATATTCGTACTTATAGGCTCACGATCTTCTCTGGTATTCAACGATTTAGACACCTTTATAAATTTTCCGAAAGTTTTGATTCCTGGTACCTGGCCACCGGCCAAAAAAAAGGGCCACAGCTGGGCGTTTTTTGGTACAGTTATTTGTTTTATAAAACTAAGTTTTACGAACTTAATTGATGAAACTTTTTAACCTCTGACTATATCGACTTGTGCCATTTTTGTCTGCTCATTTTAGCCGAAACGAGTGGCACATTTTGAACTGTTATAAGTAATACGATGAATATATAGTGTTTCTTATTTGCAAAACACTCTTTTTTTACCATACGATATGGTAGGACCAGTTAGTATGGTTGATATGGTAGGACCAGTTAGTATGGCTGAAAATAGGAAGGGTCATCTATTGGTGCGTCCCTGAGCATACTCTTTTTTAGCTATATCCAGATGCT
>CAZOQH010000131.1:0-3771 GCA_964581855.1 uncultured Flavobacterium sp.
TTTCCGTCTTGCATTATTAGCTTTCGGTCTGCCATGTCAGCGAAGTGCTGGTTATGGGTTACTATTACAAAGGTTTGTCCGAATTCGTCTCGCAATTTGAAGAACAGATTATGCAAGTTATCTGCCGATACCGTATCTAAATTTCCTGAGGGTTCGTCTGCAAAAATAACTGCAGGTTTGTTTATCAACGCTCTTGCTACAGCTACCCTTTGCTGCTCCCCTCCTGATAGTTGTGTAGGTTTGTGATTTATTCTGTGTGATAACCCTAAGTACTCCAATAGTTTTTTTGCTTCTTGCTCGGTTTGAGCTTTGCTTTTTTGGGCAATAAAAGCCGGAATACATACATTTTCTAAAGCGGTAAACTCAGGTAAGAGTTGATGGAACTGAAATATAAAGCCCAAGTGCATATTTCTGAACTTAGAGAGTTCTTTGTCTTTGAGGTTCAATACGTTTTGTCCGTTTATTTCTAAAGTGGAGTTGGGCTCGAGGGTCGGACTATCTAAAGTGCCCAGTATCTGCAACAGAGTTGTTTTTCCTGCTCCGGAAGCTCCTACTATGGAGATTACCTCTGCTTTTTTCACTTCTAAATCTACTCCTTTGAGCACGTGTAAATCACCGTAATACTTGTTTATATTCTTGGCCTGTATCATAGTTACAAAGAAACAAATTTTTTCTTAAAATTCTTTCATAAAACAATTGTTAAAATCTACCTTCTCAAACTAGGGAAGTTTTGTATATTTGACCTCTATTATTTTGTGCTAATGGATTCTTTAAAACAAATAATTAAGAAGTACTTTTCTAATTTTGCCTATTTTTATTCTGTACTACGTTCGAGAATGCTCGTGGTTATACTTCTGAGTATTTTAGTAGCCCTATTAGACAGTATTGGATTGACGATGTTTTTGCCTCTGTTGCAATTAGCAGACGGTGGCAATGATGTGGACTTAGGGAATTTGAGTTTTATAACCGATTTTTTGACTCGTGTGGGCATAGAACTCACCATTTATAAAGCCTTGATTTTTTTGATTTCTATTTTTCTGATCAAGGGAATCGTGGTTTATAAGGCTAACGTATATAAAATAAAGACTCGTCAGATACTTACTAAAAAAGTACGGATGAGCATTGTGAATTTATTTCCGAGGTTTAAGTTTAACCAATTTGTAAAGACCGACATCGGTAAGATTCAAAATATATTTTTAGGAGAAATAGGTCGCCTCTCAAATATGTTTGAGAATTATGTAGGCATGATACAGGGGTCGATTATGATTTTGGTTTATATGATTTTCTCTTTTATGGTAGATTGGCAGTTTGCCCTACTGGTATGTGGTGGCGGTATTATCTCTAACCTTATCTTTAACCGAATCAACAAGCTTACCAAAGAAAAGTCTAAAAACATCTCTACTGTCAACAATCAGTTTGCGAATATTCTGGTTCAGTATGTACACAACTTTAAGTACCTTAAATCTACCGGGAAAATATTAGAGTACAGAAACAAAGTTGAGAAAAGCATTGACAACGTTCAATACGAATTTTTGCAGATGGGTATTCTCAACTCTAAGGTTGCAGCCTTTAGAGAACCCCTCTTAATCGGGATTGTTGTGCTTGTCATTTTGCTTCAGATTACTTTTTTTGACACGAGTATCTCTGCCATCCTGCTTAGTTTGCTGCTTTTTTACAGAGCTTTGACCGCTGTTATTACTGTTCAGAACAGCTACAACAAAACCTTAGAGAACCAAGGAGCCGTAAATAATATTTTCAGCTTTTTGACTGAAATCAAAGAACATAAAGAACATATCGGTAAAAAGACATTCGGTGGTTTTGATAATTCTATCCAACTGCAAGACGTAGTTTTTAAATACGGAAAGACCACCATCCTCAACAACATCTCTTTAGAGATTCCGAAGAATAAAACCATTGCTTTTGTTGGAGAAAGCGGTAGCGGAAAGACCACTTTAATCAACGTTATTACCAAATTATTAAACATACACAAAGGCCAGATACTAATTGACGGAGAAGACCTGAACCACTACAACCAATTTACCTACCAAAAAAAGATTGGCTATATAGCCCAAGAACCCGTTATCTTTAACGATACCATCTTTAACAACGTTACTTTTTGGTCTAAACCCACCCCCGAAAATATTGCCCGCTTTGAACAAGCCCTACAACAAGCCTCTATACTTGACTTTGTAAACGAACAAGAACATCGAGAGAAAACCCTACTAGGCAATAACGGTATCAACCTTAGCGGTGGACAACGTCAGCGCATCTCAATCGCTCGGGAACTCTACAAAGACATCGACCTTTTGATATTAGACGAGGCTACCTCCGCCTTAGACTCCGAAACCGAAAAAGAAATTCAAGACAATATCGATACCCTAAAAGGCAACTATACCATCCTCATCATCGCACACCGCCTCTCAACCATCAAAAATGCCGATACCATCTACCTTATGGATAAAGGAAACATCATCGGACAAGGAAACTTTGACGAACTTACCGCCTCGTCCGAGCGATTTAGGAAAATGGTGGAGTTGCAGGAGATTTAGGGAATGTTGAATGCAGGGTGCGGGGTGTTGGGTGTTGGGTTATTTTGAATTTTGAATTATGAATTAAAGGTTCTCGATACAATTTTTACTTCGTAAAACTTCGTAAAAATCACTCGAACTGACGGGAATTCGGTCACTAAAAGGCTGTTAGTAAACACAATACTTTAAAAATAACTTAAAAATAATTTTTAGAAAATGTGTATTATCCCTAAAAATTAACAGAATAAGAGTATATTTGCGTTGATTTGTTAAAATTGGCCTGAGCAATGGCACGAAAAATAGACTAAATGATTACGGTAACTAAAACATTTCTCCCTCCCCTGGAAACCTACCACCAATGGGTTAAAAAAGCTTTTGACAATCAATGGCTTACTAACCGAGGAGAACTTCTCAAATTGTTAGAAGATAGGCTGAAAAATCACTTGCAGGTAGATTGGATTACGGTTACCAATAACGGTACTATTCCGTTACAGATTGCTCTTAAATTACTCGGAAAACAAGGCGAGGTTATCACTACCCCGTTTAGTTATGTAGCCACTACTTCTGCTATTATTTGGGAGAATTGCACTCCTGTTTTTGTGGATATACACCCAGAATACCTGACTATAGACGAAACAAAATTAGAAGCGGCAATTACTGATAAAACTACCGCTATTCTTGCTACGCACGTTTTTGGAAACCCGTGCCATATTGAAGAAATAGAACGCATTGCCCAAAAATATAATTTGGCTGTTATTTATGATGCAGCACACTGTTTTGGAGTGGAATATAACGGGAAAAGTATTTTTGAGTATGGCGATGTGAGTACTTGTAGTTTTCATGCTACCAAACTGTTTCATACAGCCGAAGGTGGTGCTATGTTTACACCGCACGAAGCGTTAAGACATAAGCTGTTTTATAGCCATAACTTTGGGCATAAAAATCAACTTGAATTTCATGGATTAGGAATCAATGCCAAGATATCCGAATTACAGGCCGCAATGGGGCTTTCTGTACTTCCGTATATGCAGGAAATCTTGGAGTCCCGAAAAAAAATAACGGAACGGTATGATTCGCTTCTTGATTTCAGTAAAATACAAAAGCTAAAAATCAGAGAAAACACTCAATGGAATTACAGCTACTACCCTATAGTTTTTGATAGCGAAGCTACGCTATTACAAGTTCAGACCTTGTTAAACGAAAATAATATTTTTCCGAGAAGGTACTTCTACCCTTCGCTAAA
>CAZOQH010000132.1:0-3757 GCA_964581855.1 uncultured Flavobacterium sp.
CTCTGATTGCAATATAGATCCTTCTGAGATATTTAAAGCAATAGAATCGGAAGCCCTAAGTATTTGTGAAGAAAGATTGTATAATTCCAACTTTGGAAATCCTAAAGATAGTTTATGAATATCTTCTCCAAAATCCATGGCTTTTTGCCATATAATCAGTTTTTCAAACTTAAAACTCATACTATTTAATGTTAGATGTTGGGGGCTGGATGTTGGGTGTACTCTTCCAGCATCCGGCACCCCACACCCCGCTATTTCTTAAAATTCTCCAATCCTGTTTTAAGCCATTGTGTATAATCTGCTTTATCCGTATATTCTTTCGGAGTATTCAACATTTCGAGTTCAGGGGTTAACAGCACATAATAAGGCTGTGAAGCTGTTTGGAAATTCACAATCTGGAATGTGGCCCATTTATCTCCTATGGTTTTGATTTTCTTTATGTTTCCGTCTGTTCGTTCAAAGTCAAATTGTTTGTCTTCAGGGAGTTCTTTTCGGTCATCTACATAGAGCGAAATCAATACATAATTATCGTTAATAAGGTTATATACCTCGGTTTCTGACCAAACGTTTTCTTCCATTTTACGACAGTTCACACAAGCCCATCCCGTAAAATCCAATAGAATTGGTTTGTTGTGTTCTTTGGCATAGGCCAACCCTTCGTCCCAATCTTTAAAGCAGTTTAATCCTAACGGACATTCGCTTTTTTGAGCATAATAGCTATAGAACATTGGTGGTGGAAATCCGCTCAATAGTTTTAGATTTTTGTATTCCTGATGATTTGTAAGTCCCGGAATCATATACAACACAAAAACGGAAGTTATGATTGCCAATGTTTTTCTTCCGAAACCGATTTTTTGATTAGGAGAATCGTGCGGAAATCTTATCAATCCGAATAAATAAAGTGCTAATCCAGCAAAAATCACAATCCACAATCCGATAAACAATTCTCGTTTAATAAGCCCCCAACCTTCTACCAAATCTGCATTTGACAAGAATTTTAAAGCTAAAGCTAATTCTAAAAATCCTAAAACAACTTTTACAGTATTCAGCCAACCTCCTGATTTTGGAAGTGAATTTAACCAACTAGGGAAAAGTGCAAACAATGCAAAAGGCAAAGCTAAAGCCAATCCAAATCCTCCCATACCAGCTGTAAGTTGCATCGCTCCTCCATCAGCTGTTAATGAACCCGCTAAGAGCGAGCCTAAAATAGGTCCAGTACACGAAAACGACACAATAGCTAAGGTGAGTGCCATAAAAAAGATTCCAATTATCCCTCCAATATTCGAAGCATTATCCATTTTATTTCCCCATGAACTTGGCAATGTGATTTCGTAATATCCAAAAAAGGAAAAAGCAAAGAACATAAAAATGATAAAAAACACAATATTCAGCCAAGTATTGGTCGAAATATTATTTAAAATTTCAGGATCTAAACTATCCATTAAATGAAAAGGCAAGCTCAATAACAGATAGATAATCACGATAAAACCTCCGTACAACACAGCATTAGAAATACCTTTTTGTCGAGTAGTAGAACGTTTGGTAAAGAACGAAACCGTAAGTGGAATCATCGGAAACACACACGGAGTAAGCAACGCGATTAATCCTCCGACAAACCCAAGTGCAAAGATACTCCAATAGCTGGCGTTCGAACTTTCTGTGATTTCTGTCTTAAAATTATCTTTACCTTGTACATCAATAATTAATTGATTCTTCTTTTCGATGCTTTCTTGGTCTATTTCTACGGCTTCTTTGACAATTTGTCCCTCAAGCGTGATTTTAATATTTTCAAATCCAGGGATACAACTTTGATCGTCACAAGTTTGATAATCAATATCTACGTCAATATAAGCTACTTCCGGATTAAGGATTTGAATTTTTTGGATAAATTTTGCCGTATTTTCAAATATTCCCATTTCTGCTTGAAAAATTGGATCAAATTTTATTTCTGAACCAATTTCTTCAACCTTTCCTAATACCAGATAGTTTCCTTCTTGGTTATTATACAAAAATTCTGTCGGAAGGGCTGTCATATCGGGCAAAACCGTAGAATAAAGCTTCCAATTATCTGCGATTATGGCATCATATGTTATCTGATATTCTGCATCGGATAGCTTTTCGATTGAAGCCGTAAATTTTACTTTATTTTCTTGTGAAAGTCCTAATATGCTAAGTAGTAAAGCAAAGAATAATGTGATTTTTTTCATTTTAAATATTCAATCTTTAGTATAGAAGTTGTGTTTGATGTTACTTTATATCGCTCGTCTAATCGTTGGCCTACAATCCAAACCACTTGATTGTCAGAACATAAAACCCAAGTGTTTTCTTTTTGTAAAATCGATAGTTTTTCGTCTTTAAAAAACTTACTGATTTTTTTCTTTTTGCCTTGCATTCCAAATGGGTAAAAATACTCACCTTCTTTGTATTTTCTCAATTTTAAAGGAAACTTTAACAAGTTTTTATCAACATAAACTACAGCGGGGTTGTTCTTGTCCGAAATTTCTGATACTTCATAAAAGTGGATAGTTAATGGATATTCTATTTTATCTTCTGAGATTAAATATTCTTCCTCTAAATACTTTTGTTTTTTTTCAAATAAAATCAGTTCCTTTCTATTTTTCAGAAGTTTAAAATCGTTGGTTTCGATAAACTTTCCGGTTTGAGTCTCTATTAAATCATAAATATCGTCCCAAGCAGTAAAACCATATTTAGAAAGCCATTTATATAAAATAAATCGATAGTTTTTATAATCGAGTAATCGGTCTATATTTAGATGTTGGTTGTGATTTACCACAATTATAATCTCACTTAAAATCTTTTCCGAAGCTTCATCAGAAAAGGTTTGAACCTCTTGTAAATATTTTGTGGTTTTTGAAAAAGAATTCAAAAACTCTGGATTTATCTTTTTGAGAAGCGGAACAATATGATGTCTAATATTATTTCGCAAGTACTTATCCGACTGATTAGAAGCATCTTCTCTCCATTTAATTTGATGTTTAGAGGCATAATCTTCGATTTCTTTTCTTGAAAAACCAAGTAACGGACGAATAACACCTTGATTTTCGGGAATTCCTACTAATCCTTCAATTCCGGTTCCTCTTGAGAGGTTTATTAAAAAAGTTTCCAAACTATCGTCTAAATGATGCGCAGTTACTATATAGTCAAAGCCTTGTTGCTCTTTTAATTCAAAAAACCATTTGTAACGCAATTCTCTGGCTGAAATCTGAATTGATTTTTGAGTAGTGCGAGCATACTTTTCGGTATCAAAGTGCTTGGAGTAAACAGGAATATTATGTTGCTTACAATAATTTACCACAAAAACTTCATCTAAATCGCTTTCTTTTCCTCTTAGGGCAAAATTACAATGAGCTACATACATATCTAGATTTAACTTTTTCATCAAATCTATTAACACCATACTATCGATTCCTCCGCTTATAGCAAGTAAAAGCTTTTTCGAAAATATATCGTTATATTGTTTTGATAATCTATTTTTAAGTTTGTTTAGCATAGAAAAAAAATGAGGCACTAAATTACTCTTTTTTTGTATTAATAAGTTTTTTTTAATTCGTTGGTTATTAACCTGTTTAAAAAACCAAATCAAAAAAGAGATTAAAAATCAGAAAATACTTGTAAATAACAGAATGTTATATTACATTTGCAACCTCAAAAAACGACAAGTTCTTTTTGATTTTTATTTTCAGGAGAGGTGCCGGAGTGGTAACGGAGCAGATTGCTAATCTGTCGACTGGTAACG
>CAZOQH010000133.1:0-3754 GCA_964581855.1 uncultured Flavobacterium sp.
TTTTGATTTCTTTTGCTAATTCTTTTGCTTTTTGAGTGTTTTCGAGGGATTTATCGAAATTGTTTTGTTCAAAATAGAATTCTCCAAGATTGTAATACGTGTCTGAAATCCCGAATTTATCTTCGATAGCGTTGAATTTTTCTTTGGCTTTTTCCCAACTTTCGACTGCTTTTGCAGATTCAGAATTTTCACTATAATACAATCCTAAATTATTATAGAGTTCTCCTTCTCCTCTCGGATTCGGATGTTTTTTGAAATATTCTCCTGCTTTTTCGTAAAACTCAATTGCTTTTGGATAATTCTTTTGATCTAAATAAATATTAGCAATATTAGTTGTGGTTATTCCGATGGTTTTATCTCCGATTTTTTCTTGTAATTCTTTGGCTTTCAGAAAATATTCTAACGCTTTGAATTCTTCTTTTCGGGCTTTATAAACGATTCCGATATTGTTGTAAACTCTCGAAAGACGCAATTTGTCATCTGATTGTTCGTATATTTTTAGAGCTTTTAAATGATATTCCAATGCTTTGGAATAATTGCTTTGTTCGGAAAAAACAATTCCGATGCTTCCGTAGGCACGAGCCAATCCCTCTTGATTTTTCTGCTGGTTTTCAGGTTCAGACTTTAGTTCTTCAAAAACGTTTTTAGCATAAGTAAAATACTCCAAAGCCAAAGGGTAATTTCCAGAAATAATTTGGGAATTTCCTAAATTTAAATAGGCATTGGCTTCTTGTTCTTTGTTTTTGATTTTTTGTGAAATTTCTAATGCTTGATTCGCAAAATCCATCATCAAAACTGGACTTTGAGTTTTGTACAAATCCGAAATTTGGTTTAAAATCTGCGACTTTTCGATGTCGTTTTCAGAAGCTTCCAGAATCCTTTTCAGACTATCTATCTCTTGTTGTTGGGAAAGACCAATTAGAAAGGAAAAAAGAAGAAATACCGAAAATATTTTTGTTTTGATTGTCATTTTGCTATATCATTTGTTCTAACAAAAACAAATGTACTATTTCATTTTGAGCAAATTAAGTTGAATTAGAATTTGATAGGTTTTGATTAGAATTTGTTTAGACAAAAAATCAGATGTTATGGAGTTCAATCTTTTTATGTATTTTTGCATACACAACTATACAAAATGAGCCAAAAAGTTTTACTTACTTCAGACGAAATCGACATTATCCTACATCGTTTGGCTTGTCAGCTTATCGAAAATCATTTGGATTTTAAAGATACCATTCTCATCGGAATACAACCTCGAGGAACTTTGTTTGCCAAAAAGATAAAATCCATACTCGAGGATGAATATGGAGTTTCGCAGATTAAACTCGGATTTTTGGATATTACCTTCTTTAGGGATGATTTCCGAAGAAGCGATAAACCACTAGAAGCAAACAAAACCGAAATTGACTTTTTGGTAGAAGGCAAAAAAGTAGTTTTTATAGATGATGTGCTTTATACAGGAAGAAGCATCCGATCGGCTCTTACGGCTATTCAGTCGTTTGGGAGACCTTCCGAAATAGAACTTCTAGTGCTAATTGACAGACGTTTCTCACGACATCTGCCTATACAACCCGATTACAGAGGTCGTCAGGTGGATGCTATAGGAGACGAAAACGTAAAAGTACACTGGAAAGAGCAGCACGGAGAAAATGTTATTTATCTAGAAAAACAATAACAACATTACATAAATGAAAACATTAAGCGTTAACCACCTTCTCGGAATAAAATACATAACCAAAGCGGATATTGATTTGATTTTCGAAACGGCTGACCATTTTAAAGAAGTTATCAATCGTCCGATTAAAAAAGTTCCTTCACTTCGCGACACTACTATTGCCAATATTTTCTTTGAAAACTCTACTCGAACTAAATTATCATTCGAACTGGCTCAAAAACGTCTTTCGGCTGATGTAATCAGTTTTTCGGCTGCTCAATCTTCGGTTAAAAAAGGAGAAACGCTTATTGATACGGTTAACAATATTCTTTCGATGAAAGTGGATATGGTTGTGATGAGACATTCCAGTCCTGGAGCGGCAGAATTCCTTTCGAAAAACGTAAAAGCAAGTATTATTAATGCTGGAGACGGAGCCCACGAGCATCCGACTCAAGCCCTTTTGGATTCCTTTACTATTCGTGAAAAATTAGGAGATGTCGGAGGTAAAAAGATTGTAATTGTTGGAGATATTTTACACTCAAGAGTAGCTCTTTCAAATATTTTTGCTTTACAGATGCAGGGAGCAGAAGTTCGGGTTTGTGGTCCGAAATCCCTTATCCCAAAACACATCGAAAAACTAGGTGTAAAAGTAGAAAACAATCTTATCAAAGCGTTGGAATGGTGTGATGTGGCGAATATGCTTCGTGTTCAAAACGAAAGAATGGAAGTAAGCTACTTTCCGAATACCAGAGAATATTCTCAACAATTCGGACTGACTAAAGAAATTCTGGATTCGTTAAACAAAGAAATCGTTGTGATGCATCCCGGACCTATCAATCGTGGAGTAGAAATCACTTCGGATGTAGCCGATTCTAAACAATCTGTGATTTTAGAGCAAGTAGAAAATGGAGTAGCTGTCCGAATGGCTGTGATTTATTTACTGGCTTCTAAATTATAAAATTATCCCACCAATTCGTTAAAAAGCGTATCAAAAGTCTTGTCTAAATCTTCAGAAAAACCAGCATGAGGTCTTGATGTTTGAATACAAGAACTCCGAACAGCAGAAAGCCATCTGAATCTTTCGGAAACTTCAAATTGTGCTATTGGTCCTCCGTTTTTAGCTCCTTTAGAAATTAGCTCAAATGAGTGTAAATTGATTTTAAGTTGCTCTACATCCAACTCGGTCGGAAAAAGCTTGAATTTATCTTCGTTGACTCTGATTTGAGCACGTAGGTATTTCTGTCTTTTGCAAAAAAGCAATAAACCTACGTTGATGAACTCTTCGCATTCTACTCGAGGTACAACACGAATCACAGCATATTCATATAAGTGTTTTTCGTGCATCTTGAGCTTGTTTTACAAAGTTTTCGGAATTGTCTCTACGTGTCTTCAAAAAGTTCAAATAAACCGCTCTGATTTCGTCAGGGCTTTGGTCTGAACCTTCCCAAGTGAGCCAATCAATCGGAATTAGGTTTACGATGTCTTGCAATACTTTATCGGTTAAAATAGCTTTGAACTCCGTATCAACTTGGTCCAATTTAGTAGCTTGTGGTAAGAGAACGTGATCTTTGATAAGTGCAAATTTACTCTTTGCCTGCTCGTCAAAATTTTGCCATGAATGATGAAAATAAAACGAAGCTCCATGGTCAATCAACCAAAGTTCTTTATGCCACAAAAGCATATTGGTATTGCGGAAAGTACGATCGACATTGGTGATATAAGCATCAAGCCAAACGATTTTTGAAGCGAGTAATTCGTCGCAATCATTTACCGAAACATCAAAGGTCAGAGCTCCCGACAAAAAGTGCATGGCCAAG
This sequence comes from uncultured Flavobacterium sp., assembly GCA_964581855.1. Lineage (GTDB taxonomy): Bacteria > Bacteroidota > Bacteroidia > Flavobacteriales > Flavobacteriaceae > Flavobacterium. The sequence goes on from CAZOQH010000133.1 coordinate 3,472, forward strand.
TTAAGTCCTTGACTAAATTGCAATAAATCCTGAATTTCTTCGTCTGCTTCGGTTCTTCCGAAAGCTTCGTCGAGGTGAGCAAAAACCAGTTCCGGAATTCGAAGCCCCAGTTTTCGGGCAATTTCTCCTCCCAGAAGTTCAGCAATAAGCGCTTTTATTCCATGTCCTGCGCCTCTGAATTTCAAAACGTATTTGAATCCGTCATTTGCTTCTGCCAAAGCAGGAAGCGAACCTCCCTCACGAAGCGGATTGATATATCGTGTAACCGTTACGGTACGTAATT
>CAZOQH010000134.1:0-3496 GCA_964581855.1 uncultured Flavobacterium sp.
TCAGACCAATTCGGCTGTAGTGAGAGGAAATTTAATCAATCAAACCAATCCTGATAATTATGCTCTAGGGTATTTTCGACTATCAGAAATTGTGGAAGCAGAATATGTAGTTGAGTAGAATACTTGTTTTGAGTGTTTCGTTTTTGCGTTGTATCTTTGTTGGTAATCCTTATAAATTGAAACAACATAATTTGATACCTGAAACCAAATTCTACTCCATTCTTAAACAAAATTTTCCTTTTGAACCTACCACAAAACAGGATATTTTTTTCTTACAGATTTCAGAATTTGTAAGTAAATCGAGTCCGTATGATATTTTTGTTCTGAAAGGTTATGCAGGAACCGGAAAAACCACAATTATTTCGACTGTGGTCAATCAGTTGAGGCAAGTAGCAATGAACTCGGTTTTGCTTGCTCCAACCGGAAGGGCAGCCAAAGTGATTTCGAATTATTCTGGTAAACAGGCTTTTACGATTCACAAAAAAATCTATTATCCGAACGTAAAGTCGGGTAATGTAAATTTCACGCTGCAACCCAACAAACATAAAAATACGGTTTTTATCGTGGATGAAGCTTCGATGATTTCGGATGCTTCGACCGAAGGAATTTCGCTGTTGGATGATTTAATGTCGTATGTGTATTCGGGTGACAATTGCAAACTTATTTTGATTGGAGATACTGCACAGCTTCCACCTGTTCACCTGGCTTTGAGTCCTGCCCTAAACGAAGATGCGTTGTCTTTGCAATACCGAAAAGAAGTCAGGCATATTGAGTTGGACGAAGTGATGCGTCAGGAAGAAAATTCAGGGATTTTGTATAACGCTACTCAAATCAGAGAACTTTTAAAAGACGATTACATAACCGATTTTCAGTTTGATTTATCTGGGTTTAAAGATATTGTAAGGCTCACAGACGGAAACGACATTCAGGATGCTATTTTTGATTCGTATGATCGCAACGGAATGGAAGAAACCTCGTTTATTGTTCGCTCCAACAAAAGAGCCAATCAATACAATCAACAAATTCGAATGCGAATTTTAGATAAAGAAAACGAGCTGTCCACAGGTGATTTGTTGATGGTAGTGAAGAACAATTACTTTTGGATAAAGCCTACTGATGAAGCGGGATTTATAGCCAACGGAGATATAATTGAAGTGCTAGAAATCTTTACCATTATCGAATTATATACTTTTAAATTCGCTAAAGTCAAAGTGCGAATGATTGATTATCCAAATCAAAGACCTTTTGAAACGATTTTACTGTTAGATACCATTTCGAGTGAATCACCTTCGCTTACTTACGAAGAGCAAAACCGATTGTATCAAGAGGTTATGGCAGATTATGAAGATGAAAAGGCACAATACAAAAAATACAAAAAAGTAAAGGAAAACGAATATTTTAATGCTCTGCAAGTAAAGTTTTCGTATGCAGTTACCTGTCATAAAGCTCAAGGTGGACAATGGAATACGGTTTTTATCGAACAACCTTATTTGCCCAACGGACAAGACAGAGATTATTTGAGGTGGCTTTATACGGCTATCACCCGAGCTAAAGAAAAAGTGTATTTGATTGGTTTTAAAGACGATGATTTTGTTTTGTAAATTGCGAAAAACAAAAAAGTTGACTGCAAATTGAAAATCTGTATATATCTTTGAACTTGTGAGAAAATCAAAATACATCCTTGTTTATTTTCTGATTATACAGCTTGTCGCAATCAGGATTGTTGCTTTTTTTCCGGAATTCGTCGAAACATATTATTCTAACGGATGGTATAAATTCACTTCTCATCTTTCCAGAAAAATTCTCGGAAGTATCGGGTTTTCGGTTGGAGATATTATTTATGGAATCGTTATCGGATATCTGATTTATCGGATTATCAAAAATCGGAAAAACATTACTTTTAAAACTTCAATTATCGGAATTCTCAATGTGATTTCGATATTTTATTTTTTGTTTCACTTGTTTTGGGGAATGAATTATTACCGAGTTCCGTTACACGAAAAAATGAATCTTTCCTACGAATATTCTTATGAACAGCTGTTAGATTTCACAGATAGGCTTATTGAAAAATCCAATAATTTACATTTTCAGATTACTCAAAACGATTCTTTAAAGGTCGTTAATCCGTATTCTAATCAGCAGATTTACGAAAAATCTCAAAACGGATATGATAATTTAGCTCAAAAATATCCTGAATTTACCTACAAAAACCATTGTATAAAAAATTCTCTTATCTCCATTCCGCTTTCGTATATGGGATTTGGTGGATATATGAATCCGTTTACCGGAGAAGCACAGGTCAATGCCATGCTGCCGAAATACACTTTTCCGACAACTGCACTGCACGAGATCTCTCATCAAATTGGATATGCTTCTGAAAGTGAAGCTAATTTTATCGGATATTTAGCTTCGGTTTATAGTGATGATCCGTATTTTAAATATTCGGGAACGATTTTCGCTCTAAGGTATTGCCTGCGAAATATCGAAAAAATGAATCCTGATGCTTTAGAAAGTTATTTAGCTAAAGTCAATTATGGCATTCGTTTGAATTTTGAAGAAACCAAAGCGTTTTGGGACTCGTATCAAACTCCGATTGAAGTTGTTTTTGAAGTGTTTTACGATAATTTCCTAAAAGCAAACTCCCAAGAAGAAGGTCTTGAGAGTTACAGTAAGTTTGTTGGACTTTTAATGAGTTATGAGTCGCAATAATTTACTGAGCACTAACTCCTGCTGCTTCGAGCATAAAGTAATGTAAATCGGTGTTTTTGATAAAAGGTTTTAGATTTTCGCTTCCCGGACCAAACATTGCCAGTTCTACATAATCAGCAGAGTGATCCATACTTATCCAACCGACCGAATTATTTTTTGACTGGATTTCCGAAAAGGTTTTAAACGGAAGTTTTCTGTAATTATACAATCCGTCTTCTGATTTTTCGAGGTTAGAATAGTAGGCTAAAATTTTTTGAGCATCTTCGTCAGACAGAATATTTCCGTTGGCATATTCAATCGTTTCGATAATTTGTTTAACGGAACTTTTTTCCGAAAAACTATTCAGAATCCATTCATTGGTTTGTTTGTATTTCTGAACAGAATCGAAATTGTCGTTTGCATTTCTTCCGTAAATAATTCCCGGATTTGCATTTCCGTGGTCTGTAGTAATAATAACAAGGGTTTCTTTATCTTTTTCAGCAAAATCCATCACAGTTTTGATGGTTTGGTCAAAGGCGATTTGTTCATGAATAAGTCCGCCTAAATCATTGGCATGTGCAGCCCAATCTACTTTTCCGGATTCGATTTGAAGTACAAATCCGTTTTTGCTTTGACTCAAAACCTCAATAGCTTTTGCACTCATTTCTGCCAAAGTCGGAGTTTGTTTTTCCAGTTCTTTGTCGGAGATTCTGTCGATAGAGTAGGGTAGAGCATCATCTGCAAAAACACCTAAAACGGGAGCATTAGGATGAATGTTTTTCAGTTCTGTTTTAGATTTTGCAATCTG
>CAZOQH010000135.1:0-3385 GCA_964581855.1 uncultured Flavobacterium sp.
TCTTTTACACCCGAATGAATAGCAGACAATTCATAAAAAGGTCTTCCTGATTGTTCTGCCATAATTTGGGCCAAAGTGGTTTTCCCGGTTCCGGGAGGTCCCCACAGAATAAGCGACGGAATCATTCCTTTTTCAATCTGATGAACAAGCGAACCTCCTTCTCCCACTAAATGAGATTGGCTGATGTATTCCGACAAGTTTTTCGGACGAATACGTTCTGCTAAAGGCTTATTCATTTTGAATTTAGATTGTAATTAGCATTTGATAATTATAAAAGACTTCGATAATAATTATTCTTTTTCTCGAATATCTTTCAAAACCACTCGGTTGTCATAATTTATTACTTCGACAAAAACAGTTCTTTTTCCTTCTAATTCACCTTCAATGAGGTAGTATTTTCCGAGTTCCATCGGTACATTACTTTTCGAAAAATCAACATCTCCGTTTCTGAAGATCTCTTTAAGTTGGATAGTATCCAGAACTCCTTGTCGGATTTTTTCAGAAGCTTCATCCGAATAATGAAACGGTTTGCTTCGTAAGTCTTTTAACACTCTGCAATTCGGCAAATAACAATAGGACAAATCTCTATCACCGTATTTTCCTTTAAAGAAAAACATTAAAAATAAAATACCAACCAAAAGCCCTAGTAGGTAATAAGCTAAACGATTTACAAATTTCATTATTCCTGATTTTTTGATTTATTGAAGAATTTTTCTTTCACCACCTCGTAAATAATCGGAACAATAGAAAGAAAAATAATAAGCAATACTACTTTTGAAAAGTTATCTTTGATAATAGGCACATTTCCTAAGAAGAATCCGGCAAGTGTAATACCAACCACCCACAAAATTGCTCCTACAACATTATAAGTCAGAAAAGTAGCATAATTCATTCTTCCGATTCCTCCTACAAAAGGCGCTAATGTTCTAACTATCGGAACAAAACGAGCTATCACAATGGTTTTACTACCATATTTTTCGTAAAAAGAATGCGTTTTTTCGATATGTTCGTCCTTTACTACTTGTTTTCCGAACAGCTTTATTCTGGTGACTTGCATTCCAAATCGTTTACCTATGGAATAATTGAGTGAATCTCCTGATATAGCAGCGATTAGAAGTAAAATTATTATAATCCACACATTGAGTTCGTTAGGCTGAGCAGCTAACATTCCCGCTGCAAAGAGTAGTGAATCTCCTGGTAAAAATGGCATGACAACTACTCCGGTTTCTACAAAGACAATTAAAAATAAAATTGCATAGACCCACATTCCGTAATCGTTTACAAATTGAAACAAATGTTGGTCAATGTGTAATATAAAGTCAACTAATTCCATAGTTTAAATTTTGAGTGCAAAGGTAGGGTTTATTTAGGAATTAGATTTTAGGTTTTAGTATTTTTTAATAACACAAAAAGGATTGTTATTGCCCCATACACAACCAATCCTTTATTTCTATTACTAATTATTCTTTAATTCAACAATTCCGAAAAAGTATCTCCTTGTCGAATATCTCCTGACTTAAAACCTCTAGAAAACCAATACATACGCTGCTCTGAAGTTCCGTGCGTAAAAGATTCCGGAACTACATAACCTTGCGTTTTTTTCTGAATATTATCATCTCCTACCGTTGCTGCTGCATTCAAAGCATCTTGAATATCGCCTTCCTCTAGAAACTTTTCTCTATCGTTTGCTTTTTTAGCCCAAAGTCCTGCATAAAAATCCGCTTGAAGCTCTAAAGCAACCATGATCTCGTTGGCTTCTTTTTGACTAACTTGTTGTTGAAGTTGTCTTGTTTTGGTTAATACTCCTAACAAATGTTGCACATGATGTCCTACTTCATGAGCAATTACATAAGCGATAGCAAACTCTCCTACATTGGTTTGAAATTGTTTTTCTAACTGTCCGAAAAAGTCTAAATCCATATAAATCTTTTCGTCTGCTGAACAATAAAATGGCCCTGATGAGGTTCCTGCATTTCCACAGGCCGATTGAACTCCTCCAGTAAACAAGACAAAATTAGGTGCTTTGTAAGTGAGTCCGTTTTCTCTGAAAATTTCTTCCCAGACCACCTCTGTATCTCTTAAAACTACCGAAACAAACTCTAATTGATCTTTTTCTTCTTGCGTAAGTTCTGTAGTATCAACCTGACTTTCTACTCCTTGACCTTGCAGCATTTCAATAATTTGAGGTGCTTGCTGAATCAGCTGTGTGGTATCTCCGCCTCCAGACAAAAACTGAAAAATAAAAAATATCACCGCAATGATTCCTCCACCTGCAGCAACTTTAGTCGCTCCTCCTCCTTTTCGTCTGTCTTCTACATTTTTACTCTGTGCTCTACCTCTCCATTTCATAACTAAATAGTTTTAGATTTTAGACAAATGTATAGATTTCTTCCCATAAATTTTAAAATCTAAAATCACTAATTATTATCAAATTCTTACCTTTGTTAACATGAGAGTATTAGTTATTGAAGACGAAGTAACACTTAACAAAAATATTTGCGAGGCTTTGTTAGCCGAAAACTTTACAATTGAAAGTGTTTTTGATGGTGATTTAGCAACACGTTTTTTGAAAAAAGAAGTATTTGATTGTGTTGTTATTGATATTAATTTACCCAAAAAAAACGGATATGATTTATGTCGAGAGTTTCGACTGTACAATACCCATACACCTGTTTTAATGCTCACAGCTTTTGACGAATTAGAAGATAAAATAAAAGGATTTGATAGCGGAGCCGATGATTATCTGACCAAGCCTTTTTTTATGAAAGAGTTAATTTTACGTATAAATTCTCTTATCAAAAGAAGTAAAAAAGAATCCAACACCAATTTCAAAGAAGTTTTTAATGTTTTAGACCTAACTATCAATACCGCTCAAAAAAAAGTCACTAGACAAAATCAAGAAATTAAACTTACACCCAGAGAATATCAAATTCTGATTAAGCTTTGCAAAAATCAAGGAGAAATTGTTTCTAAAAACGAATTGATATCAGAAATTTGGGGAACTTCTTTAGACATAAATACAAATACCATTGAAGTGTATGTTAACTTTTTACGCAATAAAATAGATAAACCTTTTGGGAAAAATTCCATTAAAACCAAAATCGGTTACGGATATTATTTAGATGTGGAATGAAAATGAGAAATAAAATATTAATTTATTTTTCGAGTACGGTAATTTTACTTTCTGCTGTATCGCTAATAATTGTTTTTGTCTTGTTTTCAGAACATCGTGAAGAGGAATTTCAGCAACAACAATTCTCTAAAATTAAACATACAATTGGACTTATTGATGAGTTTAATAAAATAAGCGAAGAAGTTTCGTTATTGTTGGACAAACAAGATATTCATGACTTTTATGATGAAAAAATGCTTATCTATGACAACA
>CAZOQH010000136.1:0-3329 GCA_964581855.1 uncultured Flavobacterium sp.
AACTCCAATGCCACACAACGGATGTCGTCCTCCAAAAAGAAGAAGAGTTTAATTAATATTTAAGTATAACACGAAACAGATTACAAACTATCGGAGGATTAGACCTGAATTCATAGTTCTGTTTCAATAATCAATTTTAAAATGGCAAGATATACTGGTCCTAAATCGAAAATAGCACGTAAATTCGGAGAAGCTATTTTCGGAGCTGATAAAGCTCTTGAAAGAAGAAATTACCCTCCAGGGCAACACGGATTAGCTAAAAGAAGAGCTAAAAAATCTGAATATGCAATTCAGCTTACTGAAAAGCAAAAAGCAAAATATACCTATGGTATCTTAGAGCGTCAATTTAGAAGAATGTTCGAAAAAGCAAGTAGTGCTTCAGGTATTACAGGTGAAATCTTACTTCAATTATGTGAATCTCGTTTAGATAACGTGGTTTACAGAATGGGAATTGCTCCAACCCGTAGAGCAGCTCGTCAAATTGTTTCGCACAGACACATCACAGTGAACGGAGAGTTAGTAAATATACCTTCGTACCAATTAAAACCAGGTGATAAAGTTGCGGTTCGCGAAAAATCTAAATCATTAGAAGCTATCGTAAATTCTTTAGCAAACTCATCTCACGTATATGAGTGGATTACTTGGAATAACGATACCAAAGAAGGAACCTTTGTAGCTGTTCCTCAAAGAATTCAGATTCCTGAAAACATCAAAGAACAACTAATCGTTGAGTTATACAACAAATAATAAATTGACATAAGTCTAAACTATGGCACTATTTAATTTTCAAAAACCTGATAAAGTTATACTTATTGATTCCACCGATTTCGAAGGAAAGTTTGAATTCAGACCTTTGGAACCAGGATACGGATTGACAGTAGGTAATGCACTTCGCAGAGTTTTACTTTCAGCCCTAGAAGGATACGCAATTACTTCGATCCGCATTGAGGGTGTAGAACATGAGTTCTCGACCATATCAGGTGTTGTAGAAGACGTTACCGAAATTGTATTGAATTTCAAACAAGTTCGATTTAAACGTCAAATAGAGGATATTGACAACGAAACTGTTTCTGTTTCTATTTCAGGAAAAGATAAAATTACTGCAGGAGACTTACAGAAATTTATTTCAGGATTTCAAGTGTTGAATCCAGACCAGATTATCTGTAATCTTGAAAGTAAAGTTAAGTTGAACTTTGAGTTTACTATCGAAAAAGGTAGAGGATATGTTCCGGCTGAAGAAAATAAAAAATCAACAGCTTCTATAGGAACTATTTTTATCGATTCGATTTATACACCTGTAAAAAACGTTAAGTATACTATCGAGAACTATCGTGTCGAACAAAAAACAGACTACGAAAAATTGGTTTTTGAAATCAAAACAGATGGTTCTATAGCTCCTCAAGATGCTCTTACAGAGGCAGCAAAAGTACTTATTCATCACTTTATGCTATTCTCGGATGAGAGAATTACACTTGAATCAGACGAAATCGCTCAAACAGAGTCTTATGACGAAGAGTCATTGCATATGAGACAACTTCTGAAAACAAAACTGGTAGATTTAGACCTTTCTGTTAGGGCTCTTAACTGCCTTAAAGCTGCAGAAGTTGATACTCTTGGAGACTTAGTTTCTTATAACAAGAGTGATTTAATGAAATTCCGTAATTTCGGTAAAAAGTCTTTAACTGAACTAGAAGAGTTAGTAGCTTCAAAAAACCTACATTTCGGGATGGATTTATCAAAATATAAATTAGATAAAGAATAAGGTCTGCTATACAGACTTAAAATTGTAGAAAGCAATGAGACACGGAAAAAAAGTAAATCACTTATCAAGAAAAAAAGGGCACAGAGATGCAATGTTAGCTAATATGGCTTGTTCGTTAATAGAACATAAGCGTATTAACACAACAGTAGCTAAAGCTAAAGCTCTTAAGGTATATGTTGAGCCATTGGTAACTAAATCAAAAGAAGACTCAACACATAACAGACGTATTGTTTTTTCATACCTAAAAGACAAATATGCTGTAACTGAATTGTTCAGAGAAGTTGCTCCTAAAGTAGGAGATCGTCCGGGAGGATACACACGTATCATCAAATTAGGAAACCGTTTGGGAGATAATGCTGATATGGCAATGATCGAACTAGTGGACTTTAACGAACTTTACAACGGAGGAAAGAAAGAAGTTAAGAAAACAACTCGTAGAAGTAGAGGTGCTAAAAAAGCTGCTGAAGTTACAGCAGAAGAAACAGCTCCAGAAGCAGAAACTCCGCAAGCAGATACAACTGCAGAAAATACAGAAACTAAAGAATAAATTTATAGTATTCTTACAATTTAAAAAAGGACTAACAATAATGTTTAGTCCTTTTTTTATACTAAAAAATAAACTTTTTGAAACCAAACAATTATTTTTTTCCTTAAAATGACAATCCGTTCTTTTTAATTGTGAAAACTTTTTTTTTGATGTATTTTTGCACAACTTTACAACACACAAAATGAAATACCAAACCAGAAAAAAAGCCGTCTTACTACTTTCAGACGGAACGATTTTCTATGGAAAATCAGTAACCGAAGGAACTACAATCGGAGAAATTTGTTTCAATACTGGAATGACAGGCTATCAAGAAATTTTTACTGACCCTTCTTATTTTGGGCAGATTATGGTAGCTTCAACACCTCATATCGGAAATTATGGAATAAATTCTGAAGAAGTAGAATCAGATTCGATTAAAATTGCAGGATTGGTGGTTAAAAATTTCAGTTTTGACTATTCAAGAACCAATGCCAACTCTTCTTTAATCGAATACTTGAAAAAGTATAATATAGTTGCAATATCTGATGTAGATACCCGAGCTTTGGTAAGTTATATTCGTGACAATGGAGCTATGAATGCAATTATTTCGACTGAAACCGAAGATATCGAAGCATTAAAAAAGCAACTTGCACAAGCTCCTGATATGAAAGGATTAGAATTAGCCTCTAAAGTTTCTACTAAAGAAGTCTATTATTTCGGAGACGAAAATGCAAAATATAAAATTTCTGCATTAGACTTAGGAATTAAAAAAAATATCTTGAGAAACCTAGCTAAAAGAGACTGTTATATTAAAGTTTTTCCTTTTGACTCAAGTTTCGAAGATCTGAAGAGCTTTAATCCGGATGGATATTTTTTATCAAACGGACCTGGAGATCCAGAACCTCTGAAAAATGCTCAAGAAATAGCAATAAAGATTATCGAGGAAGGAAAACCACTTTTCGGAATCTGTCTCGGACACCAAACCATTGCACTTGCTAATGGAATTACAACGTATAAAATGTTTAACGGACACAGAGGAAT
>CAZOQH010000137.1:0-3317 GCA_964581855.1 uncultured Flavobacterium sp.
CATCATAGATATTCGAAGTCTCACGATACGGAGAATCCGTTCCCGATACATCGTGATGATCACGACCCAGCACCACATAACCGATTTCTCCTTTAGCAATGGCCTTATTAAAGGCTTCTGCAATTTTGATTCGTCCTTCCGCATCCGCATACAAGATTCGGGCTTGCGAACCTACTACCAATTTATTTTGTTGTGCGCCTTTTATCCATTTGATATTGTCTGCCATCTGTTGTTGGATTTCTTTGGGAGCGTTTTGCATCATTTCTTCCAACACCTGACAAGCAATCTCGTCTGTTTTTTGTAAATCTTCTGGTTTTCCTGAAGCACATACCCAACGGAAAGGTCCAAATCCGAAATCGAAGCACATAGGTCCCATAATATCCTGAACATACGATGGATATTTAAAATCAATTCCGTTAGCTGCCATAATATCAGCTCCTGCTCTGGAAGCCTCTAACAAGAAAGCATTTCCGTAATCAAAGAAATACGTACCTCTTGCCGTATGAATATTTATCGCATCAACTTGTCTTTTTAAGGATTCTTGTACTTTTAGCTTGAATAATTCCGGATTGTTTGCCATCATATCGTTTGCTTCTTCGAACGATAACCCGACCGGATAATAACCTCCAGCCCATGGGTTGTGTAACGAAGTTTGATCGGAACCTAAATCGATATAAATGTTTTCTTTGGCAAAATGTTCCCAAACTTCAACCACATTCCCTTGATAAGCAATCGAAACAACTTCTTTGCTTTCTTTGGCTTTTAGAACTCTTTGAGTAAGCTGGTCTAAATCTGAAATCACTTCATCTACCCAACCTTGTGAATGACGAGTTTGCACGGCTTTCGGGTTTACTTCTGCACAAATCGTGATGCAACCTGCAATGTTTCCTGCTTTGGGTTGCGCACCACTCATTCCGCCTAATCCAGAAGTTACAAAAAGCTTTCCTTCAAGACCTTCACCGTTTTTAGAAATTTTACGTCCTCCGTTCAAAACTGTAATGGTAGTACCATGAACGATTCCTTGTGGACCGATGTACATATAACTACCTGCGGTCATTTGACCGTATTGGGTGACTCCAAGTGCATTGAACTTTTCCCAATCGTCTGGTTTTGAGTAATTCGGAATCATCATTCCGTTGGTGACTACCACTCTCGGAGCCTCTTTGTGTGAAGGGAATAGTCCCATCGGATGTCCTGAATACATCACAAGAGTTTGCTCGTCTGTCATTTCTGACAAATATTGCATCGTAAGTAGATATTGTGCCCAATTTTGGAAAACCGCACCATTACCACCATAAGTAATAAGTTCGTGCGGATGTTGGGCTACGGCATAATCCAGATTATTCTGAATCATCAGCATAATGGCTTTTGCCTGTTCTGAATTTCCGGGATATTCTGAAATTGGTCTTGCATACATCTTATAATCAGGACGGAAACGGTACATATAAATTCGTCCGTAAGTATTTAATTCGTCCAGAAATTCTTTTGCTAATTCTTTGTGATGCTTGGGTTCAAAATAACGCAATGCATTGCGAACAGCTAATTTTTTTTCGTCTTCTGATAATATTTCTTTACGCTTAGGAGCGTGGTTTATGGTTGGATCATAAGGTTTTGGAGCTGGTAACTGGCTCGGGATTCCTTGTCTGATTTGGTCTTGAAAGGTCATTTTTACTAAATTTTAATAGCTACAAAAATAAGAATTTTAAATGAATTTAACAGAAGAATATATAGTCAAAGTACAATAAAAATCCCGTTAAGATTGTACAAAACGGGATTTTCTGAAGCTAATTTTTACGAAATGATTACTCGTGTGCGTGGCTATGAATATTTAATTCTATCCATTGCACTTCTTGATTTCCTGCCTGATCCAGAGCATAAACTCCAAAATGATAATGCCCTTCTTTAGTGTTTTCAGGAATCGTAATATTGAGGTTGATTTCGTCATTTTTGCCTGAAACAATTCCCATAGTTTCATAATTCCATTCGATAAAATCGTCTTGCATTTGTCTGTGAGCATGTCCATCGCCTGCAAAGTGAATATCAATTTTGTATGAAGCTAGTTCTACGTTGTCAGAAAAACTAATGTTTGCGTAAATTTCATCTGTAGTATGAAATTCCTGATCGTTTGTAGGTGCGTGAATCACAATAGCTGGTTTTTCGGTATCCGTAACCGAATTGTCATCGGATGAGCAAGAAAATAAAATGGCTATAAAAGCAAAAGCGTATATTGATTTGTATTTTTTCATGATTTATATGTTTTAATTTTTAAAATAATTGTAGTTTGGGTAACTTTTAAAAATTAAGGAGGTCCTCTATTAGATGGATTTTTGAAAAAGATTATGTTGTGAAACAAATCGAGACCAAACTTTTCTTTTTTAAAGAATAAAACTGTTTTTATAAGCTCCGTATATTCTAAATCCAACAATAAGATTGAAGGAGTTTTGAAAATACTTTGCTCACAATCATGGGTTTGATGTTTGTGATGGTATTGCTTTTCATTTGAATCGTACGCATGAAAATGATGTTCTACTACGAAGTAATGCAAGGCATTGTTGATTTGCGGAAATACAAACAACAAAATCAAGAATATGCTACTATGTAGGTGAAACCTCTTCATTAAAACAGAAATTGAATCATAATTTGAATATTCCTTCCCTGTTCAGGGATTTCTAATGTTCTATAAAAACTCATATGTGAATAATACTGGGTATCAAAAATATTTTGAGCCGATAAGGTGAGTTTTGGTTTGAACTTTCCGAGGTTGAAATCGGCCGAAAAACCAGCTCCAAAAACTAGAGACGACGGAGTTATTTCCTCGTTTTGTGCAATTCTGTTTTGTTGTGCAAAATACTTTCCACTTAAATAAAATCTAGCATTTTCAAACCATTTACTTTGTTCCGGTAGCGAATAATTAACTTTCGCAAAAACGTTTAGAGGTGGAGTAAACGGAAGTGGGTATTCTTTTTTTAACTGTTGGTTATAAACGTATTCTACAACAAATTCGGTGTTGAATTTTCCAATCGAGTATTCGGTTTCGAGTTCTAATCCTGTCAGTAGAGCCTCGGTTTGTGAGAATTGATACAATTGTCCGGAATGAGGTAAAATCGAAAATACTCCGGTTGGTCGCAAATAGATGTAATTTGTAAAATAGTACAGATACGGACTGAGATTAAAGTTGAAATTATTTCTACTGTAAGTAATTTGAAAATCAATATTGTACCCTTTTTCGGGATTGAGATTTTGGTCTCCTTTTTCGTGTCGAAACGAACCGTGATGTACTCCGTTTGCTCCTAATTCTATCGCAGTTGGATTTCGGA
>CAZOQH010000138.1:0-3288 GCA_964581855.1 uncultured Flavobacterium sp.
AACCCATCAAAAAAACAGCTTCAGAAAGTTCGGATAAATCGCTTCAGAAAATCGGAAAAAACTTGGATGATTGTCAAATAATTATTGATAAAATTACTAGTACCCTCAACCAAGAAGCTCCTGTCTCGATCAGCAAAGGAAATGCAATTGCAAGTGGAGTGAACCCTGAACTAGACGAACTTCGAAATATTTCAAACTCAGGAAAAGAATACCTAGATGATTTAGAGAAAAGAGAATCCGAAAACACCGGGATTCCATCGTTAAAAGTAGCTTTTAATAATGTTTTTGGTTATTATATTGAAGTTCGAAATACGCATAAAGATAAAGTTCCGACTGAGTGGATTCGAAAACAAACTTTAGTCAGTGCAGAACGATATATAACCGAAGAACTCAAAGAATACGAAGCTAAAATTCTAGGAGCAGAAGAAAAAATTGCAGCTTTAGAATCAGAAATCTTCGAAAAGCTGATTATGTGGCTTTCGGGCTATATCAAACCGATTCAGACCAACGCAAGTCTGATTGCACAACTAGATTGTTTAGCAGGGTTTGCTACGTTGGCAATCGAAAATAACTACTCTAAACCCGAAATTACTGAAGATTTTTCGTTAGAAATTAAAGGTGGTCGACATCCGGTTATCGAAAAGCGACTTCCAATTGGAGTGCCTTATATTGCAAACGATTTGTATTTAGATAGACACTCACAACAAATCATTATGATTACCGGACCGAATATGTCCGGTAAATCAGCTATTTTAAGACAAACGGCACTTCTGGTGCTCTTGGCTCAAATCGGAAGTTTTGTTCCGGCTGATTCCTTAAAAACAGGTTTAGTTGATAAGATTTTTACCCGAGTGGGCGCTTCGGATAACATCTCGATGGGAGAATCGACTTTTATGGTCGAAATGAACGAAACCGCTTCTATTTTGAATAATTTATCCGAAAGAAGCTTGATTTTGCTTGACGAAATCGGTCGAGGAACAAGTACGTATGACGGAGTATCGATAGCTTGGGCAATTGCAGAATACTTGCACCAACATCCGCATCAGCCTAAAACACTTTTTGCAACACATTATCACGAACTCAATCAGATGACCGAGATTTATGAGCGTGTCAAAAACTTTAATGTATCGGTCAAAGAAACCAAAGATTCGGTTCTGTTCTTACGAAAACTGCAAGAAGGAGGTTCGGCTCACAGTTTCGGAATTCACGTAGCTAAAATGGCTGGAATGCCTCAAACGGTAGTTCAGAAGGCTCAAAAAATGTTGAAACAACTCGAAAAAGACCATTCTTCTGAGAATATAAGTCCGACAAAAGACGACTTACAACTTTCTTTTTTTAATCTGGACGATCCTCTTCTAGAAGATATTAAGTCCGAAATTCTGAATTTGGATATAAATACCTTAACACCTGTTGAAGCCTTGATGAAGCTCAACAATATTAAAGGAATGTTGCAGAAGAAGTAATGGGTCAAAATCAGGCTAAAACATCTTATTCGATTCTTTTTGCAATTGCAATTGCACACTTGCTCAACGATTTGCTGCAAGCCGTAATTCCTGCAATTTATCCACAATTGGAGCAAAAGTTTGATCTTTCGATGACTCAAATCGGAATCATTACGCTTTGTTTTCAGTTGTCGTCTTCGATTTTTCAGCCTTTGGTTGGTAATTATACCGATAAGAATCCAAAACCCTATTCGCAGGTTTTCGGAATGTTTTTTACAGCTGTCGGAATAGCCACGCTGGCTTATGCTCCGAGTTATCATTGGATTTTAGTAGCTGTAACCTTGGTCGGAATAGGTTCTTCGGTTTTTCATCCAGAAAGCTCAAGAGTTGCTTTTTTGGCTTCGGGAGGTAGGCGAAGTCTGGCTCAAGCTATTTTTCAGCTCGGAGGAAATACCGGAACAGCTCTGGCTCCGCTTTTGATTGCGTGGATTGTAATTCCGAACGGGAAAAGACATATTTTGTGGTTTGTACTATTTGCTGTTTTAGCTAAAATTATTTTGATTTATGTCGGGAAATGGAGAAGCAACGAACTCAAAATTGCTGCTAATGGGGTCAAAAAACCGATAGTTTTGCCAGATTTAACTCAAAAACAAATTACAATTTCGGTTGTTATTTTGTTGGTGCTGATTTTTTCGAAATATTTCTATACAGCCGGAATCACAAGTTACTTTCAGTTTTATACGATGAAAAAATTTGGACTTTCAGAAGTTCAGGCTCAAGTTTATTTGTTTTACTTTTTAGGAGCAGCAGCTCTCGGAACGCTTTTAGGAGGCGTTTTTGGAGATAAATTCGGACGTAAATTCGTGATTTGGTTTTCTATTTTAGGAGCGGCCCCCTTTGCGCTTATGCTTCCGTATGTTGACCAACACTGGACAGCAGTCTTAATTGTGCTTATCGGGCTTATAATTTCGTCTGCTTTTCCGGCTATTTTGGTTTTTGCACAAGAATTACTACCTAAAAAAATCGGAATGGTTTCAGGACTTTTTTACGGGTTTGCCTTTGGAATGGGAGGATTGGCTTCTGCTGTGCTCGGATATGTTGCTGACCAAACCAGTATCGAATATGTCTATAAAATTTGTTCGTTTTTACCCCTTATCGGATTGATTGCCTATTTTTTACCAAATCTGAAAAAGAAACAATCGTCTAAAAAATAGAAAAATCAGCTCTATCTTTACTTTTACAAAAAATAAGAGAAATATTTTGTTTTACTTGTAACAAAAATTAGACTTCTCCTACTTATAGATTGTATGGAACCAAAACTGGAGCAAACATTTGTACAACAAATCAAAGACAATCAAAACCTTATTCATAAGGTTTGTAGAATCTATACGTCTTGTCTGGATGATCACAATGATTTGTTTCAGGAAATAACCATCCAACTCTGGAAAGCCTATCCACAATTTAGAGGAGATTCTAAATTTACGACCTGGGCTTATAGAGTTGCTCTAAATACTGCTATTACACTTTTTAGAAAGAAGAAAAGAGACATTAATACCATAGAAATCAATAATGATATTCATAATATTGATTTTGCGGAATATAACTATGAAGAGGAAGAGCAGCTAAAAATTATGTATAAGGCAATTCATCAACTCGGAGATATAGAAAAGGCTTTGGTTTTTATGTATCTTGAAGATAAAGATTATAAAGAAATTTCCGAAACTTTAGGGATTAGTGAAGTAAATGCAAGAGTGAAAATGAATAGAGTAAAAACAAAATTAAAACAAATAATAAATCCGTAAGAGGAGCTGAAAAATATGGAAGGGTTAGATTTATTAAAAAAAGA
>CAZOQH010000139.1:0-3143 GCA_964581855.1 uncultured Flavobacterium sp.
TACTCCAAAGCCATTCATAGACTTGTTTTCCTCTAAAAGCTTTTTCTCCTTTAGAAACAAAAAAGTCTTGTAATTGTTCTTTACTTAAACTTCGTATATCTTTTTTTTCAATCTGCATTTTGCAAAGGTATGAAAAATAGAATTCTTATTTTTTAGAACAAATAGTGTATACAAATCAAAAAAATCTTCTAGCTAACTATATTATATCACTTACTTATTACCTTTCTTTTTTAACCAACCTTTAGCAGGAGAAAAAATTAGAGCAAGTCCATTATAGTTTCCTTTTATTGTATAAACACCCATTTTCTTTTCATTATTATCTAAATTAAACTGAAAAACACCTTCTTTAGGATAAGTTATTAGTTGGGAGTTATTAAAAAACTCTAGCTGAAACAACCCGATAGCTGTTTTATAGTTGACACCTAATGATACATCTAATGAGCCTGTAACTTGTTGCTCGTTTGAATCAACTATAAAAAAAGTATGATATGTCTGTTCATTGTAATCAAATACAGCAACTGATAAAACATCATTTCCTCCACTTGTTCTAATATCTAAACTTACACCTAGTCCGATTACACAGCTTAATTTATTATTTATCGGAAAAAAATATTCTGTTTTCACAGTTTGTGAAAAAATAAATTGATTTGCCATTTCGAAATGACTTAATTCATCAGAATAATCATAACCTGCATTTAAATCTTCATTGGAAATATTGATATTAAATGTCGGATTAAAGGTTTTCACTATAACACCTGCTTTGAAGTTAAAATTATTTTTTTGATAAAAGTTATAAAAAAATCCAAACTGAGCTGAAAAAGGATTATTGAATGAAATACTTGGAGAATTATCAAGAGTAACGTCATAACTTATTCCTACATCATAACCTTTAAGTATTGATGGTTGTAGTACAAAACTAAAATTGGTTGTTTCTTCTCCAAATAATTTTTCAGCAGTTTGAGAATATAATTTAATACTAATAGATAAAATAAAAAATATAAAAACAATAGTTCTATTGCATATCATAATAGTCTAATTTTAAATTTATAGAACCTTGTTTATGATAACTATACGCTTTTTGAGGCTTTACTCCTATAATCAGACTCTCTCCTTTATATTTATGCCCTCTGATTTTAGCTTTTACTCTTCTTCTCTTCCTTTCTTTTACCTTGTGTTTTTCAAATGCTATACCACATTTCTGATATAAAACACAATTATTTGTGCCAGAAACTCCTGTAATCCCGGCAGTAATTGTTGTTCTTCTTCTTTTCCATTTTCCATTTTTCTTTTTATATCCCACTGTTAAAGCGGATATTTTTTTTGCTCCCCACCAACTATTATTAATAACTTTTGATTTCTGTTTTATTCTATTAGAGCCATTTACATGATATTTAGCTATTTTTATATGTTTCTTACATTCTACAGGAGTTTCCGGAACTTCATCCATTACTATATTTTGCACGATCACATTTGAGTTATTTATTGGTATAACACCAATACTTATCTGTCTGATAGCTTCTAAATCCCAATTATGAACCTCTATCCAATTAAAATCATCTATCAGCTTGTAATAAACATATTCTGCTTCTGTCTCGCCAATGATAACCTCAGTATTTGCACTAAACAAAGTTCTTTCTGTTTCATCAAATATAAAATGATTATCGGGGTCTTCATTAGTATTCCATTCCCCATCACCTTGAATCTCAAGCCAATCATTTTCTAATCTTTCTATTTTTCTTCTAAGAGAACAAAAGGCTAAATCATTTTCAAAAGCTCTCAATACATTGTCTTCATCGAACCCGACTGCATCAGCTAAAGCGTCATAATCATCATCAGTTATATTGTTTGGCACTGTTGCATCAAACATATCACATTCATAATCTATCATTTCATCTAACTTATCTGCTGTATCCCAGAGTTTTTCCCAGCTAGGAAAAACCAAAATATTATTTTCGCAATCAACTCCATTATTTATTTTAATTGATTGAATATAACTAAACATACTGCTTTGCTTTTGTGCTATTGAACTATCGTTTTTAATATTTTGTTCTTGTAGTAATTCTTCTTTATCACAGGAAACAGCCATTAACCCAAAAAACATTGTCAATTTCAATAAATTTTTTCTCGTAATAAGTGATTTTTCATAATATTTTAACCAAACATACAATTAACATTTAAATTAACCAAATAACAATTACTCATTAGTAGATTACAAAATGAATTTTTATATATTATCTGTATCTTAAATTATATTCAAAATAATCATACTTTTGATTCTTATTTCATAGTATGAAAATAGAAGTAGAAATAAAGAAGCATCTTCATAGCTTTTTAAAAAGTGTAAAAACGGAATACAAAGGAAGTAAGTCTTCTGCTAAAGTGATTGAAAAATATCTAAAAGGCGAAAAGATAACTCCCGAGGATGATTTGTTATTACGAAAACAACTTTTTGATTACCTCAAGTACATCGGGATTGTAGTCCCGTTTGTCGTAATTCCGGGTTCTATGATACTATTACCTCTGTTGATTCGTGAAGCTAAAAAACGAAATATCGACTTATTACCTTCTTCTTTCTCGGATAAAAAAGAAGAAAAAGATGATGAATAATTATTTCTTTTTCGTCAGATAATAAATCGGAATTCCAGAAAGCATTATTACCACTCCCCATCCACAGGTACTCGTTCTGTCAATTAAAAGCACCACACAGATAACAGAAGCCAAAACCACATAAATAGCAGGAAGAATCGGATAACCAAAAGCTTTATATGGTCGTTCTGCATCAGGCATTTTTTTACGTAAAACAAAAATTCCAACAATAGTGAGAATATAAAAAATGATTACAATAATCATAACATAATCAAGTAAGTCTCCGTATTTTCCGGTAAGACAAAGAACCGATGCCCAAACACATTGTATCCATAATCCCCAACTCGGCACGCTAAATTTATTGAGATTTTTTGCTTTTTTAAAAAACAATCCATCTTTTGCCATGGTATAATAAACCCTTGCTCCAGCCATAATCAAACCGTTATTACAAGCAAAAGTCGAAATCATAATCATAATGGCAATTATATATGTTCCGGTTTCTCCAAAAATAAATTGCGAAGCGACCACTGCAACTCTTTCTTGAGAAGCAAAAGCCA
>CAZOQH010000140.1:0-3131 GCA_964581855.1 uncultured Flavobacterium sp.
TATTCCGAACCGTCGTTTATTTTGTTTCGAGTCGGGAAAATTCTCGGAAAAGGTTCGTTCTTGATGCAAATCCAAGGATAGGTTTTATCGTCTTTGAGCAATACATTATACCTGGGTTGGTATTGCTTAATAAGGTTGTTTTCTAATAAAAGTGCATCGGTTTCGGTCGGAACCACAATGTGTCTAACAGAAACAATTTTCTTTACCAAAACATTTGTCTTGGCATTATCATGGATTTTATTAAAATAAGAAGAAACTCGTTTTTTGAGGTTTTTTGCCTTTCCGACATATAATAATTTACCGTCTTTATCATAATACTGATATACTCCCGGATTATCCGGAAGGGTTTGTATTTGTATTTCTAAAGAGGATTGCATTCGTTAGTACAGTCTTTTTTGTATTTACTAAAAATAGAAAACTTTGCCAAAACATTAATTTTGACAAAGTTAATTGTTTAAAAATTATAAAAAGTTAAACCCTAAAAATTCCTCCCACAGCAATTACGGTTTCTCCGAACAAAAAGCTTTGTGAAGCTTTATCAGCAGAAGAATGGGTCGTTCGAATATCTCCCATATTGATGTATCCTCCTTTGAGTTCGGTTTGAACAAAAATATATTTCCAAAAAGTGATGTTTAGTCCTACTTTGGCCGAAATTCCGTAACCAGAAATATGAAAATCATCATGACGGTCTTTGTTCATCAATGTAGAATTGGTTTTCGGATACAACACTCCTGCTCCTATTCCTCCCGTAAAATTAAACTGAACTTTATCAGTATCTCTGATTCCTAAATATTTTGAAAAGTCATCTACCCGAGAAAACTCAATATTTACATAGTTTAGCCCATCGGTATGTTCAAACTTTAAAAAGTCTTCTGTAAGTAAGATATTTCCATCCGAAACTGCTTCTCCATAAGAACCTCGATAAGGATAATTTCCAGAATAACCAACTGTTTTATCGTTGTACATCACATATTTCATGTGATCTACTCCAAGCGAAATATTATATTTATCTGTAATAAAATATCCAACTCTTAAATTGGTTTGAGGGATAGTCATTCGTGCAGGATTAACATAATCTATATGCCATCCTTTTGGTTTGTCATGCGCTTTTACGTCATTCAACGTAAAGTCATAATCTTCGCCTCTAAAATGAATGTCTGAATTAGAATAAAAATCTCTGTTTCCTCCCCAATAAACATAAATTTTTCCTTTGTTTTGGGCAGTAAATTTTTGGGGCTGAACATAGCCTTCTGTTTGACTAAAACTTTGAAAACTCAAAGCCAGAGCAATAAATAATCCGATAAGTTTCAAGGTAAGGTGGTGCTAAAAGTGGTTAAGTAAGTGGTTTATAAAATGTAAAGAGTTAAAATTGATTTATAGTTTTTCGAATAGCGACTAGTCGAGTCATTAGTCTTTCGAAATATTTAATATCAAGCATATTGGCTCCATCGCTTTTAGCATTGGCTGGATCGAAATGTGTTTCGATAAAAATTCCGTCCACTCCAACAGCAATTCCTGCTTTGGCAATAGTTTCGATCATATCAGGTCTTCCTCCGGTTACTCCCGAAGTTTGGTTCGGTTGCTGAAGCGAATGCGTTACGTCAAGAACCGTAGTCGCATATTCTTTCATCGTCGGAATCCCTCTGTAATCTACAATCATATCCTGATAACCAAACATAGTTCCTCTATCGGTAACCATTACGTTTTGGTTATTAGAATCCAATACTTTCTGAACGGCATGTTTCATACTTTCCGGACTCATAAATTGACCTTTCTTAAGGTTTACAGTTTTCCCGGTATGCGCTGCAGCGACAACTAAATCTGTCTGACGCACCAAAAATGCAGGAATTTGCAAAACATCTACATATTCTGCTGCCATAGCTGCATCTTGTTCGGTATGAATATCTGTAATGGTCGGAACGTTAAAGGTTTCGGATACTTTACGCAAGATTTTCAATGCTTTTTCGTCTCCAATTCCCGTAAAAGAATCTACCCTAGAACGGTTTGCTTTTTTGAAAGAACCTTTAAAAACGTATGGAATTTGTAATTTATCGGTAATAGTAATTAGCTCTTCTGCAATTTTAAGAGCCATATCTTCGCCTTCGATAGCACAAGGTCCTCCAAGTACAAAGAAGTTTCCGCTATTTAAGTGTTTGATTTGAGGTATATTTTGTAAATTCATTGTTTATATTTTGAAATGCAAATTTATGAAATTAAAAGTTAATTCGGTATTAATTACCTCTTATCCTTTTCCAAAGAGCTGATAGTAATTCTTTTGTTCTTCCTTTTCGTTTGTTGCTTACCTCAATAGCATTTATCGAATTATGTTCTGTAACAATTTCGTAGCTGAACGAAAATTCCGGGTTCTTTCGATCGGTAGAAATTAGCCCGAATCGCATATCGTTAAAATAGCGTTTTTCTCCGATTTGAGTAATGGTAAACCATCCTTCGGAAATCCATTGCAATTGTCGGATAACTTTTGCGTTGGTAATATCTTCAATCAACTCATAATTTTTCGGATAATAATCAAACGAAATTGCCTTTGAATCAAAAAACGAATAATCTCCCATATAATATCCGTTTTCGGTTTCGATAATCGAATTCCACAAAATAATATTCATCGGAGAAGGCTTTACTATTTTACGAATATATTCAATATTTTGTTCGGATAAACTCTTTTCGAATTTTGAAGCTACGATTTGTTGCGTAATAACGGTTAATAATAAATAAGACGAACTGATTAGCAGTCCTAAGTTATTCCATTTTTGTCGTTTCGGATTATTTCGTTTGAACCGCATTACCATAAGTAAACAAAATAAAAATGGCAACGTATATAAAGGGTCAATTACAAAAATAGAATGCAACGAAAGGCGAATGTCAAACGGATAAAAAAGTTGTGTTCCCCAAGTGGTAAAAGCATCGAGTAACGCATGAGTGAGGAATCCTAAAAACCAAAAAATCGTAGCACGTTTGAATGTAATTCCGTTTTTCTTTTCGATTTTTGATACAATCCAACCTAAAATCGGTGAAAGCAACACAAAAAACAAAATCGAATGGCTAAATCCTCGATGGATTTCGATTGCTGTAATCGGGTCAAATAGTTTTCCGACATATACATCCAAATCGGGAAT
>CAZOQH010000141.1:0-3116 GCA_964581855.1 uncultured Flavobacterium sp.
TTGCATCAGGCTGTTCACATCGCTATAAGACCTCATTTGCCATTGAATAAGTCCTAATCGGATTATTTTTTTGGGAAGAGTTGGAGATTTACTCGGTTTTTCAAAATAGATATTATCCCAACGCATCAAAACAGCAAATTCACCCGATAGTTTATCGCCTTCCAAATAGTTTTTCAATATTCTTATAGGTCTAAAATCATTCGACATCTGAAAATTCAATACCGGATCTGGAATCTCCATTTGTTTTACTTTATCAATATATTGTTTCGGTGTTAGTTCTTTTACGTATTTATGGTAGTTCGGAATTCGTCCACCAAAAACAATTCCTTTGAGGTTGAGTTTTTCACAAAGTTCTTTTCGGTAATCATATAATCTTCTCCCTAAACGAAGTCCTCGAAATTCAGGTCTGATAAAAACTTCAATTCCATAGAGCACATCACCATCTTTGTTATGAGTGCTAAAAGTATAATCACCCGTAGCTTCTTTATAAGTATGATTGTTGTCGAAATCATTAAAATTCACGATAATCGAAAGCGTACAACCTGCTAATTCTCCGTTGATTTTAATTACGGCTTGACCTTCGGGGAATTTTTTCAATAGTTTTTTTATCTGTGATTCTTTCCAATAATTCTCTGGCATACTCGGATATGCTTGTACCATCGCTTCTTTTAACGATAAATAATCTTCGAGTTGCAAAAAATCTAGTTCTATTTTGTCGATTTCGTTCGGATTCATATTGAGTTTTTTTTGATAACATTCAAATTTAAGCAATTCTGATTTAGAATGCTAAATCTTTTTAGGTTGAAAAGGTAAAAGTTACAGGTTCGGAAAATCATCAGTATTTTTGTAGTATCTTGTTTAAAATATATGGAGATACAAAAAGAACAGACTTTTGCAGACAAAGTCATTGACTTTAATCGGAACTTAAATTATGTAGGAACTTTACCCGAAGGGTTTCAGGTGTTGAATCCGTATTTGGATAATCCGGAGACGATGGAGGTGATGCAGCAGTTTTATTACAAGTATTATAACGATACTGACAAACGTAAATTCATCATCGGAATCAATCCAAGCCGAAATGGGGCAGGGGTAACCGGAGTTCCGTTTACGGATACCAAGCGTTTGGAATCGGTTTGTGGAATAAAAATGAAATCCGCTCATACACATGAAATTTCGTCTGTTTTTGTGTATGATATGATTGAGGCTTTCGGAGGTGTGGAAGATTTTTACAGTCGGTTTTATATCAATTCGCCTTTTCCGCTCGCGATTGTTCGTCGGTCAAAGGACGGAAATTTTTTGAATGCCAATTATTATGACGACAAAAAACTCTTTGAGAGTGTCAAAGGCTTTATGGTGGATTCGCTCGAAAAGCATATCCGTTTAGGTTTAGATACTTCGGAGGTTTTTGTTCTCGGGAAGAAAAATGCAGAATTTCTCCAAAAACTCAATCAAGAGAAAAAGTTATTTGAGAAGATGACCGTTTTGGAGCATCCGAGATACATCCAACAATATAAATCCAAAGAAAAGCAGTTGTATATTGATAAATATATTATGGCTTTATTAGGTAAATAGTATAGTAGGATTAGGACTTCCCTTTTGATATTTTTCTTGAAATCCCTAATTTTGCCGGATAACTTCAAATTTTTATTCTTATGGGAAAAGGAGATATCAAAACTAGAAGAGGAAAGATTTGTCGTGGAACATATGGGAAATCACGTCCTCGAAACAGAAAAGCAGCTGCAGCGGCTACTACAAAATAAAAAACGGCTCATTTGAGCCGTTTTCGTTTTTATTTACTTCCTAAAAGAATGAGTTCTTCTACTCGAACTTCTGTAATTTGTCTTTTCTGACCGTCGTTTGTGTCATAAGTTCTGTAGGTAAGTTTACCTTCTACAGCGATTTCTTTACCTTTGGTGACATACTTCTGCATAATTTCGGCTGTTTTTCCGAAAGCTACCAAATTGTGCCATTGAGTTTCTTCTACCTTTTCACCTTGAGCATTGGTGTAATAATCATTCGTAGCAAGAGTTACGCTTGCTTTAATCCCGCCATTTTCGAAGTTGATCACTTCTACATCTTTTCCTGTGTGACCGATAAGGGTTACTTTGTTACGTAATGACATAATTTTAAAATTTAAGTTAGACACTAGATGAGAGACGTTGGTTGATTTCTCAAATCTCTGGGGCAAAGTTCAATAGGAAATAAAAAAATAGTCGGTAGTTATACAATTATTTCCGATTGTAATCGGTTGCAAACGGATAAATTATTATATTTGAATGATTTGTGAAAAAATTAAAACCGTAAGAAAATGAATGTTTGTCTGGAATGTGGAGAAAAAATCATCGGTCGTTCAGACAAAAAATTCTGTAACGACAGTTGTCGTAGTGCGTATAACAATAAGAAGAACAAGGATTCGTCGAACCTGATGCGCAACATCAACAACAAACTTCGGAAGAATTTTAGGATATTGTCTCAGCAAAAGTTTGTAGACGGCAAAGCAAAGGTGACGAAGCAGAATCTTTCTATCGACGGATTTGACTTTACTTATTTCACTCATTTTAAAGTTTATAAGAATGGCTCCGAATATCGGTTTGTCTATGATATTGGGTATAAGATTTTGGAAGACGATTGGGTGTTAATTGTCAAAAAAGAATGATCCCTCAATATATTGCGTTTTTGATAAGAGGCTAGGGGAATATTTTTCAGTAATTTTGCCAACTTAATTTAAATCAGAAAAAATGAAATCCAATTGGTATTATTTCAAAGCAGGTTTTCTTCGCGTAGCTGTATTTATGCTTGCTTTTACTTTTGTAAGAGGTCTTTTTGAAGGTAACTTTAGCACTACGGCTTTGATAAGATTACTTATTCTAGGTATTTTAGCCGGACTTATCACAGGTTCGCTATTAGGAATTACTAATATGTTGTGGTGGAAAAAAGACAATATTTTTAGCAATAGACAACAATCCGACCAATAGTAGTTCTTGTTGGAGTCTCTTTAAGACATAGCTATTGTTAAGCCTTACAATCTGGTTGTGAGGTAGTAAAATATTACCGGAAAAAGAAAAAAATAAATAACTAATTTGTTTTAAATCAAAAAAGTTATACATTTGCAACCC
>CAZOQH010000142.1:0-3094 GCA_964581855.1 uncultured Flavobacterium sp.
TCAGAACATTGCCGTCACAAGATTTTCAACGGAACTTTTGTGATTGACGGAGAAGAAAAACCAACTTCACTTTTTAAACTCATCAAAAAAACATCCGAAGTAAATCCAAACGATATTGTTTCGGCTTATAAAGATAATGTAGCCTTTATTCAAGGTCCGGTAGTGGAACAATTTGCCCCAAAATCGGCAGATAAACCTGATTTTTTTGAGACCAAAGACTTCGAGTCGGTGATTTCGCTTAAAGCAGAAACACATAACTTCCCGACTACGGTTGAGCCTTTTAACGGAGCAGCTACAGGTTCAGGAGGAGAAATTAGAGACCGTCTGGCTGGAGGGCAAGGTTCGCTTCCATTGGCAGGAACAGCAGTCTACATGACATCATATTCTCGATTAGAAGAAAACCGTCCGTGGGAAAAAGCGATGAACGAAAGAGATTGGCTCTATCAAACACCGATGGATATTTTGATAAAAGCTTCAAACGGAGCTTCTGATTTTGGTAACAAGTTCGGACAACCGTTAATCACTGGTTCGGTTCTGACTTTTGAACATGAAGAAGATGCCAGAAAACTCGGTTTCGACAAAGTAATTATGCTTGCAGGAGGGATTGGTTATGGTAAGAAAGAACAAGCAATCAAACAAAAACCTCAAGAAGGAGATAAAATTGTAATTCTTGGAGGAGAAAATTACCGTATCGGAATGGGTGGAGCAGCCGTATCAAGTGCTGATACCGGAGCTTTTGGTTCAGGAATTGAGTTGAATGCTATTCAACGTTCGAATCCTGAAATGCAAAAACGTGCTGCCAATGCTATCCGAGCGATGGTAGAAGCTGACGAAAACCCGATTGTTTCTATTCACGACCACGGAGCCGGAGGACATCTGAATTGTCTTTCGGAGTTGGTAGAAGAAACAGGAGGAAAAATCGATTTAGATAAGTTGCCCGTAGGTGACCCAACACTATCTGACAAAGAAATTATCGGTAACGAATCACAAGAAAGAATGGGACTTGTTATCGGTCAAGAAAATATAGACAAACTAAAAGTGGTGGCAGAACGAGAACGTGCTCCGATGTATGAAGTAGGAGAAGTTACCGCTGATAACCGCTTTTTATTTGAATCTAAAAGCAAATCCTCAAAACCAATGGATTTCGACCTTTCGGATATGTTCGGAAGTAGCCCGAAAACCATTATGGAAGATGTCTCAGTTCAGATACAATATCAAGATTTAGAATATTCTATTAACGAAATTCCTTCGTATTTGAATCAAGTGTTACAACTTGAAGCTGTTGCGTGTAAAGATTGGTTGACCAACAAGGTTGACCGTTGCGTAGGCGGAAAAGTTGCTAAACAACAATGCGTTGGAGCTCTGCAATTACCACTTAACAACGTTGGTGTGATGGCTCTGGATTATAAAGGCAAAGAAGGTGTTGCAACAACCATAGGCCATTCACCACTTACTGCACTCATTGACCCTGTGGCAGGAAGCAGAAATGCCATTGCAGAATCGCTTTCGAATATAGTGTTTGCTCCGCTAAAAGACGGATTGAAAAGCGTTTCGCTGTCGGCAAACTGGATGTGGGCTTGTAAAAATAAAGGCGAAGACGCAAGGTTATACGAAGCTGTAAAAGGATGTTCGGATTTTGCTATCGAACTTGGAATAAACATTCCTACCGGAAAAGATTCGCTTTCGATGAAACAAAAATACCCGAATGATGAGGTAATTGCTCCCGGAACGGTTATTATTTCGGCTGCCGGAAATTGTAATGATATCACTAAAGTAGTTGAACCTGTTTTAAAGAAAAACGGAGGAAATATCTATTATATCAACCTTTCGCAAGATGAATTTAAATTAGGAGGATCTTCGTTTGCTCAAATTTTGAACAGAATCGGAAATGAAGCTCCTACTATTAAAGATGCTGATTTCTTTAAAAGAGCTTTTAACGTATTTCAAGACTTGATTAAATCCGATTTAATCGAGGCAGGACACGATATCGGAAGCGGAGGACTAATCACCACACTGCTCGAAATGTGTTTTGCAGAGAATAATTTGGGTGCTGAATTTGATTTTTCTGCTTTAAGCGAAAAAGATACTGCAAAACTATTGTTTGCTGAAAATATCGGAATCGTTTTTCAAGCAAAACCAGAGGCTGAAGCCATACTGACTCAGAATAATATCGAGTTTTTCAAGATCGGAAAAGTAACCGATGCGGATGTGCTTTCGATTAAACATAATTCAGAAGCATTGACCTTTGCTATTACTGAATTACGTGATGTTTGGTTTAGAACTTCGTATTTGTTAGACAGTAAACAAACCAAAAACAATAAGGCAAAAGAGCGTTACGAGAACTATAAAAATCAACCTTTAGCTTACGTTTTTCCTTCGCATTTTACAGGAAAAAAACCTGCTTTACCGAATGGAGCAAGGCCTAAAGCAGCGATTCTTCGCGAAAAGGGAAGCAACTCCGAAAGAGAAATGGCTAATGCAATGTATTTGGCAGGATTTGACGTAAAAGATGTTCATATGACCGATTTAATTTCAGGTCGTGAAACGCTGGAAGATATTCAGTTTATCGGAGCTGTCGGAGGTTTTTCGAATTCTGATGTTTTAGGAAGTGCCAAAGGTTGGGCCGGAGCTTTTATGTACAACGAAAAAGCAAAAACTGCTTTAGAAAACTTCTTTAAACGTGAAGATACTTTGTCTGTAGGGATTTGTAACGGATGTCAGTTGTTTATGGAACTGGAAGTTATCAATCCGGAGCACGAAATTCACGGAAAAATGCATCACAACGATTCCGGCAAACACGAAAGCGGATTTACCTCGGTTAAGGTTCAGAAGAACAATTCCGTAATGCTTTCTACCTTAGAAGGAAGCACGCTTGGTGTTTGGATTTCGCACGGAGAAGGTAAGTTTAAATTGCCTTTTGCGGAAGATAGATACAATATCGTAGCAAAATATGCGTACGAAGGTTATCCTGCCAATCCGAATGGTTCAGACTTCAATACGGCTATGCTATGTGATGCTACCGGAAGACACTTGGTAACAATGCCTCACATTGAGCGATCAATCTTCCAATGGAACTGGGCAAACTATCCAAACG
>CAZOQH010000143.1:0-3092 GCA_964581855.1 uncultured Flavobacterium sp.
TTAAAAAAACCGTTGTTTGTAGTAAAAACTGCATTTTTAAGAATTAGGTAACTCGTGTTGTTGTTGAGGTTTTCTTTAGGGAAAATTTGGTATAACTCGTCTGCTATTTTATGAACTAACTCCATATCGTTGAACAGTAAAGCATACGAAGAATAAGCATACAACAAACCAATACTCCTTTGCCCATTTTCATAAAAAACAGGTTTCATAGATAGTCTTCTGTTTGGATTGAGAGCGTCTTTTGCTATTTCTAAGATTCGTTCGGGTGTGGCTCTGACTCCCGAGAAATGAATAAACTCTTGGTTCTTGTCAAAAAAAATAAATTTCGGGACACCGTCAATGTGCAATCCTTTGTTTACAAGCCATTCTCTTTCTTTTTGGGTTGATTCTTCGCTCGTATCAAGTTTATAACTCACAAAATATCGGTTATAAAAATCTCCTATTTCTTCAGATTCAAGTAATGGATTTACTTGTTGACAAACCGGACAACCTGCATTGAAATAATCAATAAAAACTATTTTGTTGTCTGTTTTTGCTCTCTTAAAAGCATCCTCAAGTGAATTTTCGAACTGAATTTGAGCAATCGAAATAAATGTAGTAAATAAGAATAAAAATGTAGTAAGAACTCTCATGCTTTTTTAGAAGTAAAATCCTCAAAAACCTTACCAAGTAAGGAAATGTGTGTTTTTAAAGACTGTTATTCAACCTCTTCCCACCATTTCGAAAAGGTTTGAGTAGTGTTTCGCAATTGAACGACTTCTCCAATCTTAGGCGTAATCATCGGGATATCTGACTCTTTATTAAATTCAGACACCTTTTCTAAAGGCTCTTTCCAGGAATGATAAGCTAATGAAAATTTTGCAGAATGAATCGGAAAAAATCGTTTGGCTTTAAGTTCTTCAGCAACAGTCTGAATCTCTTCCGGAAGCGTATGAATATACCTCCACTTCTGGTTGTACTGTCCGTTTTCGAGCATGGCTAGATCAAAAGGACCGTATTTTTCTCCGATTTCTTTAAAATGAAAATCATAACCCGAATCACCTCCGACAAACATCTTGTAATCTGGACTTTCTAAAACATAAGATGTCCAGAGTGAAGTATTTCTTTTAAAAGTTCTTCCGGAAAAATGCCTTGCTGGAGTTAATGTTATTTTCAGTTGATTTTCTAACGTTACCGAATCGTACCAATCTTTTTCAATGATTTTCGACGGCTCATAATCCCATAATTCAAAATGTGCTCCGACTCCTAATCCGCAAATAACTGTTTTTACTCTATCATTTAGCTTTATAATTGTTTGAAAATCCAAATGATCGTAGTGATCATGGGTAATCAGTAAATAATCGATCTCAGGAAAGTCTTCTACCGCATAAACATCTGTTCCTTTAAACGATTTCCCTGAATTTGGAACTGGAGAAATGCTTCCGCTAAAAACCGGATCTACTAAAAATCGTTTTCCGTTGAGTTGAAAATAATAGGATGAATGTCCGAACCAAATTAGGATGTCTTGGTTTCGGTCTAATGATTTTATATCAGTTTTAACACTCGGAATATCTGTTAAAGGAACTTTATTTTCTACTTTTTTAAATAAAAACTCAACCATAATTCCAATCATTGAGGTTCCTTCTTCCAGACTCGGAGTGTGACTTAAATTTTGGAACGCTCCATCTTTGTAGTTGGGTGATTGTTCAATTTTTTCTAATCGTTTCCCTTGAGGTAATTTTCCGAATTTATTTTGTTTCATATACAAAAATCCGGAAAGGATAAGTAAAACAACACTTAAGAATAGAATTAACATTATTCGTTTTAAAGCTTTAAACACTGTTTATGATTATTTATTCAAATAGATTCCGTCCTCCTTAATAGATATTATTTTCTGTTTGTAAAGATTTCCGATGGCTTTTTTGAAAGCTTTCTTACTCATCTTCAGCACCGTTTTTATTTCTTCGGGATGCGAATTATCTGTAAGTCGTAAAAAACCGTTTGAAGCTTTGAGTTCTTCCAACACAACTTGCGCGTTTTCTTCGATTCCTTCAAGTCCTGGTAGGGTCAACGAAACATCAATCTTTTTATCTTCTCGAATGTTTTTGATATACCCTTTGAGCTTTTTGCCTGGAGTTAGGTTTTCAAAAACTTCATCTTTATAAAGTAATCCTTTGTATTTAAAATTAATGATGACGTTAATTCCGAGTTCGGTAATATGCGAAACTATTAAATCAACTTCTTCTCCGATTTCTAATTCTATATTTTCTTGCTCCAAAAACTGATTTAGTTTGCTCGAAGCAACCAATCTGTTGGTTTTTTCATCCAAATAAGCATAAACTAAATAACGCTTTCCTTCTTCCATTTTTCGGGCTTGTTCTTTGAACGGAACAAACAAGTCTTTCTCCAATCCCCAATTCAGAAAAGCTCCATATTGGTTGATATAACTCACCTGAAGATACGCAAATTCATCGCGCTTAATATAGGGTTTTAGGGTGGTGGCAGTTAACCGTTCTTCGTGGTCGAGATAGACAAACACCTTGATTTCGTCACCGATTTCGAAGCGTTTCGGAACGTATTTATTCGGAAGTAATACGTCTGTATCTCCATCTGATAAAAATAATCCGACCGAAGTATCTCGAACTATTTTAAGTGTATTGTATTTGCCTATTTCTATCATCTTATTACTAGATTTTTTATGGTATATGCCAATGGCATAAAAGTCAAAAGGTTAGAAAGCTGTAACTATCTAACCTTAATAACATAACTTTTCGACATTTATAATTTTGTTTTTACAACAAAGCGTCAATAGCGTCGGTATAATTTTTCTTTGGGGCAACTCCAACCTGACGTGCTATTACTTCTCCATTTTGGAAAACCAACACAGTTGGGATATTTCTAACTCCATATTTTGCAGCAAATTCTTGATTTGCATCTACATCTACTTTACCTACAACTGCTTTACCTTCGTATTCTTTGCTTATTTCGTCAATAATAGGACCTACCATTCTACACGGACCACACCATACTGCCCAAAAATCTACTAATACTGGTTTGTCTGATTTTAAAACTACTTCTTCAAAAGTAGCATCTGTTATTTCTAAAGCCATAAT
>CAZOQH010000144.1:0-3069 GCA_964581855.1 uncultured Flavobacterium sp.
TTAAGCCAGCTGCATGGGTTACCGAAATGCTTGCAGCAGGAATTACCAGCTTCTATACCATCAAAGACGGAGCGACTTATTACTATGATATTCCGTCTAAATCATATCAAAAAGTACCAGGACAAGACGCCTTTATCATCCTTGACAACATCAGAGGAAGCAAAACTATTTGGCAAAACAAAGAAGCGGAAATTCAAGACCTTGGAGATGGCATCCTAAACCTTGAATTCAAATCAAAAATGAATTCTATTGGTAGTGGCGTATTACAAGGAATCAACAAAGCTATCGACTTGGCCGAAAAAGATTACAAAGGTCTGGTTATCGGAAATCAAGCTGCTAATTTCTCTGTTGGAGCAAATATCGCCATGATATTTATGCTGGCCGTAGAACAAGAATACGACGAGCTTAATATGGCTATTAAAATGTTCCAAAATACCATGATGAGAATTCGTTATTCGGGAATTCCTGTTGTGGCTGCTCCTCACGGAATGACACTTGGTGGAGGATGCGAAATCTGTTTGCACGCTGATAAAGTAGTAGCTGCAGCCGAAACTTATATCGGGTTGGTAGAATTCGGAGTAGGAGTAATTCCAGGAGGTGGAGGATCGAAAGAAATGACGGTTCGTGCATCGGATTTATACCGCAAAAACGATGTGGAGCTAAACGTATTGCAAGAGCATTTCTTGACCATCGGAATGGCAAAAGTAGCCACCTCGGCTTATGAGGCCTATGACACAAATATACTGCAACCCGGAAAAGACGTGGTAGTAGTAAACAAAGACCGTCAGATTGCGGAGGCCAAAAAGCACGCTTTACTGTTAGCCGATGCAGGATACACACAACCTGTTCCTCGCAAAGACATTAAAGTTCTAGGTAAACAAGCCCTCGGAATGTTCCTTGTAGGAACAGACCAAATGCAAGCCGGTAAATACATCTCTGAACACGACCGTAAAATTGCCAACAAGTTGGCCTACGTAATGGCAGGAGGAGATTTATCCGAAGCTACTTTGGTGTCTGAACAATACCTATTGGATTTAGAAAGAGAAGCTTTCTTATCGCTTTGTACCGAAAAGAAAACATTGGAACGAATTCAGTATATGCTAACCAAAGGGAAACCGCTACGTAATTGATGTATAATGTATTGTTGTATATTGTATAATGTAAGGAAGAATGGTAAAATCTAATTTTGACATACGATTAAAAAATCATTACAAATTGTATGATTTAATCATTACCGATTACGGATTATAAGGACGATAAAAAAAGAAGAAAATTTTTCTATTCATTGTTTTAATAATTATATCAATAATACTATTTATAGACCTTGTTTAGAAAAAACAATTATACAATATACATCAATACAGTATACAAAAACCAAAAAATATGAATTATTTTAAAGAACTAAAAGTTTGGCAGAAAGCAATTGAGTTGGTTACCGAAACATATTTATTGACTAAAGGATTTCCGAAAGAGGAACTTTTCGGGTTAGCTTCTCAAATCAGAAGATGTGTAGTTTCTATTCCTTCTAATATTGCGGAGGGGTGCGGAAGAAAGTCAAGTAAAGATTTTAACAACTTTTTAGGAATTGCTCTTGGTTCTTCATTTGAATTTGAAACACAAATAATTATTTCTAAAAATATTGGCTATCTGACAGAAGAACAATTTTTGTCTTTAGAATCTGAAATTCAACATATTCAAAATATGATAATAAAGCTCCAAAGTTCTTTGGAAAACAAATGACAGCACTGTAAAATGTATTATTGTATAATGAGAATCTAAATAAATACGACATACAACAATACATTATACATTCTACAATATACAGAAAAACAATATACATAAATACAATATACAATGAAAAAAACAGCCTATATAGTAAAAGCTTACCGAACAGCAGTAGGTAAAGCACCCAAAGGGGTCTTCAGGTTCAAAAGACCTGATGAATTGGCAGCAGAAACCATTCAGCACATGATGAATGAGCTTCCTGATTTTGACAAAACCCGAATTGATGACGTAATGGTAGGAAATGCCATGCCCGAAGCCGAACAAGGATTAAACGTAGGGCGTTTAATATCACTTATGGG
Source organism: uncultured Flavobacterium sp. (assembly GCA_964581855.1). Lineage (GTDB taxonomy): Bacteria > Bacteroidota > Bacteroidia > Flavobacteriales > Flavobacteriaceae > Flavobacterium. The sequence continues at coordinate 2,085 of CAZOQH010000144.1, forward strand.
ACTCAAGATTACTGATGTTCCGGGTGTAACCGTAAACCGTTACTGTGCATCAGGACTGGAAACCATTGCCATGGCAACAGCCAAAATCCAAAGCGGAATGGCCGATTGCATCATCGCAGGTGGAGCAGAAAGCATGAGTTATATTCCGATGGGAGGATACAAACCTACTCCCGATTATGAAGTAGCCAAACAAGGAAACGAAGACTACTACTGGGGAATGGGACTTACAGCCGAAGCCGTAGCAGAAAAGTACAAGGTGTCTCGTGAAGACCAAGACGAATTTGCTCTGAATTCGCACCTAAAAGCCTTGAAAGCTCAGGAAGAAGGTAAATTCGACAACCAAATCGTTCCGATAACCGTAGAGCATACTTTCGTGAACGAAAAAGGAAAAAAAGAAACCAAATCGTACACCGTAACCAAAGACGAAGGCCCAAGAGCCGATACCAACCTCGAAGCATTAGCCAGACTACGTCCTGTGTTTGCTAACGGAGGATCGGTAACAGCCGGAAACTCATCACAAATGAGCGACGGAGCAGCCTTTGTAATGGTAATGAGCGAAGAAATGGTAAAAGAACTCAACCTTGAGCCTATCGCTAGATTGGTGAGCTATGCAGCAGCAGGAGTAGAACCAAGAATCATGGGAATTGGCCCTGTAAAAGCCATTCCGAAAGCCATCGAGCAAGCAGGACTCAAACTCAACGATATCGAACTATTCGAACTCAACGAGGCCTTCGCATCACAATCACTTGCTGTTATTAGAGAACTCGGTTTGAACCCTGATATAGTAAACGTAAACGGAGGAGCCATTGCACTTGGTCACCCACTGGGCTGTACCGGAGCAAAACTATCGGTTCAACTATTCGATGAGATGAAAAGACGCGGCAATAAATACGGAATCGTAACCATGTGTGTCGGAACCGGACAAGGAGCTGCGGGAGTGTATGAACTATTATAAGAGCATAGAAAATAGAAAATAGAAAATAGA
>CAZOQH010000145.1:0-3048 GCA_964581855.1 uncultured Flavobacterium sp.
ATGGGACTTCTGATTTATATTTCTAAAGAAGAACAATTAAGAGATTTAACGTTCTGGAATTTAGGAAGTCTTGGAGGTGCAAGTTGGACAAAAAACGGAATTTTACTCATCGTAATCCTGATTTCATATTACTTTTTAATCGGAAAAGGAAAAACACTCAACGCAATGATGCTCGGAGAAAGAGATGCTATGCATTTGGGAATTCCGGTCGAAAAAACAAAAAAACAAATAGTGCTTTTTACAGCGCTTTTAGTAGGAACCTCCGTTGCTTTTTCCGGAACCATTGGATTTGTCGGACTAATTATTCCTTATATTTTAAGGCTCATTTTCAAATCAAATTATTATATCATTCTGCCTTTGTCAGCTGTTTTAGGAAGTATTTTACTTCTGGGTGCAGATACAATTAGCAGAACAATTGTTGCCCCTTCAGAAATCCCAATCGGAATTCTAACAGCATTTATGGGAGCGCCAATTTTTATAGCCATTCTATTAAAACAGAAAAGATCATTATAAGAGTGACGGTTTACAGCCAAATAGCTGAGAGAGTAACCGTAAACTGTAAACTAAAAACAAACAATGCTAAAAGGACAAAACATATCATACACTCACAAAGATTTTAAAATCTTAAGTGAAATTGATTTTTCGGCTAAAAACGGAAAAATGATTACGATTGTAGGTCCGAATGGAGCTGGAAAATCAACACTTTTGAGTGTTTTGTCAAACGAATTGGAAAAGTTTGACAATATTCTTTTTAAAGAAAAAACCTTTAAAGAATGGCACACAGGCGAATTATCACTCCACAAAGCAAAATTCTCACAACAATACAATTCGGATATTCCACTTTTAGTGGGTGATGTTACCCTTATGGGGCGTTATCCTTATTTCGAAAATAACCCAACAGAAGAAGATTTGAAAGCGGTTGAAAATGCGATGAAACAAACCGATGTTTTTCACTTAAAAGACAGAGATTACAACACGCTTTCGGGAGGGGAAAAACAAAGAGTTCATTTGGCTCGAGTCTTAGCGCAATTGGATAACGAGATTCAAAACAAACTGATATTTTTAGACGAACCGCTGAACAATCTGGATATTTATCATCAATATAAAATATTGGAAAACATTAAAAAATTCACCCAAAAAGGGAATACCGCTATCTTGGTTTTACACGATTTGAATCTGACAGCTCGATTTTCGGACGAAGTGTTTTTAATGAAAGGCGGAAGAGTTGTAGCCAATGATGTTCCGTTAAATATCTTTACCAAAGAAATTATAACGGACGTATATAATTTTCCGTGTACAATTTTTGAAAATCCCGTGGATAAAAAACCGATGATTTTCTTTGGTACCTAATTAAATCACAATAATTACAATCTATAATAAATATGAATTTATTACAACAATGGGAAGCACTCAAAGCAGAAAACCCACACATCAGAATACGAAATGCAGCCCAACAATTAGGCGTGAGCGAAGCAGAACTTTTGGCTACAAAAACAGGACAAAATGTAACTCGCTTACGACCAGAATTTGAAAATATACTATTGGATTTAGAACCACTCGGAAAACTAATGGGACTTACCCGAAACGAAGAGTGTGTTCACGAACGCAAAGGAATTTATGCTAACGGAGATTTCACTAGTTCGCACGCAGGACTTTTTGTAAACGAAGACATCGATATGCGAATCTTTTTGTCTGCTTGGGAAAAAGCGTATGCGGTTTCGGAAGAATCGGAACACGGGACTCGTACGAGTTTACAGTTTTTCGGAAAAGACGGAGAAGCCATTCATAAAATATACCTGACTAAAGACAGCAATGAAGAAGCTTACAAATCTTTGGTCGAAAAATATAAATCAGAAGATCAATCAACAAGCGAAACTTCGGTTGCTATTCCGCTGGATATTTACGAAAAACCTGATGCTGAAGTTGATGTAGAAGGATTTCACAAGGCTTGGACAGCCTTAAAAGATACACACGACTTTTTCGGAATGTTGAAAAAATTCGGAGTAACCCGAACACAAGCGTTGCGATTGGCTCCATCAGAGTATTATGCGCAAAAAATTGATAATCAAGCTTCGGTAAAATTATTAGAATTAGCTGCCCAGACCAAAACTCCGATTATGGTTTTTGTAGGAAATAGAGGAAATATCCAAATCCATACCGGAAGAATCCGCAAAACAATGTGGCACAGAGAATGGTTTAACGTAATGGATCCGGATTTTAACCTGCATTTGGATATGTCAAAAATCGCATCGACTTATATAGTACGCAAACCTGCTGAAGGAGATATTGTAACTTCGGTTGAAGTATTCAACGAAATGGGAGATTTAATCGTTCAGTTCTTCGGACAACGCAAACCGGGAATTCCGGAACTCGAAGAATGGAGAGAAATCGTTAAACAACTTTCGTAAATAAAAATACCCTTTCAAAATAAAATTGAAAGGGTATTTTTTTGTTTGAAAGACCTGAATTAAAATAACTTATCTTCTGCTTACTTTAAAAGTTTTAGTAATTCCTTCGATAGTTACATTCAAAATATAATTCCCTGTCAAAAGCAAAGTCATATCCAGCTGATTATTGTTTATGGGTACATCCATTTTTTGTCCTAAAAGATTAAATACCTCGATATTCGATATTTCTTGATTAGCTTTCAAATTCAATACATCACTTACAGGATTCGGATACATATTGAAATTATATTTATTAAAGTTATCTACATCTAAAGTTACGGTAACCGTAATTGCCAATGCATCACTTGTACAATCTCCAACAGTTTGGGTAACATAATAAGTCGTTGCGTTGATAAGCTCGGTTGTATCAGGAATTTCTTGCGTCAAATCAGCATCCGCATACCACGTAAGATTTTGTCCTGTAACAACTAAATCAGAAATAAGACTTCCTTCTTCTACTGCTTGTGTAGAATCTCCTCCAGGAAGAGTAGGAAGCGGAGAAACTGTTACAAGAACTTCTATTCGATCTGACACACATTCTTCTGCAGGTGTCCCTGCAGTAACAGTCCAATTATAAAAGAAATAATAAACTGTCGGGTTT
>CAZOQH010000146.1:0-2995 GCA_964581855.1 uncultured Flavobacterium sp.
AAGGGAGTGTAATTTACAAAGAAGATTTATCTTTCGGAATGAAACGAGTTGAGGTTTTATGTGCTAAATGTGACGGACATCTCGGACACGTTTTTGATGACGGTCCAAAAGAAACGACCGGAATGAGATATTGTATTAACTCCGTTTCGGTTAAATTGGAAAAATAGTTTTATTTTTGTACAAACCTCAAAAAGACTATGCAGGAAACACAATATACCGAAGATAACATACGCTCACTCGATTGGAAGGAGCACATTAGAATGCGACCGGGAATGTATATCGGAAAGTTAGGAGATGGTTCTTCTCCTGATGATGGTATTTACATTCTTTTAAAAGAAGTTATCGATAACTCAATTGATGAGTTCGTGATGGGAACAGGAAAAACTATCGAAGTTACCATTAAAGACAAAGTTGTTACGGTTCGTGATTACGGTCGTGGAATCCCGCTCGGAAAGGTCGTGGACGTAGTCTCAAAGATGAATACAGGAGGAAAATACGACTCGCTTGCATTTAAAAAATCAGTAGGATTAAACGGAGTCGGAACCAAAGCAGTTAATGCTCTGTCAAATTATTTCCGAGTAGAATCCGTAAGAGATAACAAACAAAAAGCAGCAGAGTTTTCGGCCGGAAATTTGATTCTTGATGAGGATACTATCGAGACTACAAAACGAAAAGGAACAAAAGTAATTTTTACTCCCGATGATACAATTTTTAAAAATTACAAATTCAGAAATGAATATGTAGTAAGAATGCTCAAAAATTATTGTTACCTGAATCAAGGGTTAACGATAATTTACAACGGAGAAAAATTCTTTTCTGACAACGGACTGAAAGATTTGTTGGAAGAAACTATCAACGAGGAGGATATGGTTTATCCTATTATTCATCTTTCGGGTGAAGATATTGAAATTGCCTTAACTCATAGTAAAACACAATATTCAGAAGAATATCATTCATTTGTAAACGGACAAAATACTACTCAAGGAGGAACCCATTTAGGTGCGTTTAGAGAGGCAGTTGCTAAAACCATTCGCGAGTTTTTTAACAAGCCTTTTGAAGCGGCAGACATTCGGAAATCAATCGTAAGTGCTATTAGTATAAAAGTAATTGAACCGGTTTTTGAATCGCAAACCAAAACTAAGTTAGGCTCTACAGATATGGGGCCTGATATGCCAACAGTTCGTACTTACATCAATGATTTCGTAAAGACAAATCTGGATAATTTTCTACATAAAAATCCTGAAACAGCTGATGCTTTACTTCGAAAGATACTACAAGCGGAACGCGAACGGAAAGAACTTTCTGGAATTCGTAAACTAGCAAGAGAAAGAGCTAAAAAAGCAAGTCTTCACAACAAAAAGCTTCGTGATTGTAGAGTTCATTTAACCGATACCAAAAATCCACTTAGTTTAGAAAGTACACTTTTTATTACAGAAGGAGATTCGGCAAGTGGTTCGATTACAAAGTCGAGAAATGTAAATACCCAAGCAGTTTTTTCTCTTCGTGGGAAACCCCTGAATTCGTACGGAATGAGCAAGAAAATTGTATATGAAAATGAAGAATTTAACTTGCTTCAAGCCGCCTTGGATATCGAAGAAGATATGGAAAATCTCCGCTACAATAATATCGTAATCGCTACCGATGCGGACGTAGATGGAATGCACATTCGATTGCTCCTGATTACGTTCTTTTTACAGTTTTTCCCCGAATTAATTAAAGACGGACACCTATATATATTACAAACACCTCTCTTTAGAGTTAGAAATAAAAAGGAAACAATTTATTGTTACTCTGAAGAAGAACGAAGAGAAGCAATCGAAAAATTACAACCCAAACCAGAAATTACTCGTTTTAAAGGTTTGGGGGAAATTTCTCCCGATGAATTTAAACATTTTATCGGAGAAGACATCCGCCTTGATCCTGTTATGATGGACAAAGCTATGTCTGTTGAAAAGTTACTGGAATTTTACATGGGAAAAAACACACCAGACCGACAAGAGTTTATTATTAAAAACCTAAAGGTTGAATTGGATGTGGTTGAGGATAGTTAATTTTCATGTATAAGTTGTTGTTTTTAACTGTCTTAATAATCTGTTGTTTAGAGCTAGAATAAAACAGATATCTTAGTGAAGGGTCTTTCTGTTAAGAAAATTGTGTAAAACTTTCCAAAAAAACATCTATACGTTTGCAATTCAAATTATTAATTGTACTTTTGCACTCCCTTATTTGGGAATGGAATGTTTAATTTAAAATTATTATTGTGAACACATTAAGCTACAAAACAGTTTCAGCTAACAAAGCCACTGTACAAAAAGAGTGGGTTGTAGTTGATGCGGAGGGTCACAATTTGGGACGTTTAGCTTCAAAAGTTGCGATGCTTTTGAGAGGTAAATACAAACCAAGTTATACACCTCACGTGGACTGTGGAGATAATGTTATCATTATCAACGCAGAGAAAATCAACCTTACCGGAAACAAGCTTGAAGACAAGACGTATATCCGTCATACAGGCTATCCAGGAGGACAAAGAAGTTTAACAGCTAAAGAAATTCAGGCAAAAAACCCTGCAATTCTTATCGAAAAAGCTGTAAAAGGAATGTTGCCTAAAAACAAATTAGGAGCACAATTATTCCGTAATTTGAGTGTAAATGTAGGTTCTGAGCACAAACACGCAGCTCAACAACCTAAAACCGTTAACCTAAACGATTTGAAGTAATGGCAGTTATCCACAAAATTGGTAGAAGAAAAACCGCAGTTGCTCGTATTTATCTTTCTGAAGGTTCAGGAAATATTACAGTAAACAAAAGAGAACTAAAAGACTACTTCACTACAGCTACATTACAGTACAAAGTTAAACAAGCACTTTCTTTAACAGGAAACGAAGAGAACTTTGATGTAAAAGTAAACGTATATGGAGGTGGAATTACAGGTCAAGCAGAAGCTGTTCGTATGGCTATCGCTCGTGCAATTTGCGAAGTAGATGCAGAAAACAGAG
>CAZOQH010000147.1:0-1720 GCA_964581855.1 uncultured Flavobacterium sp.
AAATAATCGATAAAAAAACTCCTACCACAGCTACGATGTATATTATTTTACAAATATTTTTCATATGCTCTTATTTTAGATTTGTCTTTTATCAAAACACTTAATACTTGAAAGTAAAAATACCACATAGTTTAAACTCTAACATTTATTAATTCTAAAATAGTACCATTTAACAAACTATTTTTAGGAGTTACACTATAAAATTGTAACTTTATCTCAATAAATACTTTATCATTATGAAAAAAATCATCCTTTTAGGAATTGTTGCTGTATTATGGAGTTGCAATAATTCTACCAAATCTACTTCTGAACAGGAATCAGTTCCTACCGAAAGTCACTACAACGAAAGCTCGGATGCCATCACACTAAATAACGGAGAAAAGTGGATTGTAAACGAAGAAATGAAGCCCTTTGTCTTAAAGGGTGCCGAATTGGTAAACACTTTTATAGAACAAGACAATTCTGACTTTTCCAATCTGGCAAAACAGCTCAAAGAATTAAATACCGAACTTATCAAAAGCTGTACAATGACCGGAAAAAGCCATGACGAATTGCATAAGTGGTTACACCCACACTTAGAGTTAGTAGAAGAGTTAACCGAAACTACCGATGAGAGCCAAGCTAAAGCAATTGTGCAAAAATTAGAGAAATCATATCAGGAATACCACAATTACTTTCAGTAAAATCCAAATAAAAAGCTTATAAAGTCAGGTTAATCTTTCAGATATCCTTGTGTTAAAGCTACCCAATAAGCTGTCCCCTTTGGTAGAATTTCTGGATTAAAAATATATTCCGGATGGTGTACCATTGGGGTATCACCATTCCCGACAAAACAATAGGTTCCCGGTCTTTTTTGTAGCATAAAAGCAAAATCTTCAGAACCCAAAAAAGTTGGTCCGGGATAAATAACGTTTTCCTCTCCAAAAAAATCTTTGGCAATTTGATATGCTTTTTGAGTTTCTGCTTCATCATTTACCAATACAGCTCCGGGAACGCCTTCGCGAATTTCGTATGTACATCCGAAGCCTTCTGTCTGATTTTTGGTTAATTTTCGTATTTGGTCAAGTACCATTTTTCGATCCTGAGGAGTTTTAGTACGAATCGAAAGCCTTAAGATAGCCGATTGAGCCACGACGTTTCCAGCCGACCCCGAAATAAAAGCTCCTACTGTTACTACCGCACTATTAGCCGGAGCCACATTGCGCGAAACGATTGTTTGCAATGCCATTACCAAGGACGAACCCGCTACAATAGGATCAATTCCTAATTCGGGCATAGAACCATGACTTCCTTTTCCTATAATTTCAATCTCCCAATTATCAACAGCTGCCATAACTTCACCATCAGCAAAATAAAATTTTCCCAATTCTAATCCGGGCATATTATGCATCCCAAAAACAGCATCTACCGGAAAACGTTCAAACAATCCATCTTTAATCATAGCAGGGCCACCTTCCATTGTTTCTTCGCCCGGCTGAAAAATCAAACGTACCGTACCGTTAAAATTCTTGGTTTCTGCTAAATATTTTCCGGCAGCCAACAACATCGTCGTATGTCCGTCGTGACCACACAAATGCGAAATGCCCTCTTTATCGCTTTTATACGCTAAGTCATTTATTTCCTGAATTGGTAAGGCATCAAAATCGGCTCGCAGACCAATGGCTTTTGTTCCGTTACCTACTGTCAACGAAGCTACAATTCCGTGTTTTCCTACTCCGCT
>CAZOQH010000147.1:1820-2880 GCA_964581855.1 uncultured Flavobacterium sp.
CCAAAATTTCCTCCCTGAGTAGCCACAATTTGTAGACCAACCATCATTATCATAAATGTAATAATTCCGAATCTATCTGACTTATACTCTGAAATAGTAAATGCCTTGCTTTCCGGAGTATCCCGAATCATCCACATACCTAATACAGAGACAAAAGCAGCAATAATAAAAATCCATCTCCAGCCTATGCTGGCTACCATAAGCCCACCAAATAATGCTGCAAAGCCTGAACCTCCCCAAGATCCCATTGACCATAAACTAATTGCTCGTTGTCTAGCTGCACCTTCCCAATATGCCTTAACTAACGCTAAACTCGCTGGCATTATAAACGCCCCAGAAAGTCCTTGTAAAATTCTCCCTAATAACAAAGTAAACTCAGCTAAAAAACCCGAAGGTGAAAATCCGACTAAAAGTGACCCAATTATACTTAGTATAAAGCCAATTCTTATAGTTTTAACCCTCCCCCAACGATCGGATAGGTTTCCTATAATTACAATAAAAATTCCGGAAAATAATGCAGTTACGGATACTGCGATATTCATTATATGGGTCTGAATATCTAAATCCTTTTGCATAATTGGAGCAATATTCAAGGTAGTTTGAGCGAATAGCCAAAATGCTAAAATCCCGAAAATCATTCCAAAAAGCCAACGGTCGTTTCCTTTTATGTTTTCATTTTGTTTGAACGGAAGTGAGACCATAAGCTTAAGTATTTAAAATTAATATACATTGATATGATTCAAATGTACTAAAAAAACAATTTTAAAATTAAAATAAGTTGTAAATAATCAACACCTTAAACGCAATTTAACGTACATTTTTTCTATTTCAACCACTTATTAAAAGGTTATTATGAAATTACATTCCTTTATAATTAAAATGTTAGCAAGTATTATGATACTCTAAGTATAAAACATAATATTTATATTAAACCTAATGAATACTTCGAATAAGTCTATAAAATTAAAAACTCCGAACACTGTTCGGAGTTTTTAATTTTATCGTTTAAGCGAGAAATGCGCTTTAAATTCTCTTCTTTGTATGTTATTATTTTGGTCTT
>CAZOQH010000148.1:0-2859 GCA_964581855.1 uncultured Flavobacterium sp.
ATTATGTAAAATAGATTTTTTGTATTCCTCAAAAAAGACGGGTATTTTATTAAGCCCTATCCATATTATAAAGAAAATATAATCTAGGTTTCCAACCTTTTTACAAAATAAAACATCTTTAGTTATATACATATTAGCGTAACAAACAATATTTGAGTAAAATAATACGTTTTATGTTAAAACAATATCAAGTATTAATTAAAGACTTATTGCTATGAACAACCTATCAAAAAAACAATGGATAGATTTAGTTTTTGAAGGCAGAAACAAATCTTATGGCGCATACGAATTACGAGCCAAAAGCGGTACTATTATGATTAAAGCTCTATTTATCGGTATTATGTTAGCTTTATCGCTCATCAGTATTCCGGTAATCGCAAATTATAACACAACTGCTCCTATTGCAGAAAGTCCGGAAATTCACAAACCTATTGAAATTGATTTCATCGTCTCCGTAGATACAGAAGTTTTCAGAAAAGATAAGGAAGAAATAAAAAATAATGAAGAACCGGTTAAAAGAATACGTGAAAAATCAGCAGAAGATATCATTCAACATACAACACCTATTATTACAGATGCATTAGTTGTTGCTGAGGAAATAAAAGATGTAGATGAGTTACGTGGACAAAAAACAGGTGCTGAAAACGTTGAAGGTGATCCTGAAGGGAAAATTCTTGCCATAAATCCCGGTAATGTAGATATATCAGGAAATGTAGACGGAACTGAAAGCGGAACCGTAGACGAAGGAATGGTATATCCAAACTATACAGTAGATAAAAAAGCTGAATTTCCGGGAGGTATTCAAAACTTTATGAGAATTATTCAAAGAACCTATAGAATTCCGGATATTCAAACCGCTAAACAATATACGGTCTTTGTTTCGTTTGTTGTTGAAACAGATGGTTCTATATCCGATATTAAAGTTTTAAAAGATCCAGGAAACGGACTCGGAGATGAAGCCATCAGAACTTTGAAAAGCATTAAAACAAAATGGGAACCCGGAATTTATAAAGGAAAACCTGTAAGAATGCTTCACCATTTACCTATAAGTGTAGTAATTAAATAAATTAAAAAGTCCTCAAATTTGAGGACTTTTTGCTTGGTTGTCTTTTATTTTATACAATCTCAAGTTTTATTTTGTATAAACTTTCGGTTAAATCAGTTCTTTGATTTCGTTAATGATTTGCTCTGCTAAAGCATCCGCTTGTTGTTGAGATTTTGCTTCAGTATAAATTCTGATAATAGGTTCGGTATTTGATTTTCGTAAATGAACCCAATTTTCAGGAAAATCAATTTTTACTCCGTCAATTGTTGAAATCTGTTCATTTTTATATTTTTCAGTCATGGTAGCCAGGATGGCATCCACATCAATTTGAGGAGTGAGTTCTATTTTATTTTTACTCATATAATATTGCGGATAACTTGCTCTAAGCTCAGCTACTGTCATATTTACATTAGCCAAATGGGTTAAGAACAAAGCCACTCCTACAAGGGCATCACGTCCGTAATGAATTTCTGGATAAATAATTCCTCCGTTTCCTTCACCTCCAATAATAGCATTAGTAGATTTCATCAATTCTACTACATTCACCTCTCCTACTGCGCTCGCTTGATATTTTCCTCCGTGTTTTTCAGTAATATCTCTCAGAGCTCTTGACGAAGACATATTTGATACTGTATTTCCAGGGGTTTTACTCAAAACATAATCGGCCACAGCAACCAAAGTATATTCTTCTCCGAACATTTCTCCATCATTCGAAATAAAAGCCAGTCTATCCACATCTGGGTCAACTACAATTCCGAAATCAGCTTTTTCTTGAACAACTAGTTTCGAAATATCCGTTAGATGCTCCTTTAAAGGTTCTGGATTGTGCGGAAAATGTCCGTTGGGTTCACAATATAACTTTACGACCTCCACTCCCATTTCTTCCAACAATTTCGGAATGATGATTCCACCAGACGAATTTACTCCATCTACAACTACCTTAAACTTCTTGGATTTAACAGCTTCTACATCCACTAGCGGAAGATTCAAAACTTCATCTATATGGATGTCCATATAACTTGTGTTTTCGGTAATTTCACCTAAATTATCTACATCTGCAAAATCAAAAGCTTCATTTTCGGCAATTTCTAAAATTTTAGCTCCATCCGATCCGCTCAAAAACTCGCCTTTTTCGTTTAATAATTTAAGTGCATTCCATTGTTTCGGATTATGTGAAGCGGTCAGAATAATTCCTCCGTCTGCTTTTTCGAGCGGTACAGCTATTTCGACTGTTGGAGTGGTCGAAAGTCCTAAATCAATTACATTGATTCCTAAACCTATCAAGGTATTTACAACCAGATTGTGAATCATAGGTCCCGAAATTCTTGCATCTCTACCGATTACAACAGTCAGGTTTTGTTTATTGTGATGGTTTTTGAGCCAAGTTCCGTAAGCTGAAGCAAATTTTACTGCATCAACCGGAGTTAGATTATCTCCTGTTTTTCCTCCGATAGTTCCTCTGATTCCTGAAATAGATTTTATGAGTGTCATATTTTTTGTTTAATCGATATCTATGTTGAGTTGTTAATTTTAGTGCTAAAGTATAAAAATTATTAAGTAATAATCTCCCAATCTTCAATTTCTCCTTTTATTTCCTTAAACATAGGATGGAGTTTTATTTTCTTTATATTTTTTAGATTTTCAAATTTCTGAATATCCCGAATTTCTAATTTTTTGAGCAGGTGTCGAAATTCATATTCCACCTGTTTGTCGTTTACTTTTATCTGAATTAGCTTAAAGTTCCAGTCTATTTTGTTTTTATCAAAATTATAACCTCTTTTTTCGGCTTCTTTCTGAACTTCGGACAAATAATA
>CAZOQH010000149.1:0-2854 GCA_964581855.1 uncultured Flavobacterium sp.
CTTGGAGATGCAGAAATAGTAGTAGCCGGAGGAATGGAAAACATGAGTATGATTCCGCATTATGTACACATGAGAAACGGAGTAAAGTTTGGCCCTGCCACTCTTGTGGACGGACTTCAGAAAGACGGACTTACCGATGCTTACGACCAAAACGCAATGGGAGTTTGTGCGGATCTTTGTGCGACGGAATACAAAATTTCAAGAGAAGAACAAGACAATTTTGCTATCGAATCATATACTCGCTCGGCTAAAGCTTGGGAAACAGGAAAGTTCAACAACGAAGTTGTGCCGGTAGAAATTCCGCAGCGTAGAGGAGAGCCTGTTGTAATTAGTGTTGACGAAGAATATACGAATGTCAAACTAGACAGAATCCCTACACTTTCGGCTGTTTTTACAAAAGAAGGTACCGTAACGGCTGCCAACGCTTCGACTATCAATGACGGAGCAGCCGCCTTAGTACTTATGAGTGAAGAAAAAGCAAAAGATTTAGGTCTAAAACCATTGGCTTATATTACAAGTTATGCAGATGCAGAACAAGAACCACAATGGTTTACGACTGCTCCTGCAAAAGCGCTTCCAAAAGCACTTAAAAAAGCTAACCTAGAGATTTCTGATGTAGATTTCTTTGAGTTCAACGAAGCTTTCTCGGTAGTAGGATTAGCCAACTCAAAAATTTTAGGCTTGGATGCTTCAAAAGTAAACGTAAACGGTGGAGCAGTATCACTTGGTCACCCACTGGGATGTTCCGGAGCGAGAATCATCGTTACGCTTATCAATGTATTAGAACAAAACAACGCAAAACGTGGAGCAGCTGCTATCTGTAACGGTGGTGGTGGAGCCTCGGCTATTGTGATTGAGAGATAAATCCTTTAGAATAGAAAACAGAACATAGAAAACAAAAAACACTTTCTATGTTCTGTTCTCTGTTTTTTATTTTTTTCCATGCTCTATTTTCTAAATAAAAATGTTCGGAATCTGTAATTTAGCCATAGTGCCTGTTCGTTTAGAACCCAATCACAGAAGTGAAATGGTTTCTGAACTTTTATTCGGAGAACATTTCGAAATACTCGAACAATCAAAGGGTTGGGTTAAAATCAAAATTAAATTTGACGATTACCAAGGCTGGATTGACGATAAGCAATATCAACCTATTTCTGAAAGTGATTTCGAGTTACTATCTTCTAAAGACATTATATTAAATGCAGATTTAATCGAATATATAACCGGAAAAGACAACCTGCTTTTTCCGATTCCGCTTGGAGCATCGCTTTCTTTTCTAGATGTTCCTCAAATCAACACTTCTGAATTCGGTTTTGAAGGACTTAAAACTTCTAATAAAAATTCGAAAACCGAAATTCTGAAAACTGCTTTTATGTATCTGAATACTCCATATTTGTGGGGCGGAAAAACACCATTCGGAATTGACTGCTCAGGATTCGTACAGATGGTTTATAAGCTCAACGGATATTCGCTATTTAGAGATGCTTATCAACAAGCCACTCAAGGTGAAGTGTTAAGCTTTATCGAAGAGGCTGAAGCAGGAGATTTAGCCTTTTTTGACAACGAAGAAGGAAAAATCACACATGTAGGAATCGTGATGAACGACAACTACATCATTCACGCTCACGGAAAAGTCCGTATTGACAGACTCGACCACTTAGGGATTATGAATGTCGACACCAAAAGACATACGCATAAATTAAGAGTGATTAAAAAGATTATTTAACAACAGATTTATATTATTTAAATCCTAATTGGTTTTAAATTTTTAATCTTTGTAGCATCTTATCATCTCGTATTTTACAATTATCAAAAATGGCAATTAAAAAAACATATAAATTCGCAATTCGTTCTTCGTTTTACATTGCGATTTTTTCAACGCTTTTTGTAAGTGGATTACTATATGTTTTTTTTGAATTTTCATGGTTATTTTCCATCTGCTTTTTTATTGGAATCGGAATTTTTTCTTTTTTTGTTCTGCAATACAGAGTAGAAAGATTTATTTACCGACGAATAAAAAAAATATATGACGATGTTTCTATTCTAGACTCCACTTCGTTTCGCAAACAGCCTATAACTACAGATATGGCTACACTTACCGAACAAGTTAAAAAGTTTGCAACCGACAAAAAACTCGAAATCGAAACACTCAAATTGCAAGAGGAATATAGAAGAGATTATATCGGAAATATATCTCATGAACTCAAAACACCTCTTTTTACGGTGCAAGGCTATTTGTCCACACTTTTAGACGGAGGAATGAACGACAAATCCATCCGAAAAAAATACCTCGAAAGAGCCGAAAAAGGGGTAGAGCGCCTAATATATATCGTTCAGGATTTGGATATGATTACTAAACTCGAAACCGGAAGTTTACATTTAAATTCTACCGTTTTTAATATTATTGAAGTCATCCAAAATGTATTTGATTTATTAGAAATGCGCGCTTCTTCTAAAAATATTATGCTGATGTTTGATATGAAATACGTAAATCCGATTTATGTGGATGCAGATAAAGACAAAATTCAGCAAGTGCTTACTAATCTTATAACCAATTCGATAAAATACGGAAAAGAAGACGGAACCACCGAAGTAAGCATTGAAGAAATTACTTCTACAAAGGTGCTTATCAGAGTTATTGATGATGGAGAGGGAATCGCAAAACAGCACATACCGAGATTGTTCGAGAGGTTCTATCGAGTGGATAAAAGCGGAGCCCGAAAAGATGGAGGTTCGGGACTCGGACTGGCTATTGTCAAACACATTATCGAAGCTCACGACGAAAAAATTTATGTAAAAAGCGAACTCGGAAAAGGCTCAGAATTTTCGTTTACGCTTGAAAAAAGATAATTAT
>CAZOQH010000150.1:0-2819 GCA_964581855.1 uncultured Flavobacterium sp.
CCCACGCTTTCTCTTTTTGATCCTTTGATTAAAATTGATTTCATTTAAAAAAAATATAGTTATTAAAATTATTTACATTAAAAATTTTCCGCTAATAGAATTGTTGTGCTGTACCATTTTCATTACTTCTGCAAAAAGCGGTGCACAACTAACCACCTTTATTTTATTTGATTCGCGTTTTAAAGGAATCGAATCGGTTACTATTAACTCTTTTAATTGAGAGTTTTCTATTTTTTCATAAGCCTCACCAGATAAGATAGCGTGTGTGCAAATTGCTCTTACACTAAGCGCACCTTTTTCAACCATTAAGTCGGCTGCTTTGGCTAATGTTCCTCCTGTGTCAATCATGTCGTCGACCAAGATTACGTTTTTGTCTTTTACTTCTCCTATCAACTCCATTATTCCTATTTCGTTAGCTTGTTTGCGTTGTTTGTAACAAATAACTACGTCAGAACTCAAGAATTTTGAATAAGCGTATGCTCTTTTAGAACCTCCCATGTCCGGAGAAGCTATGGTTAAGTTTTCTAAATTTAAGCTTCTTACATAAGGCAGAAATATAGTTGAAGCAAACAAATGATCAACCGGTCTTTCAAAAAAACCTTGGATTTGATCCGCATGCAAATCCATAGTCATGATACGAGTAGCTCCTGCTGCTTGCAATAAATTAGCTACCAGTTTTGCGCCTATAGGAACCCTTGGTTTGTCTTTTCTGTCTTGTCTGGCCCATCCAAAATAAGGAATAACTGCTGTAATATGTCTGGCAGACGCTCTTTTCGCTGCGTCTATCATTAGCAACAATTCCATCAAATTATCCGAATTCGGAAAAGTAGAACATACAATAAAGACTCTTAAGCCTCTTATCGACTCTTCATACGAAGGTTGAAACTCTCCATCACTAAATTTTGAGAACGTAACTTTACCTAGCGGTATACCATAGTTTTCGGCTATCTTTTCCGCGAGATATACACTTTGCGAACAAGCAAATATTTTTGCTTCCGGTTCAATGTAAGACATTGTATTATAATTGTTTAGTAGTTAGTTGTTGTTGCTGTAAAAACAGGATGCAAATTTATAAAATTTATTGGACTTAAAAGCAATATTTTTTAAAAAACATTTTTGCTAATAAATTTTTTTATCTTACATTTGCAGTCCATTACCGAAAATACTGCTTGCCTGAGTGGCGGAATTGGTAGACGCGCACGACTCAAACTCGTGTACTTCGGTGTGCGGGTTCGATTCCCGCCTCAGGTACTTTTAAAAAATCCCTCTAAATTCTATTTAGAGGGATTTTTTTTGATGATAATCAATGCAAAATATGACTACGAAAGCATTGATATGGCTTTTTTGAGTGCAGCAATAAAAAGGTCAATTTCTTCTTTAGTATTATAAAATGAAAATGAAGCTCGAATTGTTCCGGGAATACCAAAAAAGTTCATGATGGGTTGGGCACAATGATGACCTGTTCGGACAGCAATTCCCATTTTATCAATAATTGTCCCAATATCGTAGGGATGGATTCCTTCGATGTTAAACGAAATAACCGAAACTCTTGGTGCGGTATTACCATAAATTACAGCGTTAGGAATCTCCATTAGTTTTTCGGTAGCGTAGGCCAAAAGTTCTTTTTCATAGACTTCTATGTCCGAAAAATCGATTTTGTTTAAATAGTCAATCGCAACTCCAAACGCTATGCCTCCAGCTATATTGGGTGTTCCAGCTTCAAATTTATGAGGGATTTCTGCATAAGTTGTTTTTTCGAACGAAACTTCCTTTATCATTTCTCCTCCTCCTTTATAAGGCGGAAGTTTTTCTAGCCATTCACGCTTTCCGTATAGTACTCCAACTCCGGTAGGTCCACACATCTTATGAGCAGAAAACACATAAAAATCGCAATTCAATTCTTGAACATTGGGTTTGATATGAGCTACTGCTTGTGCTCCGTCTATTACTACACAAGCCCCGTTTTTATGAGCTTTATCTATAATTTCTTTAATCGGGTTTATTATTCCTAAAGCATTAGATACATGGTTAACTGCTACTATTTTGGTCTTTTCTGAAAGTAATTTTTCATATTCCGAAATGATGAGCTTTCCGTTTTGATCAATCGGGATAACTTTGAGTTTTGCGCCTGTTCTTTCGCATAACATTTGCCATGGAACAATATTAGAATGATGCTCAAGATGTGAAATTATAACTTCGTCGTCTTTTTGTAAAAGTGAAGTAAAACAATTCGCAATTAAATTAATGCTTTCTGTTGTTCCGGAAGTGAAAATAATTTCGTTAGTCTCATTTGCATTAATGTGATTTTTAACTTTATCACGCGCTATCTCATAAGCATCTGTTGCTAACTGACTCAAAGTGTGAACTCCTCGATGAATATTAGCATTAATGGTGTTGTAGTATTCTGAGATAGCCTCGATTACTACCTTTGGCTTTTGTGAGGTAGCTCCGTTATCAAAATAAACTAGCGGATATTTTCCGATTTTTTGAGCGAGTATAGGGAAATCCTCTCGGATTTTCTGGATGTCAAATCTCATAATTTGTTTTTGATTTTTTTGATTATGCAAAGGTCACAAATTATTTAGAACCAACCTAATTAAAAGACTTAATCTGTGTTTAATACAAAGAGAAAAAGCTCATTTTATTCAATTTCTTGACAAAGTTCAATCAAAACTCCATTGGTAGTTTTTGGATGTAAAAAAGCTACCAGTTTATTGTCAGCACCTTTTTTGGGAGTTTCGTTTAAAACAGTAAATCCTTCTTTTTTTAGTCGCTCGATTTCAAAAACAATATCTTCTACATCAAAAGCAATATGATGA
>CAZOQH010000151.1:0-2779 GCA_964581855.1 uncultured Flavobacterium sp.
CATTTCTTCTGCAAATTCCTTTTGATATTCGGTTGCTTTGATTTTTTCTTTGAGTGCTTTCCGAGCCGAAAAAACATCAAAATTCAAAATAGGCTGCTGAACGGAAAATTTGGTGTTGAAATGATACATTTCATCGGGATTGTTCAGCAAAACAGGATTGAAATCAGCTTGTGTAACCACCCTTTGTTGCAGTTTGAACCCGAAAGAATTCAGAGGGTCATTCGTATAAAAACCCGTATGACTTACGGAAATTTTAGGCAAAAATCCCGAAAGCGTTCCCGAAAGTTCTGCATTTGAAAAGTCGATTTCGTGTTGTTGAACTTTAAGTTGCGTATTGTTTTCCTTCATCTGTTCAATAGCCTGTTGAAGTTCAAGTGGTTGTTGGGAAAAACTAAAGAAAGTGGCAAATAGCAATAACAATTTTAACCAATGTTTTATCATCATCTTAATTATTTTTTGACAAAATTAAGCCGAGAAAAAACATTAGTCTGTAACAGTTGTTACGTAAGGAAGAATTTAGAGGTTAATCAGCAAATTCATCTTGACTCATATTGTCAATTAATTTCAAGGCTCTGTAATAATCGTCCTTATCTACCAGAATATGCACAGCTTTGTCAATCGTTCCGAAACCTGCTGTAACTCCAGATTGGATATCATTTCTTTCGATATATTTAATATCATTCCGATCTAATACTATGCGAATTCTGATAACCTCAACCTCACTCCCTGCGAAAACTTTTACATGATTTTCCATAACTTTTTGTTTTAAAGGTACAAAAAAATAGACTAAAACTTAATTTTAAGATGTCTAGTCTACTATAGTTTTTATTTTTACATTTGCTTTGAATATAAATATGGAAGAACAAAACTCATATCAACTCGGAAAAATTCTACTTATCGACAAACCTTTGACTTGGAGTTCGTTTCAAGCTGTCAATAAGATAAAATACTACCTAAAACGAAAGTATAATCTGCCTAAATCTTTTAAGATTGGACATGCAGGAACGTTAGATCCGCTAGCCACAGGACTTTTAATCATCTGTACCGGAAAATTCACCAAAAAAATTTCCGAATTACAAGGAATGACCAAAGAATATACAGGAACGTTTCATCTGGGAGCCACAACTCCGTCGTATGATTTAGAAACCGAAGTTGATAAAACTTATCCAACCGAACATATCACAGAAGACCTAATCCGGAAAACCTCAAAGCAGTTTATCGGAGAAATAAATCAAAAACCTCCTGTTTTTTCGGCTATTAAAAAAGATGGAAAACGACTTTACGAACATGCTCGTGCTGGAGAGGAAGTTGAAGTTGCTTTTCGGAAAGTTGTAATCGAAGAATTCGAAATTACCCGTATCGCTCTTCCGGAAATTGATTTCAGGGTAGTTTGTGGCAAAGGAACTTATATTCGTTCGCTTGCTTATGATTTTGGAGTAGCTTTAAATTCGGGAGCACATCTCATCAAACTGAGAAGAACTAAAATTGGGAAATTTTCTGTTGATGATGCCGTAAGAGTTGAAAATTTTGAAGGATAAACTCTACATCAAAACCTGTTCAAATAATCCTGTAACATAATCGTAGCCGAAACCTCGTCCAGAAGTGCTTTATCCTGACGTTTTTTCTTTTTCAGTCCACTATCAATCAGTGTTCGTGATGCCATTTTTGAGGTAAAGCGTTCGTCCACTCTTTCAATTTTAATATCAGGAAATTCCGTTTTAAAACGTTCGACAAATTTTTCGATGATTTCGGTACTTTCAGAAGGAGTTCCATCCATCTGAAGAGGTTCTCCTATCAGTGCTATTTCGACCTTTTCTTTAGAAAAATACTCCGTCAGAAATACAAAAACCTCATCGCTTTCCACAGTTTGTAAACCCGAAGCAATGATGCGTAAAGGGTCTGTAACAGCAAGCCCTGTTCGTTTTTTTCCGTAATCTATGGCAATTATTCTTGACATATTAATAAGATAAACCGCAAAGATAGGAATATTTACGCCTGTTTTTTGATTAAACCAAACCATTTCTGCCCGAACTCCTCATTCTTTAAAATTCCGAAAATCATTTAATCTATGGGTAAAATAATTCTTACATTTGCAAACTAATTTTAATCCTAAATATTTAATAACAATGAGCTTACAACAAATCCTTACACCACAAATCAAGCAGGCGGTTCAATCACTTTTCGACTTAACCATCGAGAGGGTAGAATTTCAGGCTACCCGTAGGGATTTTGAAGGCGATATTACTTTTGTAATTTTTCCGTTGGTAAAGCTCGTTAAAGGAAATCCTGTTGAAATCGGAAACAAAATCGGAGAATATTTGGTCGAAAATACTCAAGAGGTCGTTCGATACAACGTGGTTTCAGGGTTTTTGAACATCGTGATTTCAGACGAATATTACCTTAACTTTTTCAATCAGATAAAAGATAATACAACTTTTGGTTATATTCCTGAAGGAAAAGAAGCTATGATGGTTGAATATGCTTCTCCGAACACCAATAAACCTCTACATTTAGGACACATTCGCAATGTGCTTTTAGGATATTCAGTTGCGCAAATTTTGAAAGCAGCCGGAAAAAAAGTGTACAAAACCCAAGTGATTAACGACAGAGGAATTCACATCTGTAAATCGATGATAGCTTGGCAAAAATTCGGAAATGGCGAAACGCCTGAATCAACCGGATTGAAAGGAGATAAACTAGTTGGAAACTATTATGTGGCCTTTGACAAAGAATATAAAAATCAAATAAACGAACTTATTTCCGAAGGAAAATCAGAAGA
>CAZOQH010000152.1:0-2711 GCA_964581855.1 uncultured Flavobacterium sp.
TGTTCAAAAAAGCTACTTTGGTTCCAGATAATTTGAAGAATGTTCGCACTATTTTGGAACGGAGTACATTGTGTAAATCAGCTACTCCATCAATATTTCGTTTTTTAAGATCGCTGTACAAACGTGTAAGGCCCGCAAAACCTTTGTGTCTTTGTTTTAAATCTACTCCGAAAAAATCTACTCTTTCGATTCCTTCAAAAAAAGGTTTAAAAAAAGGTCTTGAAACTACAGTAATCCTAATATTCGGATGTTGAGCCACAGCAGCTCTGATGACCGGAACTGTCATTGCCACATCACCCATAGCAGATAATCGGATTACTAAAATGTGTTTCAAAATGGTCTATTTTATTTGCCTTTCTGGACTGTCAAAGTCCAGAAAGGTTATGTTTCTTATTTTAAACTTGCTATACTTTGTTCTATAGTAGCTATTTTTGCCAAAGCATCGGCTTGTTTTTTACGCTCATTGGCAATTACTTGTTCCGGTGCTCCAGCTACGAATCTTTCGTTCGAAAGTTTTTTCTCTACCGAGGCTAAGAATCCTTTGGTATATTCAAGTTCTTCTGTTAGCTTTTTGATTTCATCTTCTACGTTGATATTTCCGGCAATCGGCACAAAGTATTCGTTCGATTTTACTCGGAACGTAAGGGCTCCGTTAACGGCTTCATTTACATAGTCTAAAGCTGAAATGTTACCGAGTTTCGTAATTACCGCATCAAAATGTAAACTAGAGTTTTCGTGATTGATAACTTTTAGCTCGATAGTATCTTTAAACGGAATATTCTTTTCTTTACGGATGGTCCTGATACCTGAAATTACTTCTGAGGCAAATTCAAATCCAGAAATTATATTCTCGTCAAATGATTTTTGTTCAGGATAATCAGCTATAACCAAGGCTTGTTCTGGTGTTCTTTCTGTTATGTGTTGCCAAATTTCTTCGGTCAAGAACGGCATAAACGGATGTAATAGTTTCAATAAATCTTCTAGAATAGCAATCGTTTTATCGAAAGTTACTTTGTCAATTGGTTGTTGGTAACCTGGTTTTATCATCTCTAGATACCACGAACAGAAGTCATCCCAAGTAAGTTTGTAAATCGCCATCAAAGCATCCGAAATTCTGTATTTCTCAAAATGATCATTGATTTCGGCCAGTGTTTTTTGGAATTTATTCTCAAACCAATCAACCGCTACTTTTGAGTGTTCGGGTTGAGTAATATCAGCCACTTCCCATCCTTTGATTAGTCGGAAAGCATTCCAAATTTTGTTGGCAAAGGCTTTTCCTTGGTTGCACAACTCTTCGTCAAACAAAATGTCATTTCCAGCTGAAGCCGAAAGCAACAATCCGCAACGTACACCATCGGCTCCGAATTTATCAATTAAATCGAGCGGGTCTGGTGAGTTACCTAATGATTTTGACATTTTACGACGTTGACTATCTCGTACAATTCCCGTAAAATATACGTTAGAGAATGGTTTTTGGTCAGCATATTCGTATCCAGCGATAATCATACGAGCTACCCAGAAGAAAATAATATCCGGTCCGGTAACCAAATCGTTGGTCGGATAATAGTATTGGTATTCTTCGTTTTCTGGATTTAAAATTCCTCCAAAAACACTCATTGGCCAAAGCCAAGAAGAGAACCAAGTGTCTAAAGCATCTTTGTCTTGTTTTAAGTTTTCGGTTGTCAGTTGTGGGTTTCCTGTTTTTTGTTTGGCTAATTCTAGAGCTTCTTCAATGGTTTCGGCCACTACGAAATCTTCTTTTCCTTCTCCGTAGTAGTAAGCAGGAATTTGTTGTCCCCACCATAATTGACGCGAAATATTCCAATCGGTAATATTCTCTAGCCAGTGTTTGTACGTATTGTCAAAACGTTTCGGATAGAACTTAACTTCTTCGGTTTCTAAAACGGCTTTCAAAGCAGGTTTTACCAAATCTTCCATTTTTAAGAACCATTGGTCTGAAAGACGTGGCTCAATAACGGCTTTGGTTCTTTCAGAAGTTCCTACTTTATTGAGATGCGTTTCGGTTTTGATAAGTGCTCCGATTTGCTCTAATTCTTTCGCAATTTCTTCACGAACTACAAAACGGTCTTTGCCTTGGTAATGCATTCCGAAACTATTAAGCGTAGCATCTTCGTTGAAAATATCAATGATTTCGAGTTTGTGTTTATCGCCTAATACTTTATCGTTTACGTCGTGAGCAGGTGTGACTTTTAGAGCTCCCGTTCCGAATTCCATATCTACGTATTCATCGAAAATGATTGGAATTTCACGGTTTGCAATCGGAACAATGGCTTTTTTGCCTTTCAGGTGTGAATATCTTTCGTCATTCGGATTCACGCAAATAGCAGTATCTCCTAAAATTGTTTCCGGACGAGTCGTCGCAATAGTAATATACTCATCAGAATCTACAATTTTATAGTTCAGATGATAGAATTTTCCTTGTCTTTCTTCGTAAATAACTTCTTCGTCTGATAGGGTAGTTTTCGCCTCCGGATCCCAGTTTACCATTCGGTAACCACGATAAATCAAGCCTTTGTTGTATAAATCCACAAAAACTTTTATCACCGAAGCCGACATATCTTCGTCCATAGTGAATTTGGTTCGATCCCAATCACAAGAAGCGCCCAATTTTTTAAGCTGTTCTAAAATTACACCTCCGTATTGGTTGGTCCAATCCCAAGCGTGTTTTAGAAATTCTTCTCTTGTCAAAT
>CAZOQH010000153.1:0-2645 GCA_964581855.1 uncultured Flavobacterium sp.
AACCTCTTCAATAGTTCTTTCTTCTGTTTGCATAACTATATTATAGACATTAGAAGTACCCACGTTGATTTTAGAGTCCTTCATACCTACATACGAAATAGTTAATACATCTCCTTGTTGAGCAGAAATAGAGAATACTCCATTCTCATCTGTCTGTGTACCTCGAGTTGTTCCGTCAACCGTAACAGCAGCTCCGATTAAAGCTCCGTATTCCGCAGAAGTCACAGTACCCGTAATTGTTTTCTCTTGTGCAAAAGAAAACTGAATCATAAACGCTAAAAATAGCGTCAAAATCCCAGTAAACCTTGATTTCATATTTAATTATTTTGAGTTAGTTAAATGCAAACTTCTTAATAATTTCTTAAATAACCAAATTTTCATAAAATTAAGTGTGTTAAAGTTTAAAGCCTAGATTTATCGTACTAAAATGAGAATTTATAGTTGTCCGGACTTTGATTCTCTAAAAACAAGATGAATATATTTTTAAAAGGTTGCGTCGCATTTTTAATTTTAATAAATTTATCATAAACTTTAACTTTTGGGTTTTTAACTGTATTTTTGATTTCAATGTTGTTAGAAATCAACTTCGGTATAATATTTGTATCATATGTACTAAATATTTGTTAACCTTAAAATTTTAGTATTATGTCAAACAAGATAGGAAATGCAGCCGCAGCCATATTAGTTGGAGCTGCAATTGGAACAGCGATTGGGGTTTTATTTGCTCCTGAAAAAGGCTCAAAAACCAGAAGAAAAATTAAAGAAAACTTCGATAAATCATCGGAAGATTTTAAACAGTCTTTTGGGGAATTAACGGACAAATTAAAAATTAAAGCTAATCGTGCTAAAGCAGATTTAGAATCAACCTTCGACGAACTACTCTCAGATGTTGATGCTAAAAAAGAGGATGTTATTGTCGCACTTGAAAAAAAATTGGAAGAACTTAAAAAAACTTCTGCTAAATAAATACGCAATATGTTCAGTAAATTAAAAGAAAGCATACACGAAATGCAAAATCAGACGCATGAACTTATAGACAGCAATCTCGCATATTATAAACTTTGGGTCTTTAGAGTTATTACTAAATCTTCATCGGCTTTATTCAAAATATTATTAATAGGTGTTTTGTTAGTAATAGTGTTTGTTTTCTTTTCGATTGCTGCAGCTATTGCTATTGGCTATGCCTTAGATAACTTTGCCTTAGGTTTCTTGATTATGGGAGGATTTTATCTATTAGTAAGTCTTTTGATTTATGTTTTCAGAAACAAGATAGAAAGACCTATTATCGAGAAGCTTTCTGAGATTTTTTACAATGAAGAAGATTAAAATGGAACGAAAAAAATATACTTCATACGAGCAAATCGATCACGATTTAAAAATATTGAAACTCAAAAAAGAGCTTCATTATAGAAAGCTCTTACAACAAGGAAGAGAAACCAAAGAGTCTCTATCCTTTGTTTCAATAGTTCCTGATTTAGCCATAGGAGCTGTGGATACTTTTACAAAAGGAGCCAAAGGGGCGGTTTTAGCTTATTTACTAAGAACTCTCTTTCGAAGAAAAAAGTAAGCAATTAGGATTAAACCTAATCCGAAACTAAGAATGTTTTAGTTTCGGATTTTTTTATACTTTTATAGAATAATTTCACCTTTATGAGATTTCTTAAAAAATTTTTCCCTTGGATTGTTATTCCTTTATCCGGAATAATACTCCTATTATATATGTTTGATGTGGAGTATTTGCTAAAAGCGGTTAGGGTTACTTATTTAAACGGATACAAAACAGCATTTTTAGATGATTTCAATTATTTTGATAATAGAATTATTGAAAATGAAACTGCTCAACCTTGGGATATTTCCAAAAAATATAATGAGGTTCCGCCAACTCAAACACTTGTTAATACACATTCCGAATTAAAAACTATTGCTTTTTTGATTATAAAAAATGATAGTATTTGGCATGAGAGTTATTTTGATGGATATGATAAAAACTCGCACACTAATTCATTTTCTATAGCTAAAAGTTATGTCTCTGCTGCTTTAGGCAAGGCGATTATGGAAGGGAAGATTAAAGGTTTAGATCAGCCTGTTTCTGATTTTATCCCCGAATTTTCTGATGGATTAGCACAAAAAATGACGGTGGGAGATTTATCTTCAATGGCTTCAGGGTTGAATTGGGACGAAAAATATTATAGCCCATTTTCTGTAGTTACCAGGGCTTATTTTGACGATGATTTGAAGAAAGTAATATTGAATTTGAAAACTACAGAACAACCAGGACAAAGATTTAAGTATTCTAGTGGAGACACCCAACTTTTAGCAATGACTATTGAAAAAGCAACGGGAGAAAGTTTAACCAGTTATATTTCCAAACATTTCTGGAAACCTTTGGGGTCTGAAAATAAAGCTTTTTGGCAGGTGGATAACCCTAATGGAATCGAAAAAGCTTATTGTTGTATTGCAAGCAATGCTCGAGATTTTGCTCGACTCGGTAAACTCTATAAACAGAAAGGAAATTGGAACGGAAATCAAATTCTAGATTCCACTTTTGTGGAATTATCTACACATCCACGTTTTGAGGGTGCCCCATATGGATATGGATTTTGGCTTTCAGACTATCTTGGAAAAGAAATTTTTTATATGAGAGG
>CAZOQH010000154.1:0-2596 GCA_964581855.1 uncultured Flavobacterium sp.
TTGAATACTTCGGGAAGTATTTCCAGAGGCGTTACGGTCGGAAACAACCAGAATGCCGTTACCAATTCGTCTTTGGATTTACAGATTACGGGAAAATTGTCTGACAATGTGAGTATCAGAGCTTCGATTCAGGACAGCAATATTCCGATTCAGGAAGGAGGTTATTCGCAAAGATTAGACGAATTCGACCAGATTTTTATCGAATTATTTTCGGATACGTGGAACATCCGAGCGGGAGATTTATTTTTAGAAAACAGGCAATCTCGTTTTTTGAATTTCAACAAAAAAGTACAGGGAATTTCGACTAATTTTTCTTTCGGAGATGAAAACAAAACTACGGTTTTTTCGAGTGTAGGATTGGTTAGAGGGCAATATGCACGAAGCAGCTTTACGGGTCAGGAAGGCAATCAAGGACCGTATAAACTTCGGGGAAACAACGGAGAACTGTACGTTTTAGTCGTTTCGGGTTCAGAACGGGTTTACGTAAACGGAATTTTGTTAGAACGTGGAGAAGACAAGCAATATGTGATTGACTACAATGCTGGTGAGGTGATTTTCACTTCGCTTTTTCCGATTACCTCCGAAATGCGGATTAATATCGAATATCAATTTTCTGAACGGAATTACACCCGATTTATAGCTTATGGAGGCGTGATACACGAGCGTGAAAAATGGAATATCGGAGGGTTTGTCTATTCCGAGAACGATATGAAAAACCAATCGTTGCAGCAGAATTTATCTCCCGAGCAAGTCGAAATCCTTAAAAATGCAGGAAATGATTCGGAGCAAATGATCGCTTCGAGTGCTTACGAAGATTCGTATTCCGAGAACAGAATTTTGTACAAAAAAGTATGGATTTCAGGCGTGGAAGTATTTGAGTTTTCGAACAATCCGGAAGACGAATTGTATAATGTGCGTTTTACGCTTGTGGGTCAAGGCAACGGAAATTATATTTTGGCAAACAATCAAGCCATCGGAAAGATTTATCAATACATCGAACCCATTGGAGGAATTCCACAAGGAAATTACGAACCGATTATTCGACTCGTCGCTCCCGAAAAAATCCAAATGGCTACAATTTTAGGAGGCTATCACACCGAGAAAACCCAAGCTGATTTTGAAGTCGGAATGAGCAACAATGACAAAAACTTATTTTCTGATATTGATGACCAGAACAACCAAGGATTTGCAGGAAGAATAAAACTAAACCAAAGAGTTTTGTCTGGAGAATATCAGGTTGATGCCTTCGCAGATTATCAGTTTGTGGATAAGAACTTCAGAACTATTGAGCGACTTTTTACTATAGAATTCGACCGAGATTGGAACATCAACACCATAATGAACTCAAGCCAAAGTTTACTGATAGCAGGTACAAAAGCCAAGCTCAAAAACAACGGATTCGTAAATTATCAATTTGAGAAACTTGATTTTTCGGATCAATTTAATGCCAACCGAAATGTACTCAATACCAACCTGAAATTTGATAAACTAACCGTTCAGTCCGATAATTCGATACTTAGTAGTGACGGAAATTATTCTAAAACCGAATTTACACGAAGCCAGACTCAAGCTCGCTATCATTTCGACCGAAATTGGGTAGGAGCTTCTTTGCGATTAGAAGACAATTCCGAACGGTTAAAAGAAAATAATTTGCTCTCGAATTTAAGCCAACGCTTTATCGAATATGGAAGTTTTATCGGACGAGGAGATTCTACAAAAGTATATTTGGAGTTAGGCTATTTACATCGAAAAAACGACAGTTTGATGGCAGGAACTATTCAAAGAGTGAATCAGTCGAATTCGTTTTATGCAAAGTCGAGATTGTTGCAAACACAAACCAGTGATTTATCTGTTTTTGTAAATTATAGAGTTTTAAAATACACAGATAATTCAATACCGAAAGAGCCTTCACTCAACTCAAGGATTGTATATAACGACCGTTTTTTCGACCAACTTATTCAACTAAATACTTCGTTTGAAACGATGTCCGGAAGTTTGGCTCAACAAGAATTCACGTATCTTGAAGTCGAACCCGGACAAGGCGTTTATATGTGGAACGATTATAACGGAAACGGAATTCAGGAACTCGAAGAGTTTGAAGTTGCTGTTTTTTCTGATGAAGCCAAGTACATCCGAGTTTTTCTACCAAATCAGGTTTTTCTGAAAACACATCAGAATCGATTTTCCAACTCGTTGACTTTGAATCCGACCCAATGGCAAAACGAAAATGGAGTGAAAAAAGTGTTGTCGTATTTCTATAATCAGACTTCGTTTTTGGTGGATAGAAAAATCGAACGCAACGAAGATAATTTCGATTTAAATCCGTTCGGTACGGATTCGGATGAGGTTTTGGCATTAAATACCAATGTACGAAACAGCTTGTTTTATAACCGAGGAAAACAAGACCATTCAGTTACTTATACGTATTTATTAAACGAGGCTAAAAACTTGTTGTCGGTTGGTTCGGTAAGCAACAAAACTGCTTCGCATCAATTAAATTACAATCATTTGTTTTCGGATATTTGGCTGATGAATTTCAGTACGAAAACCGTTCTGACAGCAACCACTTCGGAGAACTACGACGCACGAAACTTTA
>CAZOQH010000155.1:0-2595 GCA_964581855.1 uncultured Flavobacterium sp.
GGTTTTTAGGCAAGTATTGTTCTTCGAGGTTTTTAGTAAACGGAATCGGAGTTTCTATACTGCCGACACGCTTTATAGGAGCGTCTAAATACTCGAAACAGTTCTCGGTAATCATTGCCGAAATATCACTAGCAATTCCTCCAAACAAAGTATCTTCTTGAAGGATTATAACTTTCCCTGTTTTCTTCACTGAAGTAAAAATCGCCTCGGTATCCAAAGGCTGTAGGGTTCTTAAATCTAACAAATCAGCTTTTATGTTTTCGTTTTTAGCTAAAGTTTCTAAAGCCCAATGTACTCCGGAACCGAAGGTTATAATCGTCACTTCTTCTCCTTCTTTCAAAAGTGAAGCTTTTCCGAACGGAAGGGTGTAATAATCTTTCGGCACGTCTTGGTAAATACTTCTGTACAAGGCTTTATGTTCGAAAAACAAAACTGGATTCGGGTCGTTTATGGCTGTAGCCAAAAGTCCTTTAGCATCATACGGAAAGGCAGGGTAAACTACTTTTAGTCCCGGAGTTTTTGTAAACCAAGCTTCATTGGTTTGTGAATGGAAAGGTCCAGCCTGAACTCCTGCTCCACAAGGCATTCGAACCACTACATCGGCTTTTTCGTTCCAACGATAATGATTTTTGGCCAAATAATTAACAATTGGGTTGAATCCGGTAGAGACAAAGTCTGCAAACTGCATTTCGACAACCGCTTTATAGCCGTTTATCGAAAGTCCCATAGCTGTCGAAACCACTGCAGATTCGCAAATCGGAGTATTTCGGATTCTATCTTTTCCGAACTGTTCTACAAATCCTTCAGTAATTTTAAAAGCACCTCCGTATTCAGCAATATCCTGCCCCATTACCACCAAGTTGTCGTGCTTTTCTAAAGACTGTTTTAATCCTTGTGAGATTGCATCAATAAAACGAATATTTTCTTTTTCTGAAGTAGGGAAAATCTCTGCAAAATGAAACGGAGCATATACATCTTTTAGCTCTTGTTCTAAATTAGCTGTAATTACAGGCTCTTCAGATGCTATTTGATAATGTTGGTCAATTTCTGCCTTAATTTCTTTACGGAAAGCATCGTCTTTTTCTTCCGATAAAATTCCGATTGAAAGCAAATAGTTCTTATAATTTTCGATGGGGTCTTTTTTTGCCCATTCTTCCATTAGCTCTTTAGGAACGTATTTTACACCACTTGCTTCTTCGTGTCCTCTCATTCTAAAGGTTTTGAATTCCAATAAAATCGGTCTTGGATTTTGTCTTACCGAGTTGGCAATTTCAGAGAGTTTGGTATAAACCTCTAAAATATTATTTCCATCAATAATATGCGATTCCATTCCGTAACCAACTCCTTTGTCGGCTATATTTTCGCAACGATATTGTTCGTTAGTAGGGGTCGAAAGCCCATATCCGTTATTTTCCACCACAAACAAAACCGGTAATTCCCATACCGAAGCAATGTTCAAAGCTTCGTGAAAATCGCCTTCACTGGTTGCTCCTTCTCCCGTAAACACAGCTGTTACTTTATTTTTGCTCGCAAGTTTATTGGCTAATGCTATACCGTCTGCCACTCCAAGCTGAGGCCCCAAGTGTGAAATCATTCCGATGATTTTATATTCTTGTGTTCCAAAATGAAACGAGCGATCACGACCTTTGGTAAAGCCATTTGCTTTTCCTTGCCATTGCGAAAAAAGGCGATTAAGCGGAATTTCACGGGTTGTAAAAACTCCCAAGTTTCGGTGCATCGGAAGTATATATTCATCTTGTTCTAACACAGAAGTAACTCCAACCGAAATGGCCTCCTGCCCTATTCCCGAAAACCATTTTGATACTTTTCCCTGTCGAAGTAAAATCAGCATTTTCTCTTCTATAAGTCTTGGTTTTAACAGCTTTTTGTATAAATCCAAAAGTTCTGTATCAGTTAGGTTTTTTCTGTCGAAAATCATCATTGGTGGTTTTAAAATAAACGCCCCAAATTTAGGGTTTTATCCGGATTTATAAATATCTTTCCTGGAAAACTTTTTTGTGATGTTCTTGATGTGCAACTATCATAAAACCAATGGCACGAACAGTCATTTCTACGTTGTTGGCTTTTCCTTTTTGCAGAAGAATTTCTGTTGAAAATGATTTAAAAAGAGCTAGAGACGAATGTCTAACTAATGAAAATTCCATCAGTAAATCTTTAAGGTGTCTTGTATTGGCATTTGAATTTTCGACATAGCTATTTTGGTCAAACCCTGGTAGGTCAGTTTTATCCCTTCTTGAAAAACGCAAGGCTCTGTAAGCAAACACTCTCTCGGAATCAATTAAGTGTTGAATAATCTCTTTTATAGTCCACTTACCCGTATCGTATCGATAGTCGTGTTTTTCCATCGGAATATCCTGTACGAATTTAATAAAATAGTGATGTGAAGCCTCTAATTCTTCAAATAAGTCTGAGTTGGGTTCTATATTTTTTAGGTATCCTTGATAATATTCAGGATATTCTGATTTTGAAAGCTGTGATAGTTTCATATTTGTTGGATGTTGGGTGCTGGGTGTATTTTTCTGTATTCAGCTATAGTTTATTTTTAAATGCAATTAGCATATTCATCAAATGAAA
>CAZOQH010000156.1:0-2587 GCA_964581855.1 uncultured Flavobacterium sp.
ATCCGATACGAAATGGAGCTTTTCGAAAAGAAGTTCCACCTTTCGATGTCTTCTAGGGTTGCCTTACTCAACAGAATTACTTATTATATCGTAAACCGAAAAGGAAAACAAATGCGTCCGATGTTTGTTTTTTTGGTTGCCAAAATGGTTTCGGGAGGCGAAGTAAACGACAGAACCTACAGAGGAGCTGCAGTTATTGAATTGATTCACACCGCTACCCTTGTTCACGATGATGTAGTGGATGACAGCAACAAGCGTAGGGGTTTCTTTTCGCTTAATGCTCTTTGGAAAAACAAAATTGCGGTTTTGGTAGGCGATTTTCTTTTATCAAAAGGTTTGCTTTTGTCTATTGATAATGGCGATTTTGATTTGCTTAGAATTATTTCGGTAGCTGTTCGAGAAATGAGCGAAGGTGAGCTTTTGCAAATCGAAAAAGCTCGAAGACTGGATATCACCGAAGATATTTATTACGAAATTATCCGTCAAAAAACAGCCACTTTGATTGCTGCTTGTTGTGCTTTAGGAGCAAAAGCTGTATTAGAAGAAACCGATAATACAAAAGTAGAAGAAATGCGAAAATTCGGTGAATATATAGGGATGGCTTTTCAGATAAAAGATGACTTGTTTGATTATACGGATGATGCTATCGGAAAACCAACTGGAATAGACATTAAAGAACAAAAAATGACGCTTCCGCTTATTTATGCCCTGAATAATTCAACCGAAAAAGAGAAGCGTTGGGTTATTAACTCGGTAAAAAATCACAACAAAGATAAAAAACGAGTGAAAGAAGTAATTGCTTTTGTCAAGCAAAAAAACGGTTTAGGGTATGCGGAAAAAGTGATGAAAGAATACCAACAAAAAGCACTCGAAATTATCAAAAATTACCCTGATTCGGAGTTTAAAAACGCTCTTGTTTTAATGGTAAATTACGTAATAGACAGAAAGATTTAGATTTTTCAGGCAAAATCCAAAGCAGTAAAAAGCCTAATATTAATTGGTTGGCGAATACATTTCGGACAAAACTTCTAATTCGGTTCTGAATGCGAGCATCTTATCGGCAAAAAGCTTTATTCCTTCTGCACGTAATCTTTCTGCATCTTCTTTGTAATATCTTTCTAATAACTCCCTTTTTTCAGCAAAATATTGTACACAATACGTAATTCCACCCATTTCTTCTTCTACGTTTACGCGAATAAATTTAGCTTTAAAGAATTTTCCTGTTGCCAATACATCATTAATGTGTTTTTGTTGCATCCAAGAAACCCATTCATCATGAATGCTTTCGTCTATATTTATGGTTACGTTGTATATTATCATTTTTGCTAAAATTATATAAGGTGTTGGGTTAAGAATTTCTTAACCCAACACCTTTTTTCTATTAAAACTCTGCATTTTGAGGTGTTCTCGGAAACGGGATTACATCTCTGATATTGGTCATTCCGGTAACGAAAAGGACGAGTCTTTCAAACCCTAATCCGAATCCACTATGAACAGCTGTTCCGAATTTTCGGGTATCCAAATACCACCACATTTCTTCTTCAGGAATGTTGAGCGCTTTCATTTTTTCGATCAGTACCTCATAGCGTTCCTCCCTTTGAGAACCACCTACGATTTCTCCGATTCCAGGGAAAAGAATATCCATTGCGCGAACGGTTTTTTGGTCTTCGTTCAAACGCATATAAAATGCCTTAATTTTTGCAGGATAATCAAACAAAATTACCGGACATTTAAAGTGTTTTTCAACCAAATATCTCTCGTGTTCACTTTGTAAATCAGCACCCCATTCTTCAATAAGGTATTGGAATTTTTTGTTTCTGTTTGGTTTAGAACTTTTCAGGATATCAATGGCTTCGGTATAAGAAACTCGTTTAAAATTATTGTTCAAAACAAATTTTAATTTGTCAATAAGTGACATTTCGCTTCTTTCGTTTTGAGGTTTTTGTTTGTCCTCATCTATTTGACGCTGTTCTAAAAACTTCAAATCTGTTTCGCATTTTTCAAGTACATATTTGATTACGTATTTGATAAAATCCTCAGCCAAATCCATATTAGCATCCAAATCATTAAATGCTACTTCGGGTTCAATCATCCAAAACTCAGCTAGATGCCTAGATGTATTTGAGTTTTCTGCTCTAAAGGTAGGTCCGAAAGTATACACTTTTCCTAGTGCCATTGCATAAGTTTCTGCTTCTAATTGTCCAGAAACCGTAAGGTTGGTTTCTTTTCCGAAGAAATCCTCGCTATAGTCTATTTCTCCATTTTCCGTTTTCGGAATATTATTTAAATCTAATGAAGTGACCTGAAACATTTCACCAGCACCTTCTGCATCAGAACCAGTAATAATCGGAGTGTTTACATAGAAAAATCCGTTTTCCTGAAAATATTGATGAACAGCAAAAGAAAGTACAGAACGAACTCTCATAATAGCTCCAAAAGTATTGGTGCGTATTCTTAAATGTGCATTTTCTCTCAATAATTCAAGACTCGGACGGTTTTTTAGTTGAATTGGATAACTATCTACATCACATCCTCCTAAAACTTCAATATCAGAAACTTGGATTTCGTATTTCTGACCTGCTCCTTG
>CAZOQH010000157.1:0-2536 GCA_964581855.1 uncultured Flavobacterium sp.
AATAGAATTCTGAATCAAAACCAAGGTGAAATTACTTGGAAAAACATTTCAGAAACTTCAGATTTGATAAAATCAGGACACACTATCGGTCAAGCCGAATTGTTGTTTGATAAAATCGAAGACGAACAAATTCAAAAACAATTAGATAAATTGGAAGCAACTAAAAAAGAAAATACCGCTCAAAATACGCAAGTAACACCACAAAAAGAAGAAACTACTTTTGATGATTTTATGAAAATGGACCTAAGAGTAGGAACCATTCTCGAGGCCGAAAAAATGCCAAAAGCAGATAAATTATTGGTTCTGAAAGTTGATACAGGAATTGATGTGAGAACTGTGGTTTCCGGGATTGCAGAACATTTTTCTCCAGAAGAAGTTATCGGAAAAAGAGTTACGATTTTGGCCAACCTTGCTCCGAGAAAACTTCGTGGAGTAGAAAGTCAAGGAATGATTTTGATGACCAACGACAAAGACGGAAAATTAGTTTTCCTAAATCCGGATAAAGATGGAGTAGAAAACGGAGCTTTGATAAGTTAAAAAAATATGAGAAAACTATTGAAACATAAAAAATATCCTCAATTTAGAAATTATGAGATAATTTCTAACGGAGTAAAAATGGAGATTAAAACAAATGAGTTTTACAACGAACACGTAGTAAAGTTTGAGGATATAGGATTTGAGGAGCAGATAACACGATATAAACCATCGTTTGTTTCAGTCGGTTTATTTATGTCAGTAGTTTTGAATATTATATTTCTTATGATTTTTATTCTTGATAGTATAGATACTGGAAAACTAAATACAGGAATTTTGATGGCTGTATCAATGGGAATAATTATTGGTATTTCGGCTTGGGGAAGAAGTTTATTTAGATTTGAAAAATTAAAGTTTCTAAAAGGAGAAGTTAATTTATCTTTTTGGTATTTTAAGAAATATCAGGTTGAAGTAGATGAATTTATTGAAAGTTTGAAACAAGTTAAAAAAGAGTATTTTCGAGAAAAATATTTTGTTATAGATGAAAATGAAGATTCTTCTTCAATAATTCATAGATTACATTGGTTAAAATCAATGGAGTACATAACTGAAACTGAATTTCAGGAAAAGTTATCTCAATTAAACGACAGACGAGTAATTAAAGGATTTTAACAACTTTAAACCTGAAACCTTGAACCTTAAACAAAACATTAAAGTCATTGCTTTTGATGCAGACGATACCCTTTGGGAAAACGAACCTTATTTCGAAGAAATCGAAAAAAAGTTTTGTGTGTTGATGGAAGATTTTCTTTCGCATCAAAGTATTTCGCAAGAAGTTTTTAGAATTCAGATTAGTAATCTTCCGCTATATGGATACGGAATAAAGCCTTATATTCTTTCGCTTATTGAAACAGCTATAGAAATTTCTGGCAAGAATCTTCCGATTGAAATTATCGAAAAAATCTTGCAATACGGAAAAGAATTGCTTTCAAAACCGATTGTTCTAATTGACGGAATCGAAGAGGTTTTAAAACAACTTCACGGAAAATATAAACTGATTGTCGTAACCAAAGGCGATTTGCTCGACCAACACAGAAAATTGCACAATTCGGGATTGGGGCTGTTTTTTCATCACATCGAAGTGTTATCTGAAAAAGCAGATGAAGATTACAGAAAACTTTTAAAGAGATTGGAAATTCAACCTGAGGAATTTTATATGGTGGGGAATTCCTTAAAATCTGACGTGCTGCCAGTTTTAAATATCGGAGGATATGCTACGCACATTCCTTTCAGAACCACTTGGGCTCATGAGCGAATTGATTTCGAAATTAAGCATGATAATTTTAGTTCGGTTAAAAAGGTTTCGGATATTTTGGGATTACTATAAAACTGTATACTGCTAATTTTAAAACTAAAAATTGTATCTTTGTCGAATAACAAAAAACAAGAATTATGTATCCAGAAGAATTAGTACAACCTATGCGAATGGAACTTTCATCGGTTGGATTTGAAGAATTATATACAGCAGAAGAGGTAAAGAACGCTCTTCAGAAAGAAGGAACCACGCTTGTGGTAATTAACTCCGTTTGTGGATGTGCAGCCAGAAATGCTCGTCCGGGAGCGAGAATGAGTTTGGATAATTCCAAAAAACCAGATCATTTGATTACGGTTTTTGCAGGAGTAGACAAAGAAGCTGTTGATGCTGCTAGAGAACAAATGTTTCCTTTTCCTCCGTCATCTCCAAGTATGGCGCTTTTTAAAAACGGAGAATTGGTGCATATGTTAGAACGTCATCATATTGAAGGACGTCCGGCTGAACTTATAGCCGAAAATTTGAAAGATGCTTATAATGAGTTTTGCTAAACTCATATAGCGGAAAATAAATCAAAAATTACTCGTAGTGACTACCTAAGTTACTGCGAGTTTTTTTAGACCTATTGGAAAAATAGTTTTACTTCAAAAAAACAAATCATAAACTTGTATCTTTGTGGTTTTGAATTGCAAAATTTATGAAAATACATTTTATAGCCATCGGAGGTAGCGCTATGCACAACCTTGCTTT
>CAZOQH010000158.1:0-2534 GCA_964581855.1 uncultured Flavobacterium sp.
AGGATTTGGAGCAGGAAACTTCAAGGCTTTATTTGAATCAATTGAAAGAGAACAAGAAAAAAGAGGAACTTTATAAAAGTCACCCTTAATAATATTTTAATAAAACAACTGTTTTTGAAGAATCAAATATGAATTTTATGTTAAATCGTGATTTTTGATGTAAATATTTCAAAAACAGTTGTATCTTTGCCCCAGAATTTGTTTGTGTAAAAGTGATTTTTACATATTAAGTTTTGGTTGGTTAATAAAAAAGACTCCGTTACTAGGGTAGTGATGGAGTTTTTTTATTTTTGTAAAAACAACTTCAATATTGGAACAAACTTTTTACAGTAACGGAAAACTCTTAATCACAGGAGAATACACAGTTCTTGACGGAGCTAAGGCACTTGCCTTGCCAACTGTCTTTGGGCAAAGCCTGTCAGTAAAGCAAAACAATAACGAAATCGTATCATGGAGGAGTTTTGATTCAGACGGTACTGTATGGATAGAGGTAGATTTATCATTTGAAGAAATTAAAAACAACAGTTTTTGTTCTGAGAATCCAATTGAAAATAGATTAGCCGAAATTTTGTTAGAAGCATTTAGATTACAACCTGATTTTTTAGCAGAAAAAAAGGGATATCAGATTGAAACTCGACTTTCTTTCCCTAGAGAATGGGGATTAGGCACTTCTTCTACCTTGATCAACAATCTAGCTACTTGGCTAAACATCAATCCTTATAAGTTACTAAAAAACACCTTTAATGGAAGTGGTTATGATATTGCTTGTGCTCAAAATAATAGCCCAATTTTATATCATTTAAATAACGACGAACCTATAGCTGAGTCTATTGATTTTTATCCTCAGTTTCATCATAATTTATATTTTGTTTACCTCAACCGAAAACAAAATAGCAAAGCGGCTATTGCATCATATTATAACAAGCAACCACAACTCAAAAATACCATTAAAAGCATTAACGAGATTACCTCTCAAATTCTAAAAGTAAAAGAATTATCTCAATTTGCTTATTTACTAGAAAAGCATGAAGTAATAATGAGTGACGTATTAGAGATGGAAACCGTAAAAGAACGCTTTTTTAATGATTTTAAGGGCGTTATAAAGAGTCTTGGGGCTTGGGGAGGGGATTTTGTCTTGGCCGTCTGTAAAGACAACCCTACGGCTTATTTTAAACAGAAAGGATTCGAAGTAGTAATTCCGTACAGCAAAATGATTTTAAAATAAACTAAAAAGGAGACTTTTATGGAGTCTCCTTTTTTATATTATTATAAACTTATTTTTACATCAGCTTTAAAATTAAATCAGGGAACAAGCCTATAGCTAAGTTTATTAAGGTTGCTGCTACTGCGGTAAAAGTATACACAACA
Organism: uncultured Flavobacterium sp.; assembly: GCA_964581855.1. Classification (GTDB taxonomy): domain Bacteria; phylum Bacteroidota; class Bacteroidia; order Flavobacteriales; family Flavobacteriaceae; genus Flavobacterium. Next base: position 1,369 of record CAZOQH010000158.1, read on the forward strand.
GGGACTTTGGCGAAGGCTTCTGTACTTTCTTTAGTGTACATCGCTAAAATCAGTTTGAAATAATATCCTACAGAAATAATCGAGCTGATAACCGCTACGATTACTAGCGTAGTATATCCTAAATCAAGCATTTGCCCGAACAAGAAAACTTTACCGAAAAATCCTGCCAAAATCGGAATACCTGCCATTGATAACATAGCTAATGTAAGGGTTAAAGCCAAAACTGGATTTCGTTTGCCTAATCCGTTGAAGAACGATATTTCTTCATCTTCTTTGTCTTTAGTAACAGCCAGAACTACTGCAAATGCAGCAATACCTGCAATTGAATAAGCTGTAGCGTAATACAGTAGATTTGCCGCTCCCTCTGGTACGGCCAAAAGCGCCATCAACATAAATCCTGCGTGTGAAATTCCCGAAAAAGCCAACATACGCTTTACGTTCGTTTGTCTCAGAGCCATTATGTTTCCGACTACCATCGAAAGTATTGAAATCACAATTAAACCTGTTATAAAACTCTCCGAAAAGTTTCCGTAGGTTCCTTCAATCAGTCGATAAAACCCTCCAATTGCGATTACTTTTGCCAAAGTACTCATCAATGCGGTCGAAATAGTTGGTGAGCCTTGATATACATCCGGAGCCCATAAATGGAACGGAACAGCAGCAATTTTGAATAACATCGCCACACTTACCATCACAACTCCAATATAAAACCAATCTTCAACACCTGCACTCATTCCCGCTTGATGAATCACAGACATATCAAACGAGCCGGTAGCTCCATACATCAAAGCAATTCCGAAAAGTAAAAACCCTGAAGCGAAAGCTCCCATTAAGAAGTATTTCATTCCAGCCTCGTTACTCTTGATGCTTGTTGGTTTACTAGCTGCAAGAATATATAGTGCAATCGAAAGAATTTCGATACCTAAGAAAAACGTGGCTAAGTTTCCGAAGGATACCATCGAAATTCCTCCGAAGAGTAATAATATTTTTACGGTTATATAATCGGATAATTTCTTTTGTTCATTTTTATAAAAATCACCACTCATCAATACGATAAAAATCGTAAGCAGAATAAATAACGAAGAGAATCCCATCGAAAATTTATCTTCGATAATCGTATTATTGAAAAACGATGCCGAACCAGATTCGGTACAAAAACCTCCAAG
>CAZOQH010000159.1:0-2532 GCA_964581855.1 uncultured Flavobacterium sp.
TATGTAAACCAATATGACAACCCATCAAATGCCATAGCACATTACGAACAAACCGGACCGGAAATTTGGGAACAAACCGAAGGGAAAATCACTCACTTTGTAGTAGGTGTAGGAACGGGAGGAACGATTTCGGGAGTAGGGAAATACTTAAAAGAAAAAAATCCGAATATCAAAATATGGGGAATAGACACCTATGGTTCGGTTTTTAAAAAATACCATGAAACTGGAATTTTTGACGAAAATGAAATCTATCCGTACGTAACCGAAGGAATCGGAGAAGATATTTTACCAGAAAATGTAGATTTCTCACTCATTGACGGATTCGAAAAAGTTACCGATAAGGATGCAGCAATTTATCAAAGAAGACTGGCCTTAGAAGAAGGAATTTTTGTCGGAAATTCGGCCGGTTCTGCCATCAAAGGAGTCTTACAACTCAAAGAACACTTTAAACCCGAAGATGTGGTAGTTGTGCTTTTCCACGACTCAGGAAGCCGATATGTCGGAAAAATGTTCAATGATGATTGGATGAGAGAAAAAGGATGGTTATAAAAAAATAAAGTTTTAAATAGTAAGGTGAAATAATCAATCAATGAAAAGCAAAAAAATAAATGATTTGAGTGCTTTAGGGGGTTTTGTGTTTTCTACAAACAAAGATTTTGATTTTTCGGAAAACCAAGAAGTTGTTGAAACACCCGAAAACAACAAACAATATCTCGAAGCTCATTTAGACAAAAAAAATAGAGCCGGAAAGATAGCAACCATAATCAAAGGGTTTGAAGGAACAGACCAAGACTTAAAAGAATTGGCAAAAAAAATAAAAACCCTATGTGGAGTGGGAGGAAGTCAAAAAGATGGAGAGATTATTATTCAAGGAAACTTTAGAGATAAGATTATGGAGTTTCTTAAAAAAGAAGGCTATAACGTCAAAAGAGTAGGAGGATGAGAATAGAAGATTTGTTTTTTTGGGGAATCATCATCGTCAATATTCTTGTAAGTTATAAAGGATTTAACAACTACGGTTTTTTTCGTAAATATGAATTTCATATCGGAAACATATTAAAAGGAGAAAAGTATCGAATGTTATCATCAGCTTTTTTGCATGCAGATATGATGCATTTGCTTTTTAATATGCTTACGTTTTACTTTTTTGCTCCTTGGGTGATAGGAACCTTAGGTAATTGGCCGTTTTTACTCATATATTTCGGAAGTCTTTTTTTAGGGAATTTCTTAACGCTATACTTAGAAAAAGACAATTATAATTATCGAGCTGTAGGAGCTTCGGGCGCTGTAACAGGAGTTATATACAGTGCAATTTTATTTAATCCGGACGCTAAACTATATCTGTTTTTTGCTATACCAATTCCTGCTTATTTATTCGGAATCGGATATTTGTTGTATTCGATTTACGGAATGAAAACCAAAAATGATAACATCGGACATACCGCTCACTTCGGAGGAGCTATCGGAGGTTATTTCATCACATTGTTTTTGGTTCCGCAACTTATTTGGGTGAATACAAAAATGGTTATTTTATTAGCTATTCCGATTGTAGTTTTGTTTTATCTGATGAAAAATAAAAAGATTTAAGATGAAAGTAATAGCTGTAATTCCTGCACGTTACGCTTCTACACGTTTTCCGGCTAAACTTATGCAAGATTTAGCGGGTAAAACAGTTATCCGTAGAACCTACGAAAGCGCTGTATCCACACAACTTTTTGATGATGTTTTTGTGGTTACAGATTCTGATTTAATCTATGATGAAATTACTCAAAACGGAGGAAATGCCATAATGAGTAAAAAAGAACATGAATCGGGAAGTGATAGAATAGCAGAAGCAGTCGAAAATTTGGATGTAGATATCGTGGTAAATGTGCAAGGCGATGAGCCTTTTATTGATAAAGAATCACTTGAAAAAATTATCGAACTCTATAAAAACGATATCAATAAAGAAATTGATTTGGCTTCACTGATGCGAGAAATAACAGACGAAAAAGCCATTCAGAATCCGAATATTGTAAAAGTGATTACAGATCAATTTGGTTTTGCTTTGTACTTTTCGCGTTCTGTAATTCCGTTTCCTAGAGAAAAAAATGTAGGAGTGAGGTATTTTCAGCACATCGGAGTTTATGCATTCCGAAAACAAGCTTTAATGGATTTTTATTCCTTACCGATGAAGTCATTAGAAGCTTCAGAAAAGCTAGAGCAATTACGTTATTTAGAATACGGTAAAAAAATCAGAATGATAGAAACCACTCATATTGGAGTAGGAATTGACACACCCGAGGATTTAGATAGGGCAAGAAAATTATTTAAATGATTTTTTTGAATAAATATTTGCTTTGAACAATTAAAGTAGTACATTTGCAGTCCGATTCAGAAATCGGGGTGTAGCGTAGCCCGGTTATCGCGCCTGGTTTGGGACCAGGAGGTCGCAGGTTCGAATCCTGCCACCCCGACCAAAAAGTCCGATTGTGAAAACAATCGGACTTTTTTTGTTTGTCAGAAAAGACTAACCTCCTATATGTGTATCGC
>CAZOQH010000160.1:0-2511 GCA_964581855.1 uncultured Flavobacterium sp.
CCAAAAATAAATTGCGAAGCGACCACTGCAACTCTTTCTTGAGAAGCAAAAGCCATGGACTCTAAGGGCATTACAGCCAGATACATCAAATTAGTAATGATATAAAGTACACTCACAATAGCTGTTCCTAAAAACAAACTCAATCCGACATTGCGTTTGGGGTTTTTGATTTCTCCTGAAATAAAAGTCACTCCGTTCCACGCATCAGACGAAAAAAGTGAGCCTACCATAGATGCTACTAATGCAGAAACCAAAACGGTCCCTCCTATTGAAACCCAACCTCCGGTTTCTTTATCAAACGAACGAGCATTCCAAGCATTATTCCAATTTGCATTCCAGATTTCCGTATCAAAAGCTAACGAAAAACCTAAGACAACCAAACCTACGAGCGAAGCAATTTTTATAAAAGTAAAAAAAGTCTGTAAATACTTTGCATTTCGGACTCCTTTACTGTTGACAAACGTAAGAAATACTATGGTAGCAATGGATACCAATTGGGCTGCATTGAGTTTAAACGAACCTATTTCATAAATTATGTTTTCATCCGAAAAACTTGGAAAGAGATATGCGGTAAATTTTGCAAACGCAACTCCAACTGCTGCAATGGTTCCGGTCTGAATAACGGCAAAAAAACTCCATCCATACAAAAAGGCAATCAGTTTGTTATAAGCTTCTTTCAGGTACACGTATTGACCTCCGGCTTGTGGAAACATAGCACTCAACTCTCCGTACGAAACTGCTGCAATTACTGTTATTACACTCGATAAAACCCAAGCTAAAATAAGCCAGCCCGCACTTCCAATATTAAGCATCATTTGAGTACTCACAATAAAAATTCCCGAACCGATCATCGACCCAGACACGAGCATAATTCCGTCTAAAAGAGTAAGTTCTCTTTTAAGTTCATGTTTTTCTTTCATAAAAAAACAATTAAAGTACAACAATGTTAATGATTTTTTATCAACTATAAAGTGTAACTTTGTAGTATTATTTTTGATTATGACCAAAAAAGTCCTCATCATAAGCTATTATTGGATTCCTGCAGGAGGTCCAGGCGTACAACGTTGGCTCAAATTTGTTAAATATCTTCCTGATTTTGGTGTTGAACCTATTGTTTATATTCCCGAAAATCCGACATACCCAATTATCGACAACCATCTCTATGAAGATTTTAAACAAGTTACCGTACTAAAACACCCTATTAAAGAGCCCTATCGATTTGCTTCATTGATTTCTAAAAATAAAACTCGAAAAATCAGTTCCGGGATAGTACCAAACAAACGAAAACAATCATTACTTGATAAATTTTTGCTCTACATCAGAGGCAATTTCTTTATTCCTGATGCTAGAGTTTCTTGGGTTAAACCTTCGGTGGCTTATTTAGAAAAATACATTTGCGAAAACAAAATTGAAACAATAATTACAACCGGACCTCCACATAGTTTACATCTTATCGGACTCGGACTTAAAGAAAAATTAAACCTTAGGTGGATTGCCGACTTTAGAGACCCTTGGACAAATATCGTGTATCACAAAGAGTTGAAGTTATCTCAGAAATCTGAAAAAAAACACAAAGAATTAGAACAAAAAGTTTTAACTCTGGCTGATCAAATAATTGTAACAAGTCCGTCCACAAAAACAGAGTTTTCTGCGATTACTTCAAAACCAATCGAAGTGATTACAAACGGATATGATGTAGAACGCATCGAAAAACAGCCTTTAGATCAAAAATTTTCGATAGCTCATATAGGCTCACTTTTATCAGAGAGAAATCCGAGAATTCTATGGAAAGCTTTGCGAGAAATAATTAAAGAAGACGCTAACTTTAAAAACGATTTTGAACTCAAACTCATCGGAATTGTATCACAACAAGTTCATGATACGATTAGGGAATTTCGACTGGATTCATTTGTCAAAAATTTAGGCTATTTATCTCATACAAAATCTGTAATCGAACAACGAAAGTCTCAAGTTTTACTACTTATAGAATCTGATTCAGAAGAAACTAAAATGATTCTTCCTGGAAAGCTCTACGAATACATGGCTTCACACAGACCTATTTTGGCAATTGCAAACGAAAATTCGGATATTAAAAACATCATTGTTACCACCAATACAGGCGTTTTTTGTGATTATTCCGAAAAAGAAAAAGTAAAACAAACTATCCTGAGCTATTACCAATTATATAAAGAAAATCAACTAAAAACCTCACCAATCGGATTACAGTTTTTTAGCCGAAAAAAATTGACCGAAAAATTAGCTCAACTCTTATAAAGGTTTATAAATAGTTGTAAGTCAAAATTACTTTTTGATGATTTTATGTGTTGTGATATTTTGATTTTGAATAAGCTTTAAAAAATAAATTCCCGCTGATAAGTTCTCGGTAGAAATAGTTGTTTGGTTAGAGAAGTTTATCTCTACAACTTTTTGTCCTACTGCATTGTATAGTTCTGCTTTTACACTTACCGGATTATTTAAGCCTACAACATTAATCTGATTCTCAAACGGGTT
>CAZOQH010000161.1:0-2409 GCA_964581855.1 uncultured Flavobacterium sp.
CTAATTCTTTCAGAATATGTTCTGTTTGTTCAGGATTTATTTTGATGTAAACCTTTTCCAACCAAGCTCTTGTGCTAAAATGAGGAAAAACCATTGGTTGTACTTTTTCACGAAAACCTTTTATATTAAAGTCATCAACAACTCCGATAATCTCATAATTCTTTCCCCAAAAATCAATTTTTTCTCCAATCGGATTTTTAAAACCAAAACCTTCTGAAGCTGATTTATTTATCAGGATAGACGAAATCGTATCTGTTGCCAAATGGTCGGAATAATTTCGTCCCTGAATCATTTTTATATCCAAAATATCCAAGAAATTCGTTTCCGAAAAAACGATTTGTGCCTGAACTTTTTTCTTGTTAGAAATGCTTTCGACAGATGTTGAAGAACCTACTCCGTATCCGATTTCAAGGTTACTTACCGCAACATCAAGCACTCCGTTTATTTGTTTTAAATCGTTCTTTAAAATTTGGTATTTTTCGTGTGGATTATCGCTTTTTTTCTTTTTGGAATAGTCCATCATTATTACTTGTTCTCCTTTGAATCCTAAATCTTTATTGCTCATAAAACGAACTTGTTCTCTGATGATAAACGAACCAACAATAAAAAGTGAAGCAATTGCAAACTGTAAAACCAACATCGAATTTCTGAGCCAAACTCCTTTTTTACTACTCGAAAAACTTCCTTTCAAAGCTTTCAGACTTTCGAAATTCGACACATAAACAGCAGGTAAAATTCCAGCTAAAAACAAGGTAATTACAAAAATCTGTAAAAGTGAAGGTAAAAATTCCACTAAAGAAAGAACCAATTCTTTTTTCAGGAAATTATTATAAAAAGGCAATCCGATTTCTACTATCGAAAGTGAAACTAAAAATGAAATTAACAGATAAATCGTTGTTTCAAACAAAAACTGTAATACAATTTGAATTTTATTTGCTCCTACAATTTTTCGGATTCCGATTTCTTTGGCTCTTTTAATCGCATTAGCTGTAGCTAAATTTACATAATTCACAACCGACAAAATCAGAATCAGAATAGACAAACCAAGCATTATCACAAGCATCTGATAATTTCCTCTTCCTTCGGGAAGAACATCTTCTCCTGTAGAATGTAAACGAAGCTCGGACAAAGGTTGCCAAATTGGAATTATATCTCCATATTCTTCGATGTATTTTTCAACCGAAATTCCTTGTTCTTTTGCAAAACGAGCTGTTGTATTTTCCTTTACTAAATCGTGTAATTTTTTGATGATTTTGTCCTTGTCACTTCCTTCTTTAATCTTCAAGAACAGGTAATAATTGTAGTTGTTCCAATCATCTTTTCCGTTGTCTAAACGTTTGTAAATGTGATTACAAACAACAGAAGGAAAATACGAACTTTTCGGATTTGGTTTGTAAACTCCTTTAACCGTAAAAACTCTTCCGTCATAATTCACGGATTTATCTATCGGATTTTCATCTCCAAAAAGTTGTTTTGAAATATCTTCGGATAAGGCAATGCTGTTTTTTACTTTCAGAGCTGTTTTTGGATTTCCGTAAACAAACTCAAACGGAAAAAACTTAAAAAACGAACTGTCAGCTTCAATGGTTTTCTGAACCGTAATTTTCTTTCCTTCAAACTCGATATTTTCTTTGACATACCAACCATCCAAATAACAAAAATCTTCTATTTCAGGAATTTTCATTTTTGCCAAAGGTGCAACAGGTGCTGTGTTAGTAGCCCAAACATCTCCATCTCCCATATCATAGGAAACCTGATAAATGTTGTCTTTATTCGGATTCCAGGCATCGTAGGAGTGTTCGTCATTCCAATACAGAACAGACAGAATCACTCCCGAAATTCCGATACCCAAACCCAAAATAGTAAGCAAGGAAAAAACCTTGTTTTTCTTAAAATGATAAACGAATATTTTTAGCCAGTTTAACAGCATAGTCTTAATGTCATCAAGTCTTAAAGTCGAATGTCCAGTGTCCGTTTGGACTTTATGACTTTCGACTTTATGACCTTTTATTCATATTTTAGATACTTCAACACATCAAGTTTGGTGGCTTGATAAGCTTTTGATAGCACAATTAATAGTGTCAAAAGCATAAGAACAACAAACCCAATTATAAAAGGAACAAACGAAACATCAATTCTGAAAGCAAAATTCGAAAGCCATTTCTCAAGTAAGAGATAGGTTGGGAAAAGCGCTATTAAAAACCCGATTATGCAGTAAATTACATATTGCTTAGTTAGCGATTTTAATAGTGTTTTTGTTTCTGCTCCGAGTGTTTTTTTGATGGCAATTTCTTTCATTCGTCTCTGAATCGAAAACGAAGCCAAAGCAAACAATCCGAAAAGTGCAATCAGAATAACTATTGCATTCAATACAAAAAACAGGTTCTTTTGTTTTACGTATTCCTGATA
>CAZOQH010000162.1:0-2279 GCA_964581855.1 uncultured Flavobacterium sp.
AAAGCTGGAAAAACTCCAAAACAAGAGTAAAAAGAGAACGTTTTTTTTCATAAATGAAGAGTTTGAATCTTCAAATATAAAAGTATTTTTTGTTTAGGATTAGAATTTTTTTGAATAGCTTGTAACTATTTAGTAGAATAGAAATAGATTAAAAGTCCGATTCCAACAAGAATACGATACCAACCCCAGAATTTGAATCCGTATTTGGTAAGAACAGCAATAAAGGTTTTTACTGCAATCAGAGCTACTACGAAGGCTACAATATTTCCAATTAGGAAAACCTGAATATTTTCAGAAGAAGATAAAATCATTTCGTATCCTTTTTGAGCATTTTCTGTTTCTTCTCCCCAAGTTTTTACAAAAATGGAGTAAACGGTAACAGCAAGCATTGTTGGGACAGCAAGGAAAAAAGAAAATTCAGCTGCTGCTTTTCTGTTCAATCCTTGTGTCATTCCTCCGATAATTGAAGCAGCAGAACGAGAAGTTCCAGGCATCATAGCGAGGCATTGCCAGAATCCAATAACAATAGCTTTTTTAATTGTAATTTCTTTTTCGTCTGTAATTTTCGGATTTTTAAACCATTTATCCACAAATAATAAAATGATTCCCCCAAAAACCAAAACTGATGAAATTGCAATTTGATTTCCGAGAACAGCTTCTATTTTATCGTCGAATAAATAGCCCAAAACAAGAGCAGGAATTACAGCGCAAATTAATTTTATATAGAAATTAAAATTTTTAAAATCAAAGAATTTTCTCCAATACAGAACTACAATTGACAGTATTGCCCCAAATTGTATGGAAACCTGGAACATTTTCAAAAATTCGCTTTCTTCCATTCCCATGAGAGCTGCTGTAAAACCCATATGAGCAGTCGAAGAAATGGGAAGATATTCAGTTAGTCCTTCTATTATGGCTATGATTATAGCTTTTAATAAATCCATTATTTATCTTCTTTTTTATCTTTTTTGAAGATAGAGTAAAACGAAATTCCCATTCCTAAAAGTACTAATGCAGGAGCTAAATGGATTCTTCTGAAGCTGAAAATGGCTTCGCTAAATTCATTCGGATTGTCGTTTCCTCCTCCAATCATTAAGATGAATCCCAAAGCGATTACGAAGATTCCGACAAGAAGGATTTTATAGTTGGTTTTGGTAAATAAAATTTCGTTTTTCATAATTGTATTATTCTTTATTGCTGTTCTAAAAAATCAATATAAATCGTCTGTTCTTAAATTTAAGAATCGCTGTGTGGCAAAAAATGTACTTATCCAAGTAATGAGAATTCCAAACAATAATATTCCGCCAAACACGATTCCGATAGAAACGTAATCTGTAGCCAGACCAAATTGAGGAAAACGTTTGTCGATATAGTAAAGTCCGGCATAAAGCGCAATCATTGCCAGTAGCGAACCTACAATTCCGAGTTTTATATTTCTCCACATAAACGGACGTCTGATAAATGATTTTGTAGCTCCAACCATCTGCATGGTTTTGATAATAAATCGATTAGAATAAATCGAAAGTCTAAGCGAACTATTGATAAGCAAAACAGCTATCAAACAGAAAAATCCAGCAATTACAAGTATCCAAAAGCTAATTTTCTTGATATTCTCATTCACCATATCAACCAAAACATTATCATAGTTTACGCTTTTTATTTCGCTTTGTGCCTTGAGTTCGTTTACAATTTTGGTCAAGCTGTCCGAAACCACATAATCAGCCTTTAAGCGAATATCGTACGAATCAGATAATGGATTAGCACCCAAATGCGCTACAAAATCTTCGCCCAAATCTTTTTGATGCTGTTCTGCAGCTTGCTCTTTGGTAATATAAACAGCTTTGTTGATGTAGTTTTTGTCTTTGATAAATTCTTCGAACTGCTCTATAGATTCAGCTTTGGCATCTTTATTAAAAAAGATTGTCATCGGAATTTCTTGCTTAAAGTTATCCGAAAGCTTTTTTGAGTTAATTACAAAAAGCCCCAAACTACCCAGAAGAAAAAGGACCAAAAATATACTTAAAACCACTGAAAAATACGAAGAGATCAATCTTCGCTTTTGATATTTTTCGTATGATGAAGCCATAGATTTGAATTTAAGCTGTAAAAGTAATAAATATATCGGAATACTTTATAACGTTCAAACTTTTTACTTTAGTGTAATAAGTGTAAATTTGCAAGGTTTTTGCTTTTTAAGAGCCAATCTTTGAGAATAAATCCACTGGGTTTCCCGCTTTCGCCTTTATCTCTTCGCTTCGCTTCGAGGATACCGGCTCTAT
>CAZOQH010000163.1:0-2250 GCA_964581855.1 uncultured Flavobacterium sp.
TCATTGCGAAGAATGAAGCAATCTCTCAAAAAGAAAATCAAAATTTAAAAAATGTTGATGAAGAGGAAGAAAGAAAAAGTTCCGCCAAAAAGAAAGAAAAAAATGAAGCTCCGATAATCCAAGAAGTTGAAATTTATTTTCAACAGCAGAATTATCCCGAATTAGAAGCCCAAAAGTTTTTCAATTATTTTTCGAGCAACGGCTGGTTGGTCGGAGGTAAAACGAAAATGATAGACTGGCAGGCAGCTGCACGAAATTGGATGTTAAACACAAAAAAATTCAATCGCTATGGAGACTCCGAAGACAGAGCCAAACACCTCAACACCGCAACCGGAAAAGATTATTCCGAACCATTATGATTATCCTAAAATTTTGCAGCTGTTGGAACAGCGGGGCAAAGAACAATTCGGACAGCATTTCCGGTTCCGAAAAGAGGACGAGCCAATCATTTTGCATTTGATTGCCTATTTTCTGAAAGATGAAATGATGTGTCACAAAGCGGGTATCAGTTTACAAAAAGGAATTTTATTATCCGGTCCTGTGGGTTGCGGTAAAACAACCTTGATGAACCTGATGCGTTTTGTCGCTCAATCCGAAAATAAATTCATCCTGAAATCTTGTCGGGATATTAGTTTTGAATTCATCCAGGACGGTTACGAAATCATACATCGTTACAGCAAGGGAAAATTGTATGAATCTAATTTCAGAAATTATTGCTTTGACGATTTAGGAACAGAGAACAACCTCAAATACTTTGGAAACGAATGTAACGTAATGGCTGAAATTCTGTTAAGCCGTTATGACCTATTCGTTTCCCGAAAACTACAAACCCATATTACAACCAACCTTTCCGCCTCTGAAATTGAAAAACAGTATGGGAATAGAGTACGGAGCCGGTTGAGAGAGATGGTAAATTTGATTGCTTTTGATAAGGGAGTAACGGATAAACGTAGGTAGTAATAGTAATATTAAAGAAGATATAACTAATATTAATAACTATGTTATTTGTGCTGATAGTATTGAAGTTAAATAAAATATATTATATTTGCGATATACTACACAATGTGTAGTTAATAGCAAACAAAATATGTCTATAAAAGAGGCTACTCATACATATAATTACATTGAAGATTATTTAGATGATATTAGATCTAAAGGAAGATTTGCTTTTACACTAGAAGAACTAAAAGAACGTTTTAATAATAGTTCCGACAAAGCATTATTACAGAGTTTATATAGATTAAAGTCTAAAAAAAAGATTGTTCAGGTTCGTAAAGAATTTTACACTTTGCTACCTCCTGAATATACTCATCAGGGAATTATTCCAGTTAATCTTTTTATTGATGATATGATGATGTCTTTAGAAAAAGATTATTATTTAGGTGTTATTTCTGCAGCTGCTTTATATGGTGCTTCTCATCAACAATCAATGGAAACTTTTGTGATAACAAAAAAACCGGCTTTAAGAAATATCAAAAACAAAAAATTGAAAATTAATTTTTTGATAAAAAATGATTGGGATGAAGAAGATGTAAATAAAATTAAAACAGACGCAGGATATATAAAAGTGTCTTCTCCAGAACTCACAGCTTTGGATCTTTTATACTACATTGATAAATTAGGCATTAATCGAGTATATACTATTTTAGAAGAACTCACGGAAGAACTAAAACCATCAAAATTATATAAGACAGCTAAAAAGTATAATCAACTAGCTGCAATACAAAGATTAGGTTTCCTTTTAGAAAATAAATTAAATTGTGTAAACTTAGCTCAATCTATATATTCTTTAATTGAAAATAAGAAAGGGGTTAATATTCCTTTAGTCCCAGGAAAATATAAAGAAGGAGAAGTAAATGTTAAATGGAGAATTATTTATAATGTAAATATTGAAAGTGATTTATGATTCCTAGAAGATATATTGAAGAATGGCGTGAATTTGCTCCTTGGCCAGAAAATGGCCAGGTGGAGCAAGATTTAATTATAGAAAGAGCTTTAGTAGAAATCTTCTCTGATTCTTTTTTAAATGAAAATTTAGCGTTTAGAGGTGGTACAGCCTTGCATAAGTTGTTTCTAAAACCACAAGCTAGGTATTCTGAAGATATAGATCTAGTACAAATAAAGCCCGGACCAATCAAACCAATATTAGCAACAATAAGAGAACGATTAGCCCCTTTTCTTGGAACAAAAAGGAACATCGAATCAAGTATTCATAATCATTCCGAAAAAAATCGGGTTTCGTGAAACTGA
>CAZOQH010000164.1:0-2240 GCA_964581855.1 uncultured Flavobacterium sp.
TCACTCCGCCCGTTTCAGAAGGCTGTATAGGTGGAATTCTACGAAAACAAATTCTCAATATAGCCAAAAAAATAGAAGGAATTGAAGTTGTTGAGGAGCCTATCTCACCCTTTGAACTCCAAAAAGCAGACGAGTTATTCATCACCAACATCATTATGGGAATTCAGCCCATAACGAAATACCGCAAAAAAGAATTTAAAAATGATTTTGCAAAAGAATTACTAGTAAGGCTAAACGCTATGGTTCGACTTGGATAAAAAACATAAAAACAACTTTTATTCTCTAAAATTCCTTATTTTTGTTTCTTAAAAAACGATGCATTTTAAATATCCGGAAATTCTTTATTTTCTTTTTCTGCTGATAATTCCTATCATCGTTCACTTATTCCAGTTACGTAAGTTCCAGAAAGAGTACTTTACTAACGTAAAATTCCTCAAAGAATTAGACATTAAAACCCGCAAAAGTTCTCAACTCAAAAAGTGGTTATTGCTTTTTACAAGATTATTTTTGCTCGCTTTTATCATTTTGGCCTTCGCTCAACCGTTTTTTAAGGCCAAAGACACACAGGGTAAACACAACGAACTCTTTGTTGTATTGGACAATTCGTATTCGATGCAAGCCAAAGGAAAGCAAGGCGAGCTCCTCAAACGGGCCGTTCAGGAACTCTTAGAAAACATTCCGGAAGAACAAAATTTCACGTTACTTACTGCTGATAATTCTTTTTACGATACTGATATTCGTTCAATTCAAAAAGATTTACAGAATTTAGGTTATAGCACTACACCTTTTTCGATTGAGAACGAAATGGCAAAAATCAAAACGCTAAAACCCAACAAAGGAAAAGACATCATAATCATCACTGACGGAAAATCCTTAAAAACTCAAGATCTTCAAGCATTAGACCAAGATTATAACATCATTCTTTCGGTTCCAAAAGCAGAAAATACTCATAATATTTCGGTGGATAGCGTTTACATTCACCAAGTTCTGGATGAATTTTATGAATTAAAGGTAAAGGTCTCAGAATATGGCTCTAACAAAACAGAAACTTCCGTAGCTCTTTATGACCAAGAAGAATTAGTTGCCAAAACATTACTTCCGGAAGGTCAAAATGAAATTATTTTTACTATTCCGAAAGAGGATTTTAACGGATATGTTTCGGTTGAAGATAATTCTTTGGAATACGACAATTATTATTTTTTCAATATTTCAAAGCCTGAAAAAATCAAGGTTACGCTAATCGGAGCAGAAACAAACAATGAGTTCTTAACCAAAATTTATACCGAGGATCACTTTGAACTCACTAATTTCGAACTAAAAGCATTAGATTACAACATCATAGAAAACCAGCACACAGTGGTTTTAAATGAGTTGGAAGAGATTCCGCAATCACTTATAGTAACACTAAAAGCTTTTGTCGAAAACGGAGGGAATGTCATTGTAATTCCGTCCGAACAGACCACAGCTCAAAATCTGACTAACTTTGCTTCGCAGTTCGGAAATATAATTTTCGAACCTATCCAGAATCAAAAGAAAATGGTTACGAAAATCTCTTTTGAACATCCGGTTTTTAAAAATGTATTCGAAAGAAAAACCGAGAATTTTCAGTACCCAACCGTAAACCAATCTTTTGGCATTAAAGGAAACTTCCCTCCTATTTTGTCTTATGAAGACGGAAGTGTTTTTTTGACAGAAATTAAAAAAGACATCAGTTCGCTTTATCTTTTTTCGGCACCAATTAACAAGCAAAATAGTAATTTCCAAAACTCTCCATTGGTTGTTTTGAGCTTTTATAATATGGCTCAAAATCAGAATAGCTCTGGGGTTGTAAGCCAATTTATTGCAGATGGAAATCCGTTTTTTGTGGAGGCAAATTTATCAAAAGAAGAAATCCTTAAAGTAAGAAATAAAACAGAAGAATTTATTCCGTCTCAACAAATATTTAACCGAAAAGTACAGTTAAACTTTAACGAATATCCAAGAAATGCCGGAAACTTTGGAGTTTACAAAAACGAAGAATTACTAACATATATCGGATTTAATTACAACCGAACCGAATCAGATTTAACACAAGATAACAGCTCTGTATTGTCGGATTTTACTCAAAAAAATATTGAATCCATATTTAGCGATTTGCAGTCTGAAAGAACCGATAACAACATTTGGAAATGGTTTGTTTTGCTTGGTTTATTATTTTTGATAATTGAAATACTGATACAAAAATTTGTGAAATGACATTA
>CAZOQH010000165.1:0-2173 GCA_964581855.1 uncultured Flavobacterium sp.
CTTTTTTAGCAAAATTATAGTGATCTGAACGATAATAAAAACGATTCGGGTCATTCAAGTCGTTATACTTATAATCAAGCTCTAAACCAACATATTTCTTGTTCGCTGCCTCAGAAATAATATGCAAATCCGTACTCAAGCGATCTGACCCGATTACATACACATAATTATCGTTATCTTCCTTATTATACCCTCTCCTGCCTATCATATCAATATTGATATTCGTAATGGTTTTTTCTAACGGCAAAATCGGATTTTCCGAATAATATCTCGAACCATGAAGCCCATACTCCTCACCTGTTACGTGAAGAAACAAAATCGAACGCTTAGGCGTATGACCATTTAGTTTGGCCTGAACAAAAGCATCCGCTATCTCTAACAGAGCAGAAGTTCCGGATGCATTATCATCCGCACCATTGTACACTTCGTTGTTCTTCATCCCTACATGGTCATAGTGAGCCGAAATCACAATCACCTCATCTTTGAGTTCCCCTCCCTCAAAAAACACCCAAATGTTTTCCGAATCCGGTAGCGTAGGGCTCCACGCCGTCTTCATAAAAGAAGACGGAACCTTTTGATAAAAGCCTTCGGCTTGAACAGGATAAGAAAGTCCCATTTTTTGATATTGCTCAATCAGATAGCGCCCCGCTTTTTTCTGACCTTCACTTCCCGTATCTCGACCTTGCATCTCATCCGAAGCAATTGTAAAAATGTGATTTCTCAATTCATCTTGAGTAATCGTCCTGATGTATTTTTCAGGAACCGAATCCAAATTATCGGAAATTGCTTCCGATGTTTTTTTGACTCCGCTACAGGCAAAAATCACAGACAATGCAAAAGCGGAAAGTGTAAACTTTCTCATAATATAAAATCGGGTTTAATGGTTAAAATTTAACATATAGAAAAATTCTATATCAAAGCTATATGTTATTTATTACCAGAATAGTAAGAGCACTAACTTTAACTAATTATTCAACAACCAATTACGGAAATCAAAAAAGTTTTTCGGAGCCACCCCATGACCTACAGCATACTCTAAATAGGTATTCTTAATATGCAAACGGTTTAAAAATTCAGGGGTTTTTCTAGCCCATTCAACCGGAATGACTTGGTCAACTGTTCCGTGAGAAACGAAAAAATTCAAATGGCTAAAATCGTTTTTCTCATATCCTTCTTTCAAAATATCTTCATTCAAATAACCACTAAGCGCTACCACCCTACTCACCTTTTCAGGATACGAAAGCGCAACCGCATAACTCAAAATACTACCTTGACTAAAGCCTATCAAAGTAACCTTTTTATCATCAATCGGATATTTCTGAACTAACTCATCAATGAATTCGACAATCAAATCTCGTGACCGGATGGCCTGATTGTTATCCGAAAACTTATTCATATCTGCATCAAAATTGATAGCATACCAAGCATATCCATAAGGTTGTAACGAATATGGCGCTTGAGCCGAAATTACATAATACTCCTCTGGTAATTCCGAAGCAAAAGAGAACAAATCTTCTTCGTTACTACCATAGCCGTGCAAGAGTAATAAAAGCGGATATTTGTCGAGCTTAACTGTGGGTTCTTTGATAAGATAATGGAGTGTCATGGGGTTTTATATCAATAGTTTTGAATGTCTTTAAATATTTTCTGAAAGAATTTTCCTAATAGCGGAACAGCAATAGCTTGCCCTTTTACTGCCGTAATAAAACCATACGACCAAAGCACCATAATGAAAATCCACAAAGGAAGCTCAACATTGACACTATTAAAATTAGGGGCAATAATGCTTAATGCTAAAAAAGTAAGCGACAATCCTAAAGATTGCCTGATATGAAACGAAGCATATTTGTTCTTAGCATCTCCGTTCATTGAAAGAGCAATAAATACTCCTACGATAAGGATGTAACTTGTAATGGCAATGTTTTTACCTTTTGTGATTGTTTCTTGATCCATTTTGTTTAGTTTAACTCGTATTTTTCAGGTATCCTACTCTGAGTTTAGTTTTCACAAATAAACGAAATACGAAAGTTAAAAACAAGTTATTATTTTTGCTGTAAATCCGTATAGATTGTAGCAAATAACTAAAACTCCTATATTTGCAAAAACAAATTTCTATGCTAATTATCGGGATTGCAGGAGGAACAGGAAGTGGTAAAACCACTGTTGTTCACCA
>CAZOQH010000166.1:0-2150 GCA_964581855.1 uncultured Flavobacterium sp.
GCATTGTATTTACTTGATTTTCCATTTTTTTAATTTTAAATTATTTATAAATTGATTTAGTTGTTTTCTTCCATCCATTCTTTCATTCCGGCAGAATAGTTTTTTACGTTTTTAAAACCATATTTCGCTAAAAGCGATTGGGCAATGGTAGCTCTGTCACCACTTTGACAGTGGATAACGATTTGTTTGTCTTTGCTGAACTTATCCAAATTGTCTGGTAGCGTTCCCACAAAAACGTGGTCTGCACCTTCTACTTGATAAGTTTGGTATTCTGTCAATCCTCTTACATCGACGATTTGTGCGTTCGGATTTCCGATATAGGATTTGAATTCTTCAATATCGATAATGTCTTCCGTTTCTAAATCCAAACCTAAATCATTCACATCAGAAATGTATCCGTAGATATTATCCAAACCGATTCGCATTAGTTTCCGGGTCAGATCTTCCATCTGATTGTCGTCGGCAACCAAAATAAATTGTTCCTGATAATTCAGTAACCAACCTGCCCAAGTAGAGAAAGAATTATTGCCTTGGATATTGATACTTCCCGGAATAAATCCTTTGGCGAAATCCGTTTTCACACGGGCATCAATCACTTTCAATCCGTCGTTGTAGGCTGTCAAAAATTGCTCTCTGGAAAGTTTTGGATGTTTCGGCACTTCAACCAATAATGGACGATCCACTTTGTTCAAGTGTTTCATCGTCGCAAAATATTTTGGTGGTTCCGGCTGACCTTCTAACAAATATTTGATAAATCCGGCTTCATCATCCTGATATTGAAACGCCCAGTTACGGATTTTCTCGTAACCTACCGTAGAACTTGGTACTGCTCCCAAGGCTTTTCCGCAAGCCGAACCTGCTCCGTGTGCCGGCCAAACCTGCACGTATTCCGGCAATGCGGCAAAGCGTTGAATGGATTCGTACATCTGTTTGGCTCCTTTTTCCTGTGTGCCAATTAATCCTGCTGCTTTTTCCAATAAATCCGGACGGCCAATATCGCCGACAAAAACGAAATCTCCTGTGAAAACCATTACCGGTTTGTCGGTTGCCGGATGGTCAGTCAATAAAAAGCTGATACTTTCGGGTGTATGGCCGGGTGTGTGCAATACTTCCAAGGTCAGGTTTCCTACGTTGATTTTATCTCCGTGTTTTAAACCTACGTGCGGGAAAGCGTATTGCCAGTCTTCACCACCTTCGTCCGAAAGATACATTTTTGCTCCTGTCACTGCTGCCAATTCGCGTGAACCACATAGAAAATCAGCGTGGATATGTGTTTCGGTAATATGCGTGATTTTCATATTGTTTTGCTTCGCAATTTCCAGATACACATCGATATCTCGTTGTGCATCGATCACGATGGCTTCGCCTTTTGCCTGACAACCTATAAAATAGCTTGCCTGTGCCAGACTTTTGTCGTATACGTGTTGAAAAAACATAATTTTTATTTTTTAAGATTTTAAATTTCCTACGGCACAGCTTACATAAGACTTTGCCTTTTTTAATAATGAGTTATTGCCTTTTTGCGGATAACCTAAATCATTCAGCTTTTGAATGAAAGGTTCTATGTCTGAATCGGATTCGATGGTTACGGTTTCTGTGTCTTTATCTATGCTGACTTCCTGCACACCTTCCATTTGCTGAAGAGCCGTTTTGATGCTGTTCATACAGCCTCCGCATTTTATATTTTCTACTTCTATCGTGTGTATCATTTTATTCTTAAAGAATAAATTATACTACAAATTTACCATCATAAATCAGCTTATACAGTAACATTGGTTACACTGACTAAAAAAGCCGATATGTTTTAAATACCGGCTTTTTTGGGATTATAACATAGTGGTCGGACAAACGTAATCGCTCACCTTGAATTTTCCTGAAGCTTTAATGGCATCGAATCCACCTTGAACATCAATCAGGTTGTCATATCCTCTGGCTTTAAGAATAGAGTTGAAAATCATAGAACGATAACCACCTGCACAATGGACATAATAAGTTTTGTCTTTGTTTACTTCAGCTATATGTTCGTTAATATAATCCAAAGCAATGTTTTCGGAATCTAAAACGTGTTCTGAAAAATGTTCACTTTTTTTGCGTACATCTAATATATTCAAATCAGGATTTTCTTCCATTCGTTTTGCCAGTTCATCTAC
>CAZOQH010000167.1:0-2139 GCA_964581855.1 uncultured Flavobacterium sp.
TACGAAAATTATAGAAATAATAACGATTTATCAGACTACGGAATTGCTCCTGTTGAAGTAAATGGTGAACTTATTGAAACTTCAAATGTCGTACGTCAGAAATGGCTGGATAATCATTTTTACGGAACTGTTTTCTCTGTAAATTACCGTGATAATAGTTGGAATGTGATTCTTGGTGGAGGATTAAACAAATACGAAGGTGATCATTTCGGATATATTACTCACGCTCGAGAGGTTCCGCTAGTTAATTATCCGCATCAATATTATTTTGATAGCGCTACCAAAACCGACGTAAATTTCTACGGAAAAGTAAATTATAAAATTTCCGAAAAATGGAATGCTTTTGCAGATATGCAATACCGAACTGTTTCGTACAAAGCCAACGGTCAAGAAACCGGGTTAGTTGATGATAATTTCGATTTCTTTAATCCGAAAGCAGGAATTACGTATTATGCTAATGATGTAAGCAGTCTGTATTTTTCGTATGCCAGAGCTAACCGAGAGCCTAACCGAGATGATTACGAAAACGGAAATCCAAAACCGGAAACACTCGATGATTTTGAATTAGGATGGAGATTAAATAAAGAACGCTTTAAACTGAATCTTAACGGATATTATATGCGATATCAAAATCAATTGGTATTGACCGGAGCTTTAAACGACGTAGGAGCTCCTATTCGTGAAAATTCAGGTGATTCGTATCGATTAGGAATCGAAGCTGATGCTACTATCATCGCTTCTGAGAAATGGATTTTCCGTCCGAATGTAGCTATTAGTCAAAACAAAAACATTGATTTTTTTGCCGAAAGAGATGGTGAATTGCAAGATTTAGGAAATACAAACATCGCTTTTTCGCCTGATGTAATTCTGTCAAATATCGTTACGTTTATTCCGATAGAAAATATGCAGATTTCACTTTTGTCAAAATATGTCGGAAGTCAATATATGAGCAATCTGGATTTAAAAAGTTCAAAACTCGACTCGTATTTTATCAACGATTTAAACGCTTCTTATACAATAAAAACCACTAAAGTATTTGAATCTATTACGATTTCGGCTTTAATAAATAATATTTTAGACGAAAAGTACATTTCAAACGGATATTTTTATTCGTATGATGACTCTTGGAGCAATCCAAACCAAATCACCACTATTGACGGAGCTGGATATTATCCGCAAGCTACACGTAACTTTTTGGTGGGACTAACGCTTGCTTTTTAACTTGAAGCTTCATAAAAACTCTGAAAGAGCCGTACAATACGTACGGCTCTATTGTTGTTATAAAAGCCTATCTTTGCAAAAATTGAAATATCGTGAATTATCTATCTGTCGAAAATATATCAAAATCCTATGGAGAAAGAGTTTTATTCGAAAATCTTTCGTTCGGAATTAACAAAGACCAAAAAATCGCTTTCGTAGCCAAAAACGGAACCGGGAAAACGTCTATCCTCAAAATAATCACAGGCGAAGACACTCCCGATTCAGGTCAGGTAATCATGAGAAAAGAAATCAAAATGGCTTTCTTATCTCAAGAACCGAAGTTAAATCCTGAACTCACCATCGAAGAAAGTATTTTTGCTTCAGATAATATGGTCTTGAAAGTTATCGAACAATACGAAAAAGCACTCGAAAATCCGGAAGACGAAGAAGCTTACCAAAAAGCATTCGACAAAATGGATTTGCACAACGCTTGGGATTTTGAAACGCAATACAAGCAAATTCTATTCAAACTAAAGCTAGAAGACCTTAAACTCAAAGTAAAAAGCCTTTCGGGAGGTCAAAAAAAACGTTTGGCATTAGCAATTATTTTGCTTAACAAACCTGATTTATTGATTTTGGATGAGCCTACCAACCATTTAGATTTAGAAATGATTGAATGGCTAGAAAATTATTTTGCCAAAGAGCCGATAACGCTGTTTATGGTAACGCACGACCGTTATTTCTTGGAGCGGGTTTGTAACGAAATTATAGAACTCGACAACGGTATTCTCTATCAATACAAAGGAAACTATTCGTATTATCTGACCAAAAAAGAAGAACGAATCGCAGCTGAAAATGCATCAATCGACAAAGCTAAAAACCTTTATGTAAAAGAGCTTGATTGGATGCGACGTCAGCCCAAAGCAAGAACTACCAAAT
>CAZOQH010000168.1:0-2130 GCA_964581855.1 uncultured Flavobacterium sp.
CAATGTGCCAAAGGAAAAGGTTATACTATCATCAACGGAAAACGTTTTGATTGGACAGAACGTGATATTTTCTGTGTTCCATCTTGGGCTTGGCACGAACATCATAATTTATCCGATACCGAAGATGCTTGCCTATTTTCTTTTAACGATTTACCTGTTATAGAAAAATTAGGTTTGTATCAAGATAGAGAGTTTACAGAGAATAATGGACATCAATTCACTCTATAATTCATTTGTTTTTTAATATAGGTATCAAAAAACCATGGCTAAAAACAAGAAAATAGAAGTTCAAGGCATTGAGATTGTTTTGTATCAAGATAATCAGGAGGATTATATCTCTTTGACGGATATTGCAAGGTTTCGTGACGCAGAACGTAGTGATTATCTTCTCCAAAACTGGATGAGGAACAGGAGTACTATTGAATTTATTGGACTATGGGAAACTTTTAATAATCCTGATTTTAATTCCATCGAATTCGATGGAATTAAAAATATGGCAGGTTCAAACAGCTTTTCACTCACACCTAAACGCTGGATTGAAGAGACCAATGCAATTGGTATTGTTTCAAGAACAGGCAGATATGGCGGTACATTTGCACATAAAGATATAGCTTTTGAGTTTGCTACTTGGTTAAGTGCAGAATTTAAGTTTTACCTCATCAAAGAATTCCAACGATTAAAAGATGACGAAAATGACCGTCTGAATTTAGAGTGGAATTTACAACGTACTATCTCAAAAATCAATTACCATATTCATACTGATGCTATTAAAGAAAATCTCATCCCTAAAGAGATTAGTAAACAACAAGCGTCTTTTGTGTATGCCAACGAAGCCGATTTGTTAAATGTAGCTCTGTTCGGAATTACCGCTAAAGATTGGAGAGAAAACAACCCCAACGAAAAAGGAAATATCAGAGATTTCGCTACTTTAGAACAACTGGTAGTATTGAGTAATCTAGAAAGTATCAACGCCTTATTGATTCAACAAGGAATATCACAAAGTGATAGATTGATGCAACTCAACAAAGTTGCTATTACGCAAATGAAATCTCTAATAGAAAGTAAAACAATGAAAAAAATAAAATAATTTTAAAATGAAACTATTAACTTACGTAACATCAGAAAACGAGCAGCGAGCTGCCTTTATTCATAACAACAAAGCTGTAGATTTAGAAGATTTTGGTGAAGTGGCCAACTTTCCGTTGCCGTCCACTATTCTGGAACTCATTGATATGGGTTTTGAGGTTATTGCCGAAATCAATTCACTTTTAGAAGATATTTCGGAATCGGAATTAGCTGAAATTAGCTATGAACTCAATGAAATTCAACCCCTTGCTCCTATTCCAAAGCCACGGAAAAACATTATCGGAATCGGACTGAACTATACCGAACACGTTGCTGAAAGTGCCAGAAGCCTGGATACAACTGGAAAACTACCTCAAAAACCAATTATTTTTTCGAAACCTCCTACAACAGTTACAGGTCCAAACACCAATATTTTACTCAATCCAAACTTGACGCAACAACTCGATTGGGAAGTAGAATTGGCTGTTGTAATGGGTAAAACAGGCAAGTACGTAGCAAAAGATAATGCTTTGGATTATGTATTCGGATATACAATTATCAACGATATTTCGGCTCGTGATTGTCGTCGTGAAGGACAATGGATTGTATCAAAAGGACAAGACACTTTTGCCCCGATGGGGCCTTATTTGGTTACGAAAGACGAAATCGAAAATCCGCATAATTTGAATTTATCTTTAAAACTCAACGGAGTGGAGAAGCAAAACTCCAACACGCAATTTATGCTTTTCAACATCAACGATTTGATTGAAGATTTGAGTACAGTTTTCACTCTTGAAGCGGGAGATATTATCGCTACAGGAACTCCAGCCGGAGTTGGAGCAGGTAGAAATCCTCAAGAATGGATGAAAGACGGAGATGTAGTAGAATGCTTTGTTGAAAATATCGGACAGCTAAAAAATACGGTGAAAGAAATCTAATTTTATAAAATAAATTTTAGTACATGACAAAAATAATAACAGCCACAGATGCACAGATTTATATTTTAGCTAAAACTACATAAATTCACACAGATAATTTCGACTTGTCGAAAACTTACTCTTTGAA
>CAZOQH010000169.1:0-2117 GCA_964581855.1 uncultured Flavobacterium sp.
GATACGTTGTATGCAGAGGGGCAGAGAAGATATGTGGAAAGCCTTTCTTCGTATGCAAGGCAGTTTTTGGGAAGATTAGACAAACCAAAAGTCGAATACATCAAAGGAATTGCTCCGGCTGTGGCTATCGAGCAAAAGGTTAATACGACCAATGCCCGTTCGACAGTCGGAACTTCAACCGAAATTTATGACTACCTGAAATTGTTGTATGCACGAATCGGAAGAACCATTTCGCCTGTTTCGGGTCAGGAGGTTAAAAAGCATTCGGTTACGGATGTCATCAATTTTGTAAAACAGCAAAGTTTAGACGAAAAATGGTTGCTTTTGGCTCAGGTAATTATCGAAAACAAACGAAGCCTGAAAGAAAAACTAAGCATTTTATTACAACAAGGTTTTGCTCGGATTTTAGTAAATAACCAAACGCTTCGCTTAGAAGAATACCTGACTTCGTTTAACGAAAAAAATAACAAAGACGAAATTTTTATCATCATTGATAGAATCGTAATCAAAGACGATGAGGACTTTTACAATCGATTGGCAGATGCGGTCGACACAGCTTTTTATGAAGGAAAAGGCGTTTTGTTCTTACAAAAATTAGAGGATAACAGCCGTTTTGAATTCAGCAATTTGTTTGAATTGGACGGAATTACTTTTACCGAACCCAATACGCATTTGTTTAGCTTCAACAATCCGTATGGAGCTTGCCCGGTTTGTGAAGGGTACGGAAACATCATCGGAATTGACGAAGAATTGGTCATTCCGGATTCTTCTTTGTCGATTTTCGAAGGAGCCGTAGCGGCTTGGAAAGGCGAATCGATGAGTTGGTACAAAGACCAGCTGGTAAAAAGTGCTTATAAATTCGATTTCCCGATTCATAAACCTTATTTCGAACTGACCGAGGCGCAAAAAGATCTGGTTTGGACAGGAAACAAGTATTTTACAGGACTTAATGATTTTTTTAGAGAATTAGAAAGTCAGAATTATAAAATCCAAAATCGCGTTTTGCTCTCCAGGTACAGAGGAAAAACCAAATGTCACGTTTGTAAAGGAAAACGACTAAAAACCGAAGCCAATTACGTTAAAATAAACGGAATGTCTATATCGGATTTGGTCGATATGCCGATTGTTAAGCTGATTCCGTTTTTTCAGAATTTAGAATTGAACGACTACGAAAAACAAGTTTCAAAACGTCTGCTTCTCGAAATCAACAATCGTTTACGCTTTTTAGATAACGTTGGATTAAATTATTTGACCTTAAACCGAAATTCATCTACGTTATCTGGTGGAGAATCACAACGAATCAATCTGGCAACTTCGTTAGGAAGTAGTTTGGTGGGTTCGATGTACATTCTGGACGAACCCAGTATCGGATTGCATCCGAAAGATACTGAACGACTGATTAAAGTGCTTCAAGAACTTCGCAATCTAGGGAATACCGTGATTGTGGTTGAACACGACGAAGATATTATGAAACAAGCCGATTACATCATCGACATCGGTCCTGAAGCAGGAAGTTATGGTGGTGAAGTGGTAGCTTTGGGAACTTTCGGTGAAATCCTGAAACAAGATTCGCTTACTTCGAAATATCTAAACGGAAAAATGGAAATTCAAGTTCCGAAAAAGCGAAGAAAGTTCAAAAATCACATCGAAGTAATTGGAGCTCGAGAAAACAATCTGAAAAACATCAATGTCACTTTTCCACTCGAATGTTTGACGGTTGTAACCGGAGTTTCCGGAAGCGGAAAAAGTACATTAGTAAAGAAGATTCTTTATCCTGCCCTCCAAAAACAATTACAAGGATATGGTGAAAAGCCCGGACAATTTTCAAAATTAGACGGAAGTTATTCGCATATCAAAAGCGTAGAATACATTGACCAAAACCCTATCGGGAGAAGCTCTCGTTCGAATCCTGTAACCTACATCAAAGCTTATGATGATATTCGTGATTTGTTTTCGAAGCAAAAATTATCCAGCTTACGAGGCTTTCAACCTAAACATTTTTCGTTTAACGTAGAAGGCGGACGATGTGAAGTCTGTAAAGGTGATGGCGAAGTAACTATCGAAATGCAATTTATGGCAGATGTTCACCTCGAATGTGAAGCCTGCAAAGGAAAACG
>CAZOQH010000170.1:0-2107 GCA_964581855.1 uncultured Flavobacterium sp.
TAGCCGTAGCGGAACGAAGTCCTTCAACTGTTTTTTCTTTCTTTATTTTATAGTTCACCGGGCTAACTCCTCCTAAGGCATCGTGTGGTCTGTGGTAATTATAATCTTCTACCCATTGATCGCTTATTTCTCTGACTTGGTCAATGCTATCGAACAAATATGCATCGAGTACGTTTTCACGATAACTTTTATTAAAACGTTCTATTAAAGCGTTTTGTGTTGGTTTACCTGGTTGGGTGTATTTAAATTCAATTTCCATAACCTGGCTCCAATCCTGTGCTAATTTAGCAATAAATTCAGGTCCATTATCCATTCGTATTCGTTTTGGCTTTCCGTGTTTATTTACAAGGTGTTTTAAAACCCAAATGACTCTGCTGCTTTTGAGTGAATAATCAGTTTCTATAAATAATACTTCTCTATTAAAATCATCAATAACATTAAAACTTCTGAACTTTCTTCCGTTGGTTAAACTATCGCTCATAAAATCAATACTCCAAGTGTGGGTAAAACTTTCAGGAATTTCAATAGTTTCTTTAACTCGCTGCGGTAAGCGTTTTTTAGTCTTTCTACGATGAGGAAGACCAATCTGTTTGTAAACCCTATGCAATCGTTTATGATTTACTTTGTATCCATCATTACGAAGGCGATAATAACATTTCCAAAAACCTTCTCTTGGATGGTCTTGAGCAAATTGCTCTAATCGCTGGATTAAATCAGAATCATTTTTGATGGATTGATACTCCAAGCTACTTCGACTAGTCTGTAAAATACGGCAAGCCTTGCTTTTGCCTTTTGGATATTTGGTCAAAACATCTTTTATGATAGCTCTTTTATGGCAAGGCTTTAAAGCTTTTTTTCAATGATGTATTTAGCCATATCTAATTCTAAAGCCAAATCAGCATACATCCGTTTGAGTTTGGCGTTTTCTTCTTCAAGAGCTTTTATTTTCTTTAATTCACTTGCTTCCATGCCGCCGTAGCGTTGACGCCACTTATAAAACGTAGCTTTGCTAACTCCATGTTCTCTAACAATTGTATTAATATCTTTTCCAGATTCAAATTCTTGAAGAATCTTCGAGATTTGAGTGGGACTAAATTTACTACTCTTCATAATTACAGTTTAGTTTAAAATTAATAATTTTTCTCGTTTTAAACTGTACTTTTTTTGGGGGAGCTTACAAATCTATTAACATATCTATTTTAGAAATGAGTATTTCTTTATCTGCTTGTTGTGTATCTTTAAGCTGGCTTAATAATAATATTTGAGCTTTTCCAAAATTTTCTATCGGATGTTTTGAGGCAACAAGCAAGATTGTTTCAACTTGTTTTTCAGTTTTTTTGAATTCGAGTTTTATTTCTGACAACCCTTCTATTGATTCGCATCCGTAGTAATCTACCATAGGATACAAAAGCAAAAAATTGCCTTTTTTATCTACTCCTAAAAGGCAAAAATTAAGTCTGTTCTGGTACGGATTATAAATTTTTATCTCGTGAGGTTTTTCGGTTTTTTGAAGTAGTTCGGTTTCTTTAATTTTTTTGAGCTTGTCTGAATCGAAATAGGGTATTCCGAAAACAGAAAAAGAAGCCCAATATTTCGGGTTGGCATTTTTGTTATTTTTTCTGTATTCCAAAATGGCTTGTCTTAAGGCTTCCTGAGGAGTTGCTTTTCCGTTTCCTTTACGAAAATATTCAAAGAATAAATCCATCAGAACAGTTGTTTCTTTATCGCTTATATTCCATAAACTCATAAGTACATCGCTTGCTCCTGCTTTCTGAAAGCCTCTTGCCAAACCAATAATTCCTCCGTCATGGGTTTGTCCTAATCCTGTCTGACAAGCACTCAACACTACCAATTTGGCTTTCATTTGTCTGTGCTGAAATTCTTTCGTAGTCAGATAAGCCGATTCTTGAGTATCTCCCGATAGTGCAATAAAACTTTTTTCGACTGCATTTTCTGCATCCGAAATTCCGTGTGTAGCAAAATATAACACCTCATAATCATCTATTTCTTTGAGTAAATTCTGTTTAGTAGCCTCTTTTCCTTTTAAGATTTTATATCAATAGCGTCCTAAACGTTTAAAAGAAATTTCAAAAAAAGAGGGTTAAAT
>CAZOQH010000171.1:0-2082 GCA_964581855.1 uncultured Flavobacterium sp.
ATGCCTCACATTGAGCGATCAATCTTCCAATGGAACTGGGCAAACTATCCAAACGGACGAAAAGATGAAGTTTCGCCTTGGTTAGAAGCGTTTGTGAATGCGAGGAAGTGGATTGAGGAGAGAAAATAAATTACTTATATAAATCATTTAACCCTATTGAGTTTTTAAAACTCAATAGGGTATTTTTATCCCTTATTGTTAATTTTTCTACACACTTATTATAAAAAAGTGTTGAATTTCCACAATATACTTATTGAGGTGAAATTTTATAAAAACTTCCAAAAACCTCCTAAAATCCTTGCTATATCTGTAAATTAACTCCAAAAATTATCGTGTTGTGGTTTTTTAGGAATGTTTATTGATTTTTAACAGACATAACCAATTAAAAATTAATATTATGAAAAATGTAATGAAAATTTTCGGTATTGTTTGTTTAACCTTTTTAGCATTCTCTTGTAGTAAAGATGATGATCCTGCTGATAATGATTTATTTGTAGGAACTTATAACGGTAGTGTAAGTTATACCGATGGAGACGAAAATATTAGTTCAGATGACGGAAGTGTGACCGTAGCAAAAGTTGGCAATAACTATAACTTTGCTTTCTCTAACGGAATTCCTGACATCACCGGAGTGGAATTTGAAGACGATGGGGATAACGGTGTAATAAATATCGGATGGGATGATACGCAATTGATTAGAATTGATGCCTCGACCTTACAGATTCTTTATGTTAAAGATGGTGAGACTTGGACAGCTAATTGCGAGAGATAAGTCAAACTTTTGTATAAAAAAGCCTTGTTTAAAACAAGGCTTTTTTATTTATGAGATAATTCCGTATACTTTTCCTTTTAATTTTTGTCCGATAAAAGGAGAATTTTTAGATTTAGAAAATATGTTTTCTTTTTCCGAAAAAGTGTATGTAAATTCAGGATTAAAAAGGGTTAAGTTTGCTTGTTGCCCAACTTCAAGAGGATGGTTTTCGATTCCGAAAATGGATTTCGGAAAAGTCAGTCTTTCTATTGTAGTTTCTAAAGGAAGAATACTGTTTAAGGCTCCAAAAGCAGATTCAAGTCCGATTACTCCGTCTGTTGCTTTATCAAATTCTAATTTTTTATGCTCAATATCTAACGGATTATGGTCAGAAGTAATCATGTCAATTGTCCCGTTTTTAACTCCTTTGACAAGAGCTTGAACATCTTCTTTACTTCGAATCGGAGGATTTACTTTGTAGTTTGTATCGAATCCTTTCAGTACTTCATCCGTAAAGAAAAGATTGTGTACTGAAACACTACAAGTTACGTTAAGTCCTTTTGCTTTAGCTTCTTTGATGAGTTCTACCGATTTTTTGGTCGAAATGGTCGGTATGTGAAGTCTGCCTCCGGTATATTCTAAAATAAGTAGGTTTCGTGCAACTTGTAAATCTTCTGACAGATTCGGAATTCCTTTCATTCCGAGTCTTGTCGAGGTTTCACCTTCGTTAGCAATTCCGCTTCCTTTGATGTTTTTATCTTGCGAAAAAGCAATTACAAGTCCGTTGAAATCCTGAACATATTGCAAAGCGAGTTTTAAAACATTAGCGTTTTCGATAGACTTTTTATAATCTCCGAAGGCTACAGCTCCTGCATTTTTCATGTCAAAAAGCTCTGCCAGATTATGCGTGTCGCTGTTTTTGGTCATGGCCGCAATCGGATATAACTTTGTGGTGTGTCCGTTTGCTTTTTGTCTTACGAAATTGATCAGGGCTTGATTATCCAAAATCGGATTGGTATTCGGGTTGAGACCTACAGCCGTAAAACCTGATTTTGAAGCCGTATCTAAACCACTTTTGATGGTTTCGCGTTCTTCAAAACCTGGTTCTCCAAAACTAACCGAGCTATCAAACCAACCTTCTGAAACGTGAAGGTTTTCGCGTTCAATTACCTCAAAACCTTTTTCGGATGTAATGGATTTTGAAATATCAGTAATGATTCCTTTTTCAATTTTGATGTCCACTACTTTATTGTGGAAGTTGCTTCGAGAATCTACAATTTTAGCTTTTTTTAGTATAATATTCATGTGTTGTTTTTTCTGTCAAACCTCAC
>CAZOQH010000172.1:0-2060 GCA_964581855.1 uncultured Flavobacterium sp.
TATTTCAACAATTCTTTTACTCTAGGAACAATCTGCTGCGCATAAATCTCAATGGATTTCATCATCTGCTCATGTGCCGGACTTCCGACATCCATGTGAGCTGAAAATCTGGTTAAACCAAATTCTTTGATAATAGTTGCTATTTTTTGAGCGGATTCTTCTGCTGCTCCCACAAGTAAATGTCCGTTTTCAGAACGTCCGTAATCAAAATTTGGTCGTTGATACGGAGGCCAATTACGACTACTCCCGATTCTGTCCATTTGAGCTGAGTAAACCGGATAATATTGGTTTGCTATTTCCTCTGAATTTTCACCAAAAAAGCTATGCATATGCACTCCAACCTGGAACTTTTCAGGATCGTGACCATTATCTAAATAGGCTTGTTTATAATATTCAAAAAGCGGTTTGAAATTTCTCCAATCTCCTCCGATAATCGCAAACATAACCGGTAATCCTAATTTACCTGCTCTGATAACCGATGCCGGAGTTCCACCTACAGCCACCCAAATTGGTAATTGCTCTTGTTGAGGTCTCGGGAAAATTTCTTGCTTGTACAAAGGTTTTCGGAATTCTCCGCTCCAAGTAATAGTTTTCTCTTGATTTAACTGTACTAACAGCCTTAGCTTTTCGTCAAACAACGCATCATAATCTTTCAGATCATATCCAAATAGCGGAAAAGATTCGATAAACGACCCACGTCCGGCCATAATTTCGGCTCTACCATTTGAGAGTAAATCAACGGTGGCAAAGTCTTGAAATAATTTCACCGGATCGGTTGAACTGATTACTGATACTGCACTACCCAGTTTTATATTTTGAGTAACTGTTGACAAAGAAGCTAAAAATATTTCAGGTGAAGCTACTGCATAATCCTCTCTGTGGTGTTCTCCAATTCCGAAGAAGTCTAAACCTAATTTATCCATTAGTTTTACTTCTTCAACAATCTCTGCTAATCTCTGATGAGCAGGTTGAATATATCCTGATTTTTCATCTATTTGGACATCACCAAACATCCCAATTCCGAATTCTACCATCATTTTAATTTTTTAAACCTTCTTACAAAGATAATTCTTAAATTTGAGTTTTAAACATTAGAATGAAAACTAAAACACCTCTGCTACAAATCCAAAACCTTGTTATTTCTTTTTCGAGAGAAAATACTTGGAATGACGTAATTAAAAACATTTCGTTTGATGTTTATAAAAACGAAATATTGGGTGTTGTAGGCGAATCTGGATCTGGAAAATCGGTTTCGTCTTTGGCTGTGCTAGGACTTTTACCCGATAAAATTTCTAAAATTTCGAACGGAAAAATTCTTTATCAAGAAAAAGATTTAACCCAAATATCCTCAAGAGATTTCCGAAAAATCAGAGGAAGACAAATTTCGATGATTTTTCAGGAACCGATGTCTTCACTTAACCCAAGCTTAAAATGCGGTTATCAGGTAGAGGAAATTCTCTTTGAACATACCCATCTTTCTAAAAAAGAAGTCAAAGCAGAAGTTTTATCATTATTCGAAAAAGTGAAGCTTCCGAATCCCGAGAAGATTTACAACAGCTATCCACACCAAATTTCGGGTGGACAAAAACAGCGAGTGATGATTGCCATGGCAATTGCCTGTAAACCGAACATCCTGATTGCAGACGAACCCACAACCGCTTTGGATGTAACGGTTCAGAAAGAAATTATTAAACTTCTAAAAGACCTGCAGCAAGAAACCGAAATGAGCATTATCTTCATATCGCACGATTTAGCTTTAGTTTCTGAAATTGCCGATCGAGTTTTGGTAATGTATAAAGGTGAAATTGTCGAACAAGGCGAAACATCAGAAATTTTTCATCATCCGAAACAAACCTATACCAAAGCACTCATTGCTTCTCGACCATCATTGGAAGAACGACTCAAAAGGCTTCCGACCATTGCAGATTTTTTGAATAATACTACTCCAACCCAACTAATAACTCCGGAAGAAAGAGCAGAAAATCTGGAAAAATTATATTCTAAACCTCCGATTTTGGAAGTGAAAAACATCGAGAAAATCTATTATTCCAGAATGGGAA
>CAZOQH010000173.1:0-2046 GCA_964581855.1 uncultured Flavobacterium sp.
TCAAGAGCAAGACGTGTACAACGTTTCTTGTCTCAGCCGTTCCACGTAGCCGAACAGTTTACAGGAATTCCAGGAGTATTGGTGGATATCAAAGATACAATCAAAGGGTTTAATATGATTATTGATGGAGAACTTGATCATTTACCAGAAGCTGCATTTAACCTAAAAGGAACTATCGAAGAAGTAATCGAAGCAGGACAAAAAATGTTGGCTGAGGCATAATTAGTTTTCAGTTAATAGTCTCAAGACTATCAAACTGTAAAGCGCAAACTGTAAACTAAAATGAAATTAGATATCATATCACCAGAAGCATCATTATTTTCGGGAGAAGTAGTTTCTGTAACAGTTCCGGGAGCAGATGGAGAATTTCAGATGCTAAATAATCACGCAGCCATTGTAGCTGTATTGACTAAAGGAAAAATAAAAATCGAAACAAACTCTATAGA
The DNA here is from genome assembly GCA_964581855.1 of uncultured Flavobacterium sp. Classification (GTDB taxonomy): domain Bacteria; phylum Bacteroidota; class Bacteroidia; order Flavobacteriales; family Flavobacteriaceae; genus Flavobacterium. The sequence continues at coordinate 447 of CAZOQH010000173.1, forward strand.
GAAAAACACTTCTTATGCAGATAAATTTGTAAAAGAAGGAAACAAATACACTATAATGATTGGTTCGGGAACACTTGAAATGAAAGATAACAAAGCAGTTATCTTGGTGGATTAAAAATAAAATTTTAAAAAATAATAAAAAAGGAGTACAGCAATGTATTCCTTTTTTTGCTTTTGGATTACCTTTGCTAAAATGAATGCACAAGACATTTTTTCGATAAAAAACAACAAAGAGTTTATCAAAACAGCTCTGAAAGTTTTTCGTTTCCAATACGAAAACAATCCTGTTTATCGAAAGTTTTGTGATTTTCTGAATACGGATATTACCCAAGTCAAAACATTGGAACAAATTCCTTTTTTACCTATACAATTTTTTAAATCAGAAAAAATTTTATCTGACAACAAACCGGTAGAAATTACTTTTACAAGCAGCGGAACAACAGGAAGTCAGACCAGTTCACATTTCATAACCGATGTTTCAGTATACGAACAAAGCTTTCGAAAAGGATTTTCAGAATTTTACGGAAATATCGAAAACTATGCTGTTTTGGCCTTGCTTCCCTCCTATCTCGAAAGAGATGGTTCTTCTCTTATTTATATGGTAGAAGATTTAATCCAAAAAAGCAATCATCCCGAAAGCGGCTTTTATCTTCACAATTATAATGAACTCATCGAAAAACTTATTTCTTTAGATAATTCAGGACAAAACACCTTGTTAATTGGAGTGACCTATGCACTTTTGGATGTGGTCGAAAAACAACAATTCGATTTAAAAAACACGATTGTTATGGAAACAGGTGGAATGAAAGGGCGAAGAAAAGAAATGATTCGGGAAGAACTACACCAAACATTGCAAAAAGGATTTGGGGTGAATGCCATTCATTCGGAATACGGAATGACTGAGTTACTTTCGCAAGCTTATTCCTTAGGGAACGGAATTTTTGACTGTCCTCCTTGGATGCATATCTTGATACGTGATACTGAAGACGCTCTAAGCATCATTAACAACGGAAAAACGGGAGGAATCAACGTAATTGATTTGGCTAATATTAATTCGTGTAGTTTCATAGCTACACAAGATTTAGGCAAAAAATACGATAACGGAAGTTTTGAAGTTTTAGGCCGATTTGATCATTCCGATATTAGAGGATGTAACTTAATGGTTTTCTAAAAAGACAAGGCTCGGATAATCCGAGCCTTGTCTTTTTAGAAATCATATAACCAATTCTTACAGATCAAACTTAATCCCTTGTGCTAAAGGAAGCTCTGTACTATAATTGATGGTATTTGTCTGTCTTCTCATATAGGCTTTCCAAGCATCCGATCCTGACTCACGTCCGCCTCCGGTTTCTTTTTCTCCTCCGAATGCACCTCCGATTTCTGCTCCTGAAGTTCCGATGTTTACGTTCGCGATACCACAATCTGAACCTGCCTGAGATAAGAACAATTCCATTTCTCTCATATTAGTAGTAAATATTGAAGACGAAAGTCCTTGCGGAACACCATTTTGCATCTCAATAGCTTCTTCGATAGTCGAATATTTCATTACGTACAATACCGGAGCAAAAGTTTCGTGCTGAACGATTTCGAATTCGTTTTT
>CAZOQH010000174.1:0-2029 GCA_964581855.1 uncultured Flavobacterium sp.
TAGAATTGTCCACCTTTTTGACCTTCAGCCAAAGCAAACTGCCCTAAGAAATATTCGAACACGTGACCTAACACATCGGCAGAACGCTCTTGCGTATCGCCAAAATTTATGTTTCCAATTAAGTCTATTAAATCACCTAAACTAGTAGGGTCAAGGTTTTGCTTGGCATATACTTTAGGTAAAATTCCTTTTAATTGTGGGTTTTCTGCTTCGATAGCATCCATTCCATCATCTACAATCTTACCAATCATAGGTTGCTTTGCCGAGCTTTGTAAAAACGACCAACGCGCCGAAGGTGGCACAAAGAATACGTTTTCTGCCGTGTATTCTTCTCTGTCTTCCGGATCAGCTCCTTGATCGATTTGTGCTGTTAATTCTGCATGTAATTGCTCAAATGCAATGGATATATATTTTAAGAATATTAATCCAAGAACCACATCTTTATATTCTGCTGCATTAATGTTTTTACGGAGTTTGTCTGCTGTTCTCCAAAGTTGTTTTTCCAACGGTTCTTGCTGGGTGACTTTTTGTTTTGCCATGTAAGATTATGAGTAAGTAAGTTATGTGATAAGTAAATAAAACTAACGCAAGGTAAGAATTTTTTAACAGTTTTAAAACACTTTCTCCCAGTCTCCTTCGAGTTTTGTTCGGTAAAAGGGCTTTTTCCCCTATGATTACCGAAGAAATGTAGAGCATATCTGGAACAAACCCTGGTTTTTTGTCATAGATACCTGCCATTAGTGTTCAAAACCGTTCAAAAGTGTTCAAAACCGTTCACGCTTTTTTTTTCTTTGCAAAGCCTTTCTATGTTTGGGGTGCGTCAGAGGATAGAACAAGATATCTCAAGCCGGCCGATTCTATGGTTCTGAGCGTTAAAACAAGTATTAATTTAAATTATTAGATTATGGCAACTTATGAGCAGGGCATCCTCGGCCCGTTTTCAGGTAAAGTCGGCACTGTAGTAGGTGCAAATTGGAGAGGCAAGAACGTAATGCGAAGCAGACCCAAAAAGTCAAATCGAATTCCGAGCGAGTCGCAACGCATACAACGGGAGCGATTTACGACCGTAACCCAATTTCTGAATCCCATCAAGGGAGTAATAAATAGGTATTATGGGTATCCTCAGAGCTTTCGTTCTCGCCTGAATTTGGCAATTTCATACCATATGAAAGAAGCCGTAGAATGGGTATCAGGCATCTTTGAAGTCATTTACCCTAAAGTGATGATCACCAAAGGAGACCTTCAGGGCATACATATGCCAATGGTTACTCCGCAGGCTGATCAAAAAATAAACATCAAGTGGGAAGACAATTCCGGTCAGGGATTGGCAACTGCAGAAGATAGTTTATTGGTAGTGGTGTATTCAGCAGAAATGGAATTGTTTGAGGTATTTGAGCAGACTGCTTTCCGAAAAGACAAAGAAGTTACACTTACGCTTTCTCCTATTCTAAAAGACGAAAAGGTACAGTGTTGGGCAAGCTTTGTAAATGACGAGCGCAAACTCTCGGCTTCGAGTATCTATCTGGGTGAATTATTGGTTCTTTAACTGTTTAATCTTTTATACACAAAACCCTCTGCAACAAAGCTTGTCAGAGGGTTTTTATTTAGTTTCAAACAGCCTACTAAAACAAACAATCCATTTACTGGTCTTTTAAGTGCTTTAATCGGTAATACATCTGCTGCAGGTTGTATGTCGATATAGGTGAGCAACTGCCTATCCTCTCCCCTTTTTATAAAAGAATTTTCTCTTTATTCGGTAGGCAAAAAGACTTTGATTTTAGATTTTCCATCAAAAGATAAATCGTCTATATGCCCCATTTCAGTACGTTCCGAATTGATAAAATGGATGTGAATATAAGTATCGTGATGCGTAAATACGGTTTGGTGTTCGGTCGAAAAAAAGCCTATTATATCGCCTTTCACATCGTTTCTTACGTATTTTCCTTGTCCTTGATGGGCATCCTTGGGCGATTTAACAACAGTTCCGTCTGGGAGGTTCTGAATATGATAATTAACCTCCGAAAAGGTT
>CAZOQH010000175.1:0-2023 GCA_964581855.1 uncultured Flavobacterium sp.
CTTCAAAAACTGCACGATGATTTTATAGAAAATACTATTTCTAATTTTTATCTTCCGTATGCAGTGGCTCCTAACTTTTTAATCAACGGAGAATATTATACTGTTCCGATGGTAATTGAAGAAAGTTCGGTTGTAGCAGCGGCATCAAAAGCAGCAAAATTTTGGTCAGAACGAGGAGGAATCAAAACCACCATATTAGGAACAGAAAAAATCGGACAAGTACATTTTATATACAAAGGTGAAAAAGAAAAATTAAATTCTTTTTTTGATTCGATTAAACCAAAATTCTACGAAAATACTCAGCAGATAACGGTTAATATGCAAAAGCGAGGAGGAGGAATTACCGCTATCGAACTTCGAGACAAAACTGCTGATTTAGAAAACTATTACCAGCTTCACGCAACCTTTGAAACCGTGAATAGTATGGGAGCTAATTTCATCAATACTTGTCTTGAAGAATTTGCCAAAACCCTAAAAGAAGAAGCTGAAAATTCAGGTTTAGAGATTGATGTTGTGATGAGTATTTTATCGAATTACGTTCCGAATTGTGTGGTTCGAGCAGAAGTTTCGTGTAAGGTAGAAGAGTTGAACGAAAATCCTACTTATGCAGAAAAATTTGTTCAAGCTGTCAAAATTGCACAAATCGAACCTTTTAGGGCCGTTACGCACAACAAAGGAATCATGAACGGAGTAGATGCAGTAATATTAGCAACCGGAAATGACTTCAGAGCTGTTGAGGCAGGAGTGCATGCCTATGCTAGTAGAGACGGACAATACAGAAGCTTATCTAATGCAGAAATCAAAAACGGTGTTTTTCGTTTTTGGATGGAATTGCCACTTTCTTTAGGAACAGTCGGAGGACTTACCACCTTGCATCCTTTGGTTAAACTTTCATTGCAAATACTGGGCAATCCGAATGCTCAAATGTTGATGCAAATTGTAGCTGCAGCAGGATTGGCTCAAAATTTTGGAGCCCTAAACTCACTCACTACCACGGGAATTCAGGAAGGACACATGAAAATGCACCTTATGAATATCTTAAACCAATTAGAAGCAAACCACGAAGAAAAAAAACTGACCGTAAAACGCTTTAAAGGAAGACCCATTTCACATAGTGCAGTAGTTAGTTTTGTAGAAACTTTGCGAAGCCAAAACAGTTAAAACCTATCAATCAAGCTCTTGAACGAAGTTAGAATTTGCAACAAGCTCTTGAGCTTCTTCGAGTAATTTTTTCTGTTGGTTGTTATTGAGTTTTACTAAACTGAAAACCTTGTCTTTTGAAGCAAGTAAATCTTTAACTAAGATAATTTCTTCTTTGAGCAGTACGTTTTTCTGAACTTTATTCAGCGTCGTAAGACATGTAATCGGGTATAATCCTCCCGAATCTACTCTCTTTTTTATACTTGTTTTGTGAGGATAGTTCCACGAAATGAGCTTTATGCCATAATATTCTGCAAAACTAATTGCATCCAAAGTCAGATATGCATTTGTAATCAACCAACCTTTACTGGGTTTTAATTTTTGTCCGAAAAACTCAAATTCGTTTTCTTTCAAATCATTGAATCTCGAGAGAAAATACATCGGAGTAGTAACTGGAATTTTAGCATCTACATCATTTCGGAATTTACATTCGGCTAACTGCAATTGTCCTTTCAAAACAGCTACAACATCAATTTCGTGTGTTACGGCAATACCTTGAAGAGTTTTGCTATGTGTAGCCTGACAACCTATTTCTTCAAATAATCGGGTTACCCAAAGTTCAAAATTATAACCATCAGGACCTAGATCTCGGAGTGCTTTTTTAAGACTATAACGGGCTGCATACGACTTTCGGACTTTTTTAAGTTCGTTAAAAGCTAATTGATAGAGTTTTCGAGTGGTGATTTCGTTGTAAAGTTGCGATTCGATTCCATTAAAAACTTTAGCTACTTCCTGCTCTGATGCACCCGATTTAGAAAGCGAATGAATTAAACTCGATTTATCAAACGGAACAAGTTCTCCAGAGTATTTTTTGACAAGCATA
>CAZOQH010000176.1:0-2023 GCA_964581855.1 uncultured Flavobacterium sp.
GTTTTGTTTTTAAAAGCAGAGGTGTTGATAGTGGTTTCTTGGTTAATTCCTTCTGCTTCGTTAGAAAAAGTTCCTCTTAATTCGTCTCCTTCTTCTGAAACTTCCTTAGAAAAAAGTTTTCCGTATTGTTTTTGAATTCTTTCAACTTGTTCGTTAAGTAGTTCTTCGTCAGCTACGATTTTGTATCGGTTTACTTTTTTAGCTTCTAAATTAACTGAAAATTCCGGAGCTAAACCAAGTTCAAAATCAAAAGAAAAATCATCTGCATCCCAATCGAATTCGTCTTTAACCACAGGTAGTGGATTTCCTAAAATATCTAATTTTTCTTCAACCAAATAGTTGTTTAAAGACTCTTGTAGGATTTTGTTTACCTCGTCTAGAAGTACAGCTTTTCCGTATTGTTTTTTTACAAGATTCATTGGGATTTGTCCTTTTCTGAATCCTGGAATATTAGCATTTTTACGATAATCATTAAGTGCTTTTTCTACTTTTTCAGAATAATCTTCTTTGGTAACATTAATAGTTACTATAGCATTTAAAGCGTCTGTTTGCTGTTTAGTGATGTTCATTTGTTTAATTACTCATTAAAATTGGGTTGCAAAAGTAATTCTTTTTTGTGGTTTTTTCAAGTTTTTATTTATCAACCTTTTAAAATATAAAAACTCATGACTTAAGATTAGTTTGTACTCAAAAAACATACTTTTTATTTTACGATTATCTTTTCTGTTTGAACACCTTTGTCTGATAATATTTTTAGAATATAATTCCCTTTTTGCAGGCCTGAAACTGAAATAGTATTTACTTGGTTCTGCTCCATAATCTTCCTGCCCGACAGGTCAAATACGATTATTTTTTCGATTGTTGTACCTGTTGTATCAAAATATAAAATATCAGTAACAGGATTTGGGTAAATTTTTATTTTGGATTGAGTGAAATCGGAAATGTTTAAATTGCATTCTTCAGAAAAATTAACAGCAACGTGTCCTCCATGAGTTATATTCCATTCTGAATAGGGATATTGATTGTTTTGGGCTAAATTTTCATCATCCACTTCTATACAAACGGTACTGAATATTTCATTAGGGTCATAATCGGGATTGTACATCCCCCAAGGATAGATGCTAACATTTATCTTCATGTTTGAATTGTTGTTACCATTTTTCAGATTGATTTTTTTTATAAACATATCATATGCGTCAATATCATAAATATTTGGATTATTGCTCAAATCTATTTCTTCAATCATATTAAAAGGGCCTACATCAATTCCGTAATTCCCACAATACAATTTTTCTAACAGGATATTTGAAGAAACATCTAGTGAAGTTAACTCATTACTACCACAATACAATTCTCTTAACTGTAAATTCTGACTTATATCTAACTCGGTAATATAAGAATATTTTATAGTTAGTTTTTCTAATGAAACAAAATCCTGAATTCCCGTAAGGTCATAAATCCAAGGAATCCCTCCATTTAATGGATCAAAATTCAGCTCTGTAACATTTTCTATATCACTTGTCAAAACCTGCCCGTTTATAATTCCATCGCTATCAATTCCTAAGTTAATAAGTACTTGTTCAAAACCTTGGTCAGGAATATAAGTTATCTGTGCTGTTGCTTTATAGCTAACCGCTATAAAAAACAAAAAGTAAAGTATATTTTTCATAATCTTAGTTATTTATTGTTTGATGAGTGTTGTTGTGCCCTGAATTTGTCCGTTTACAATTAATGCAATAGAGTAAGTGCCTTGTGGGTAATTGCTTACGTCCAAAGTTATATATTTTATTTTACAATTACCTTTTCAGTTTGCACGCCTTTATCAGAAAATATTTTTAGGATGTAATTTCCTTTTTGCAGGTCTGAAACTGAGATAGTATTTACTTGGTTCTGCTCCATAATCTTCCTGCCCGAAAGATCAAATACCATTACTTTTTCTATTATAGTATCTGTTGTTTCAAAATACAGAATATCAGTAACAGGATTTGGGTAAATTTTTATTTTGTTTTCAGCGAACGATTCG
>CAZOQH010000177.1:0-2021 GCA_964581855.1 uncultured Flavobacterium sp.
TGTATTTCTGCTTCTGTTGATGTGAAAGCGTTTTCTGAATTAGACTTGGAGTCAGCTAATAAAAAAGCGAATCCTACTTGCCCCAAACAGAGCATTAAACCAACGGAGAGCAGTATGCGCCACCGTTTAAAAGAGTTCGAAATGTTCCTTTCGGAATCATAAAAAGTAAAATTTTTCATAAAATTAAATAAATTAAATTAGTTAAAAAATCATAAAATAATAGTGTAAGGATACGTGGGTTGTTTTATTTATTACCAACAAATATAAAATTATATTTATAATATTTTGCAAATAAATTTAATTATAATGATTTTTTATTTGTATTATATCTGTAAATGGTTTATTTGTTTGTGTTATTATTTGTTTGAATAGGAAGGGTTTTTTAGTTAATTTCTTGTGAAATATGGTGATTTGTCTAGTAACCATGATTTTTTATATTCATCCGAAACTTTTGAAAGAGAAAGCAGAGTTATATCTTTAAAAAATACTACCTTTGTTTTACTTTTTAAAACACACTAAAAACAATATAATATGGCTTCATTTGACATTGTTGTGATTGGTTCAGGACCCGGAGGATACGTAGCTGCTATCCGTGCTGCACAACTTGGATTTTCTACTGCTATTATCGAAAAATATTCAACTCTTGGAGGAACTTGCCTTAACGTAGGCTGTATTCCTTCAAAGGCTCTTTTGGATTCATCTCATCATTATCACGATGCTGTCTCGCATTTTGCAGCTCATGGAATTGAAGTTTCGGGAGAGTTGAAAATGAATCTTCAAAAAATGATTGAACGCAAACAAGCTGTTATTGACCAAACTTGTGCTGGAATTAAATTTTTGATGGATAAAAACAAAATTACTGTCTATGAGGGTGTAGGTTCGTTTGAAGATGCTACTCATATCAAAATATCTAAAAACGATGGTTCATCAGAGGTAATCGAAGCAAAAAATACGATTATCGCAACAGGATCAAAACCATCAAACCTTCCGTTTATCAAAATTGATAAAGAAAAAATCATCACTTCGACCGAAGCTTTAAAACTAAAAGAAGTTCCGAAGCACTTAATCGTTATCGGAGGTGGAGTAATCGGATTGGAATTAGGACAAGTATATTCTCGTTTAGGAGCGCAAGTTTCTGTGGTAGAATACTTAGACAGAATTATTCCGGGAATGGATGCGGGACTTTCGAAAGAATTAACCAAAGTACTTAAAAAACAAGGAATCAAATTCTATACTTCTCATAAAGTAAAATCAGTAGAACGCAACGGAGCAGATGTTCAGGTTCAAGCTGAAAATGCAAAAGGAGAAACTATTACGCTTGACGGAGATTACGCTTTAATTTCTGTAGGTAGAAGGCCATACACAGACGGATTAAATGCAGAAAAAGCAGGTGTAAAAATCAACGAAAGAGGTCAAGTAGAAACCAATGAATATCTACAAACCAACGTCCCGAATATTTATGCTATCGGAGATGTGGTAAAAGGAGCAATGTTGGCTCACAAAGCCGAAGAAGAAGGCGTTTTTGTAGTAGAAACCATTGCAGGACAAAAACCTCATATCAATTATAACTTGATTCCGGGAGTAGTTTATACTTGGCCTGAAGTTGCTGGAGTCGGAAAAACCGAAGAGCAACTAAAAGCAGACGGAATTGAATATAAAGCAGGAACGTTTAACTTTAGAGCTTTAGGTAGAGCAAGAGCAAGTATGGATACGGACGGATTTGTAAAAGTATTGGCTGACAAAAAAACCGACGAAATCCTAGGAATGCACATTATTGGAGCTCGTGCTGCAGACTTAATTGCAGAAGGAGTAACTGCAATGGAATTCCGTGCTTCAGCCGAAGATTTAACCAGAATGTCATGGGCACACCCGACTTTCTCAGAGGCTATCAAAGAGGCAGCTTTAGCAGCAACAGATAATAGAGCTATTCACGCTTAATTATTAAGCTAGATTTATAAAACTAAAAAATCCCCGAAAGTCTCACTTTCGGGGATTTTTGTTTAATATTAACTCCGAGTTTT
>CAZOQH010000178.1:0-2005 GCA_964581855.1 uncultured Flavobacterium sp.
GGGAACGGATTTTTGTATAGACTTAACTTCTGAATATCTGCATGGATATTCTGATTGATAAAGGCTTGTATTTCTGGATTTAGTAGTTCTTTCATTACATCAATGAAAACAAGCAAAATTACAAAAAGAAAAGGGAACCGAATCCGATTCCCTTTTAATATTTATAATGTTAACTTCAGAATTTGTTTTTTCTTTCCTTTTCTCCCTAAAAAGAAAACCGAATTTCCAGAAACTACCCCATGAGCCACCATAAACGGAACTTCATTTTCTTTGTCATCAAGGATTTCTTGAAAGTCAAAATCTCCATTTTCGTTAATCCGAATCACATTTAAATTTGATTTTTTGGCTCGGGTTTGTCCGAATTGAATTCTGTCATTTCTTAATTTCTTAACTTTATCTCCCGTATTTATAAAGAAATAAGCCTCGTTTCCTTTTGCGGTAGAAGTGTATGAGATGTAAGATTCGTCCTTTCCTGTAGATTGACGTTTATTTATATTTCTAGCCCAAACTAATTCTCCCGAAGCACCTAATTTAGCACTTACGATATCATTGTAATGATAGGTGTAAGTAGTGTAGAATCCTCCGTTAGGTGTATGGTGTGTGTGAGTGGTAATAAAAAATTCTTCTGCATTAAAAATGATTTCTTGGTTGTCTGTAGTAATTACATTTCTGAAAGAAAGATTTTTAAGTTCTTTGTCTTTATTCTTTCCGTATTTATCAATCATAAACTGTTCTGTAAACGGAGAATATTTAGATGTTTTCATCTCTAAATCATTTGAATTTAGTTCGTAATAACACACTCCTTTGTAGCGACTATCTTTTCGGTCAGAATATAATCCGATACAAACTAATTTGTTATCTAATTTAATTACTTTTAGCGAAGCAGCATATTGTTCTGCTGTGTCAAAAACTTGAGTTTCTTCTCCGTTTTTCGAGATTTTTGTCAGTTCATATTCGTATTTTCCTCCTTGTTTTTTCTTTTTTCCTTCTTTCGAAAAAACTTTTCCTAAAAGATAAAGCTCATTTCCGTCTTTGGATACTTCAATATTTTCGTAGTGAAATTTCTTGTCTTTGATTTCTTTTTTAAAAACATGGTCGATTTTTTTATTTAAAGAGCTGTCAAACAAAAACACTTTGTGTGTTTCTGAATTTTTATCTTTAATATCAACGGTAATTGCAAAGGCAGATTTATCTTCGTTAATAATCATACTTGCTCCAGAATCTCCATCAAATTCGGAAGTTGATTGAAAAGGTAAAATAATAGAAAAGCGCTTGATTTCGTTACTGTCTAGTCGGAATAATTCTTGTTTAGAAAATTCAAAATTATTGATGTCCGAAGAAATAGCAGAGCAGATATATGCTTTTTCATTTTTCTCATAAACAAAATCAATAATATGTATAGTGTTGTCGTCTAAAATCATTCCGAGAACTGAACTAAAATTAATTAGTTTAGATTTCGATAGTTCGTAATCATATTCATTTATAAGATTAAGATCCGCATCGTAGTGTTCAAAATAGTAGCCAGCACCCATCGAAAAACCACCTCCCATATAGGAGCGAACAATAAGAAATCCACCATTGTTGTCTTCTTCAGCAAGCTCTATACTAGAGTGTTTATATTCATCTTTAAAAATTTTACTTTTTTTGATTCCGATAGGAATTTCCTGAGCATAAAAACTAATTGTTATCATGCTAAAAATTAATGAGAAAATGAGTTTTTTCATATCAAATAAGGTTGGTTTTTATAATTAATAAAGGGCTATTTATTTATAAACTAGCCCTTTATTTTTTTTAACTGTATGGATAAGTAACTAAAATAAATTCTTATTTACTTGATTATTTTTAGTCTTTATCTGCATTAAGAATTGATTTTACTCCAGTCGAAACTCTTACATCTTCGGTCTTCACTTTTATTTCTTCGACTTCTGATTTTTCGGAAACTGTTGTAGAATGCCCTCCTAAAATTGGAGCAATAACTAATCCGATAAGGCAAGTCAGTTTAATC
>CAZOQH010000179.1:0-1989 GCA_964581855.1 uncultured Flavobacterium sp.
TATGGCATTAAGGCGGTATTGACGCTACATTGATACGGCATTAAGGCAGCATTAAGGCGGCATTGAAAAGAGAAATAAATAGGGAAAAAAGAAAAAAATGAGCGTTTGAGATGAAAAGTTTTTAAAAAAGTTATCTCTTTATAAAAGACTGTTTGTTAGTGGGTTAAAGGTAATTATAATGAGCAAAACAAACAAGTTTTTTCGTGTAGAAATAGGAGGGAGGGTTTGTTTTTGTACATTTAATAAACCAAGGTTCAAATCGAGTAGGTTTTTGACCCAAAATACAGAGGAACCAACCTGCTTTATGTAGGGCTTTTTTTTACGGAATCAACACAAGAGATTTCTTAAGTTTAGGGTCTGAAATAAAAGAGAAAGGGCAGTGTTTATTTAGTAGAATTAAGTAAGCTCAATGCACCCGACGGACATTTTTTTACCGTCTCTACAATTGCATCACTTGTGGCTTGGTTCATTTTTATCCACGGTTTTTCTCGTGGGTTAAATACTTGCGGTAAATTCTTGACGCAATGGGCAGAATGGGTGCACTTAGAAGCCTCCCAAACCACGGTGACTTCTCCGTTAGAATATTCTTTTCTGATATTTTTGTCTTCCATAGTAGTAAGTAGTTTTAGTTGGTGATAATAAGTTTCGGACAACTGGCATAGCTCCGGATTTTAGGCGTTTAACGCAAGAGTCGAAAGGATTTGATTTCGCCTGATTTTACCGCTTGGGGTTTCTATAAAACTTGGAACAAAGTATATTTCTTTAGGCTTCTCGTATTTGTCTAATTCATCAAAAATACTAACATCTATTTCGTATTTTTTGGATTCGATAACCAAGACCAATTTTTCGCCCAAAACAGGGTCCGAGATTCCTCCGAAAAAGAACCGATGTGGAATTTTGTCGGCAAGTTGGGGTTCTATCTTTTCAGGGAAAATTTTGATTCCACCGCTGTTGACAACATTGTCAAAACGACCCAACCAAATAAACTCCGTGTCAGACTTTAGTTCGACTATGTCATTGGTAACGATTTTTTCGTCGGATATCCTTGGAGCATCAATCACCAAGCAGTCTCTATGGTCTAACGAAATCGAGATATCCGGAAGCAATCTAAAGGTTTCCTGACCTATTTTTCGAGCTGCGATATGGGTAAGGGTTTCTGTAGAAGCATAAGTTTCGTAGATTTCGGTAGAAAACTCAGTTAGTTTTGATTCTAAAACAGTATTTACTTTTGATCCTCCGATAATTAGCTTTTTAATCAGATGAAGTTTAGAAATAGAGTTCTCGACTTGCATCGGAGTCATGGCTACAAAGTCGTATTCGGTTCTAAGATTCTTTAAAGGATGGGCAGTCGGTTCTTCAAAATCCATATCCAAGCCTAATACAAAAGCTCGGACTAACATCATTTTTCCGGCTATAAAATTTACCGGTAAGCAACACAAGGCTTTGTCTTTGGGTTGGAGGTCAAAAAAATTACCGGTAGCCAAAGCCGAATTTACCATAGCTTGTTTGGCAACAACAATGGATTTGGGCTTTCCGGTAGTTCCCGAAGTTTGAAGGCTAATGTCGGGGCTTTCGTCAAACCAGTCCAACAGAAACAAACCCAACGACCTCTCAGACGAAGTTCCGTCTTTAACATAATTATAGGCAACCCTGCATATATCATCACTATCGAGGTGATATCCATTGAGCTTAAAGTCGTGGTGTACATTTTTATAAGTATGCATTTTTACCAGATATTTAGATGTTAAAAACTACTTCTTCGATGTCAGATGCAGCATATCTCGTGCCAGTAGGCATACGATTAGCTTATTTTTTTAATAAATTCTTCCATTTCCATTTATAAATCACCCCAAAAACAATCAAAAATAACGGATAAGAAATAAGCATCGAAACCAAGGTCTCGTTAAACATAGCCGCTTTGTCCACCTCTCCAGAATACTTAAAAATAGCATCAGTCTGAAGAGCAGAAAAGTCTGAAGTAATAAGGGT
>CAZOQH010000180.1:0-1960 GCA_964581855.1 uncultured Flavobacterium sp.
ATCCGTCAAGAGTATTCAAAGGAATGCGAATGGCAGGTAGAACAGGAGGTAAAAATGTAACTGTTCAAAACCTTGTAGTTTTAAAAGTTGTTGAAGAAAAGAATTTACTTGTGATTAAGGGAGCAGTTCCAGGACACAAAAATTCTTACGTAATCATTCAGAAGTAAGAAGCAATGGAAGTAAAAGTTTTAAATATCAATGGTAAAGAAACCGGTAGAACAGTGGTTCTTTCGGATTCAGTTTTCGGTATAGAGCCAAACAATCATGCGGTTTACTTGGATGTGAAACAATATTTGGCTAACCAAAGACAAGGAACTCATAAATCTAAAGAGAGAAATGAGGTTGCTGGTTCGACTCGTAAAATTAAAAAACAAAAAGGAACTGGTACGGCTCGTGCGGGAAGTGTTAAAAATCCACTTTTTACTGGTGGAGGAACAATTTTCGGACCAAGACCAAGAAGTTATTCTTTTAAATTGAACAAAAACCTTAAGCGTTTGGCTCGTAAATCAGTATTGAGTGCAAAGGCTAAAGAAGGTGGAGTTGTGGTTATAGAAGACTTCCAATTTGATGCTCCAAACACTAAAAATTTCATCAATGTATTGAAGGCTTTAGGGTTAGAGAATAAAAAATCTCTATTTGTGTTGGCTGAATCAAATAAAAATGTATATTTGTCGTCTCGCAATTTGAAAGCGACTAATGTTGTAACTAGCAGTGAATTAAATACTTATGCTATTTTAAATTCAAATAGTTTAGTTCTTTTAGAGGGTTCGTTAGCGGGAATTGAAGAAAATTTAAGTAAATAGTAAGGTGATGAGTGTAATAATTAAACCTATACTTACCGAAAAAGCAACCAAAGAAAGTGAGTTGCAAAATCGTTTCGGATTTGTAGTCGATAAAAAAGCTAACAAAATTCAGATTAAGAAAGCTGTGGAGCAAACTTATGGAGTTTCTGTGGTATCTGTTAATACAAGTATCAGCAGAGCTAATCGTTCTACAAAATATACAAAAACCGGACTTATCACTGCTAAGACGGGAGCTTACAAAAAAGCTTTTGTTCAAGTGAAAGACGGAGAAACTATAGATTTATATACTAATATCTAATAAAACGTAAAGACTAAAATGTCAGTTAGAAAATTAAAACCTATTACCCCGGGTCAGCGTTTTAGAGTTGTGAATGGTTTTGACGCCATTACAACTGATAAGCCGGAGCGTAGCTTGCTAGCACCGAAAAAAAACTCAGGAGGTAGAAATAGTCAAGGAAAAATGACCATGCGATATGTTGGTGGTGGTCATAAACAAAGATATCGTATTATTGATTTTAAAAGAGCCAAAACAGGAATTCCTGCTACGGTGAAATCAATTGAATATGATCCGAACAGAACAGCGTTTATTGCTTTGTTGGCTTATGCTGATGGAGCAAAAACTTATGTTATTGCACAAAGCGGAATGAAAGTAGGACAAACGGTAGTTTCAGGAGAGAATGCTGCTCCAGAAGTAGGAAACACTATGACTCTTGCTAAAATTCCTTTGGGAACTGTAATTTCTTGTATTGAGTTGCGTCCAGGTCAAGGAGCAGTTATTGCTCGTTCTGCTGGAACGTTTGCTCAGTTGATTGCACGTGATGGTAAATATGCTACTATCAAAATGCCTTCAGGGGAGATTCGTTTGATTTTACTTACTTGTTCAGCTACCATTGGAGCTGTGTCAAATCACGATCACCAACTTATTGTTTCTGGTAAAGCAGGACGTTCAAGATGGTTGGGTAGAAGACCGAGAACAAGACCTGTTGCGATGAACCCGGTTGATCACCCTATGGGAGGTGGAGAAGGAAGAGCATCTGGAGGACATCCTCGTTCAAGAAAAGGTATGCCAGCTAAAGGTTATAGAACTAGAGCTAAGGCAAATCCAAGTAATAAGTATATTGTAGAACGTAGAAAGAAATAGTAAGTAAGATATGGCA
>CAZOQH010000181.1:0-1954 GCA_964581855.1 uncultured Flavobacterium sp.
AAACGACATAAGTTGTCATGATCGTTTTGTATATTTGTGATATGAAGGATGAAAAAAAATATACTTGCCATTCCGGTGGTGCTGAAGGTGCCGATTCTTATTTCGAGTTTTTTTCGAAAAAATTCGCTGTTGATGTCGTTGCTTATTCCTACAAGACAGCTTTTCATCACTCGGAAAATAAATACGAACTTTCTGATAACGAATACCGCGAAGGTGTTATAAATGTTATGAAGACTAACGAGGTTTTAAAGCGATCTAGGATCCATTCCTACTTAAAATTTCTTGCTCGAAATTGGCATCAAGTCAAAAATTCCGAAGAGGTTTTTGCGGTTTCAACATTCAGAAAGTCAAAAAACAACTTGCAGGTTCAAGGTGGAACCGCTTGGGCTGTTCAAATGGCTATTGATTTGCAAAAAAGTGTATGGGTTTTCGACCAAAATCAAACCGAATGGTTTCGCTACGATCATTACCACAAAGAGTTTCGTAAAACTTTAGTTCCTCCAAAAATAAACGCGATTAATTTCGCTGGTATTGGTACTCGAAACATCAATCTTTTTGGGATTGAGGCGATAGAACAACTTTTTGAAAGCAGTTTTAATTAATTTTTATGGCAGGAAAACATCATTTGATTAGTAGATTGATGCGGATTGTAGAGCTTTTCCAATTATATGGAACGAATGGATTGACCTTCGAGGAGGTGAATGATCGTCTACATAGCATACAAACCGATGAGGATTTTAGGGTGTCACTTCGAACCTTTCAACGTGATTTAAAAGACATTGCAAGTTCTTTGAATGTCCATATCGTTTTTGATAAATCCAAGAAAAAATACGTGCTTCAGTCTGATGATTTTAGCGAAGAATCGGCCAATCATCGTCGGTTTGCTATTGATAGTTTAAAGATGTTTCACATAGCACAAGATGCTCTTTCATTCGACTTTATATATATAAAGGAGTCAAAAGCTTCTGGTTTGGAATATTATCCAATCATAAAAAAGGCAATAATCAATCAGAAATATTTACACTTTGCATATCAAAAATTCGATCAATACAAATCGACCGAGAGAAAGATCATTCCTAAGTTTTTGGTTGAAAATAAGAACAGATGGTATGTTGCGGGTTATGAGCAAGAAAGCGGCTCTACTGGTACAACTCTAAAAACCTTTGCTTTAGATCGTTTTCAAAGTGCAGAAATTGGTAGAGAAATACCATGGACTTCAAATATAAATGTAAAAAATCATTTAAAAGATTTTTATGGCGTTAGCACTTTGCCTCTGGAAGGTTTTGATAGTGTTGTTGAGGTAGAAATTGAAACTTCGATTGAATACGGGAAGTATTTCCGCACGCTTCCCATACACGAATCCCAAAAAATAACAATTGTAAACGGCAAGACGCTAATAAAGTTTCATATAATTCCAACGATGGAATTCATAGCGGAATTGCTTTCTCATAATTTTCAAATAAAAGTTGTAAAACCGCCTATATTAGTTGATAGCATGAAAAAAATCATCGAAAAAAACTACTTGCAATATCTTTGAAAAAGCACCTTAAATGTAGTGGAATAAGAAAAAATAAGGCAATAAAAATTACGAACTCAGGTTTATATAAAAAAAATCCTATATTTTTGCTTTCAAATTAAAATTAAGAATGGCAAAAAATTTAGTGATAGTGGAGTCGCCTGCGAAGGCAAAAACGATAGAGAAATTTTTGGGGAAAGAGTTTCAGGTTGAATCAAGTTTTGGTCATATCGTGGATCTTCCTTCCAAAGAGATGGCAATTGATGTAGAGAATAACTTCAAACCTAAATATGAAGTTTCGGCTGATAAAAAAGCAGTGGTAAAGAAACTAAAAGATTTGTCAAAGAAAGCAGAAACGGTTTGGTTAGCTTCGGATGAGGATCGTGAAGGAGAGGCTATTGCGTGGCATTTGGCTGAAGAGTTAAAATTAGAAGAGTC
>CAZOQH010000182.1:0-1947 GCA_964581855.1 uncultured Flavobacterium sp.
GGAGTCATATTCTCCGGTCCACAAGGTTCGAATTGTTTGAGAATTCTGATGAATTTTGGGTTGATGTCCGAAAAATCAATTTCTGAATCGATATTGATTTCGGGAGAGAGCGATTCCTCGGTAATCGAATTTTTTACGACTTCTTCGAATTTTTCTCTAAACAATTCGAATTTTT
Source organism: uncultured Flavobacterium sp. (assembly GCA_964581855.1). Taxonomy (GTDB): domain Bacteria; phylum Bacteroidota; class Bacteroidia; order Flavobacteriales; family Flavobacteriaceae; genus Flavobacterium. The sequence goes on from CAZOQH010000182.1 coordinate 176, forward strand.
CTTTAGCAACGGTGAGTCCGGCTGCATATTTATGCCCTCCGAATTGTTCGATAAATTCCGAACATTTTTCGAGTGCTTCGTGTATGTCAAATCCTTTTACCGAACGTGCAGAAGCAACCATTTTTCCGTTACTTTCTGTAAAAACTAATGTAGGTTTGTAATAGGTTTCGATAAGTCTCGAAGCTACAATCCCGATAACGCCTTTGTGCCAATTCTCATTAAAAACAACAGTTGTAAATAGTTTTTCTTGATTGGTTTCAATGATTTGCTGTAAAGCTTCTTTGGTAATGAAACTATCTAAATCCTTACGTTCGGTATTAAAAGTTTCGATGTTTTGTGCAAATTCTTCGGCTTGGCTTAAATCAAATTCTGTTAATAATTTCACAGCATAATTTCCGTGGTAAATTCTCCCAGCAGCATTGATTCTCGGGGCAATAATAAAAACTACATCTGTGATAGTGAGTTCTTCTTTTTTAAGGTTCTGAATCAGTGCCTTTATGCCGTTTCGAGGGTTGGAGTTTATTACCTCTAGTCCGAATTTTGCTAAAATCCGATTTTCACCCGTAATCGGAACAATATCAGCAGCAATGGCTGTGGCTACCAAATCTAAATACGGAAGTAAATCTTCGGTTTTTTGTCCTCTTTTTTCAGCCAAAGCCTGAATGATTTTAAACCCAATTCCACAACCACAAAGCTCTTTATACGGATATTCACAATCCTTGCGTTTTGGGTCGAGAACCGCAATCGCATTCGGAATAGTATCATCAGGTAAATGATGATCAGCAATGATAAAATCAATGTTTTTGGAGTTGGCATAATCAATTTTTTCGTGAGCTTTAATTCCACAATCCAAAGCTATGATGAGTGAGATTTCGTTGTCATCTGCATAGTCAATTCCTTGAAACGAAACTCCGTAACCTTCCTCATATCGATCCGGAATATAGGTTGTTACGTTTGGATAGAAAGAACTTATATACGAATAAACAAGAGAGACTGCGGTAGTCCCATCCACATCATAATCTCCATAAACCAAAATCTTTTCGTTATTCTGAAATGCTTTCTCGATGCGTTCAATCGCTTTATCCATATCTTTCATCAGATACGGATTGTGTAAATCATCAAGCGTTGGCCGGAAAAATAATCGTGCTTTTTCAAACGAATCAATTCCTCTTTGAACCAACAATTTGGCAATAGCTTTATCAACTGAAAGACTGATAGCTAATTCGTTTACTTTTTGTTCAGAAATATTTTGAGTAAGGATCCAACGCATTGACACTATAATTTTAGGTAAAAATAAGTAAAAACTCCCGAATTAATTGAACTTATAGTTTATTAAGAAGTGTTTTTGGCTTTACTTAATAAATCAAAAAAAGATTTTTATACATTTACTGCAAATTTATAATCGAAAATAAAATGGAATTTTTACTGAATCCTGATACTTGGGTCGCTTTTGCTACACTTACCTTTTTGGAGGTTGTTTTAGGTATTGATAACATTATTTTTATATCGATTGTAACAGGTAAACTCCCAGAGGAAAAACGAAAAAAAGCTACTCGAATCGGACTTTTTTTAGCAATGTTCATGCGTATTGCAATGCTTTTCGGAATTACATTGCTCATAGCTATGAAAGAGCCTTGGTTTAGTATTGATTGGAATTGGTTTAAAGCCGACTTTAACGGTCAGGCATTGATATTGCTGCTCGGAGGTATTTTCCTTATTTGGAAAAGTACTAAAGAAATTCATGAAAAAGTAACACATATCGAACATAATAC
>CAZOQH010000183.1:0-1919 GCA_964581855.1 uncultured Flavobacterium sp.
TTCATATTATAAGCCATCCAAGGAACGGTTTTGATGTGGATAAATACCATTGCAGGAATTTCGGATTCTAAACTTAAAAGATTGAAATCATCAACAATTCCTACAATTTCCAAACTGATTGTTCCGTCACTTCCGTCTCCTCTTCCCCAACCAGTTTTGATGATCGTTCCAATCGGATTTTTAAGCTGTAATTTTTCTACAAATTGTTTATTTACAAGCATTGTGGAAATAGTGTCAGAAGCTAATTTTTCAGATAAATCCCGTCCTTCGACAACCTTAATTTTCATTTGGTCAAGCAACCCAAAATCCATCGCCATATTACTCGCTTGAACGCTTTTACGTTCGTGCATAAATGATGAAGTTGAATTCGCTCCTCCACCGAACCTAAAAGCTCCACTTGACACCTCCTCAACTCCTTTTATTTTTAAGAGTTGTTCTTTATAAAGGGCATAATCTTTATAGATAGATTTTGAATTTGGATAGTTGTATTGAGCTCTGATAACCTGATCTCCTTTAAATCCTAAATCTTTTTCGGACATATATTTCACTTGCTGATACACCACGTATGAACCCACAATAAATAAGGAAGCGATAGCAAATTGTAAAACTAACATTCCGTTTCTGAGCCAGATTCCGCTTTTACTGCGAGAGAAATTTCCTTTCAAAACTTTCAGAGCTTCGAAATTTGCCACATACAAAGCAGGAAAAATGCCTGCAAATATGACAACAGCAATAAAGATTAATACTAATTGGATAAAGAACGAATTATCTTTCATATCTAAATTTCTTCCAACAAAATCGTTGTAATACGGAAGAACCAGTTCAACAATAGCAAGCGAAATCAGAATAGCCATAAAAGCTGTAATGGCTGTTTCAAAAACAAACTGTTTTACGATTTGATTTTTATCTGCCCCTACAATTTTTCTGACTCCAACTTCTTTTGCTCTTCTGATTGCATTTGCAGTAGCCAGATTGATATAATTTACAATTGACAGAATAAGAATAAGTGTAGAAAGTCCCATCATTATCAAAAGCAACTGATAATTTCCTGCTCCTTCGGGATAACCATCTCTTATTCCATTCAGATAAGCTGTTTCCAAAGGCTGTAAAAAAACTTTGATTTGTCCGTATTGTTTGATGTATTCTTCTACCGAAATTCCTTCTTCTTTAGCCCAATGTTTGATTCGGTATTCTAAATAAATGTCGTTTACTTTTTGTTCGACCGCTTTTTTATCTGTTCCTTTTTTGAGTTTGAAACAAAGTCCATAGTTAAAATTTCCCCACTGGTCTTTATTGTCTTCGAGGTCAAACAAAATACCATTGAATATCATTTTGGGCTGAATGGAAGTTTTGTCATTCAGTTTGTAAATACCTTTTACCACTCGGTCTTTTCCACTCAATTTAATGGTTTTTCCGACTAGATTTTCAGTTGTTCCGAAAACTTCTTTAGCAAGTTGTTCCGAAAGAGTAACACTGTTTTTGTCTTTCAATGCTGTTTTTGGGTCTCCTTCGATAAATTCAAAAGGAAACATTTCAAAGATATTTCCGTCTGCATCTAATGAAGGGTGAATCACGTGATTTTTCCCGTTATATTCCAGATAAGGAGCATTGTAATAAGTAAGAAAATAGCTGTATGATTCTATTTCAGGAATAGTTTCCAGAGCAATCGGAGCCAGTGGAGCAGGTTGTGTACTCCAGGTTCCTGCATCTCCCATATCTCCAAATACCTGATGTACTTCTTTTTTATACGGATTCCAAGCATCAAATTGCAATTCGTTGTTTCGATACAGAATCGAAAAGATAATTCCTGCAATTCCGATGCTCAATCCTAATATGTTTAGGATTGAAAACAGCTTGTTTTGCCTGAAATGATAAATAAATATTTTTAGCCAGTTTAATATCATAGTCTTGATGTCTTA
>CAZOQH010000184.1:0-1907 GCA_964581855.1 uncultured Flavobacterium sp.
ACATTCAAAGGTCTTGGAACAGATTCTCCTAACCTGACAACGGATTTTGTCTGAATTACATACAACAATTTACTTTGTAAATGAAGTGGAAGATTTCCGATTTCGTCCAAAAAAATCGTTCCGTTTTGAGCCATTTCGAAACGTCCTGTTGTGTCGTTTTTTGCATCGGTAAAAGCACCTTTGGCGTATCCGAAAAGTTCACTTTCGAACAGATTTTCGCTTAACGAACCCAAATCTATGTGAACAAAAGCTTTATCTTTTCTTTTGGAATGATCGTGAATGTATTTTGCTAAAAAAGATTTTCCTGTTCCGTTTTCTCCTAAAATCAAGACATTTGCATCGGTTAAAGCTACTTTTTCCGCTAATTTGTAAGCCTGAAGTATGGCATCCGATTTTCCGATAAAAGCTTCTTGAATTTTGATTTCCGATAAGTTTTTCTTTTTTCTTTTTCGACTTTCATCTACAGCATTCGAAACTAATTGGAGCAATTTTTCGTTATCCCAAGGTTTAAGAATATAGTCAAATGCTCCGTTTTTAAGTCCTTCGACTGCCGTTTCCACTCTTCCGAAAGCAGTCATCAGAATCACGACTGTTTGAGGAGAAAATTTCGAAATTTCTTTCAACCAATGAATACCTTCTTTTCCGTCTTCAAAACCGATTCTGTAGTTCATATCCAACAAAACCACATCAATATCGGTTTCTCCTAAAATCTCCAATATTTTTCTTGGAGAATTTGCAGAAAAAAGCCCTTCGAAATGTTTTTTCAAAAGCACTTTCAGAGAAAAAAGTATCTCCTCTTGGTCATCTACAAGTAATATGTTGGCTTGTTTTTTCTTCATTTTTGATTAATTTGCCACAAATTAAAAGGATTTTTACATCTGAAATCCGTAAAACCATTTAATGCGTGGCTGAAAAAATATTTATTTTCTCTATCTTTTAAATAAAACTGTCCGTTTCCGAACGTACACTTGTCCGTTTTCGGACACTTTGTTTTTTATTTGAAAACTTTACTTTTTAAACATCAGTGAATTACGTTTTTTTAAAGTAATGGCACAGATATTTCTAATTGATTTTCAGATAAATATATATCCTTGTGGACAAAGTTATAAAACGTAAAAGTAATAAAAAACGAAATTTGATTTTAATCGGAATAGCTGTTTTAGCTTTCGGATTTTTAGGTTATTTATCATTAACCCAAAAAAGAACCTTAAACGTAAAAACATCCGAAATTTTAATTAAAGAAGTAAAACTGGATTATTTTGAAGATTTTATCGTTTTTCAGGCAAAAACAGAACCCTTACATTCAATGCTTATCAATGTAGTTGAAGGAGGTTCGGTTCAGGAAATCTATGTTGAAAACGGGAGTATGGTCGAAAAAGGACAAGCCCTTGCACGGTTATACAATCCGAATACAGAACTTGGTTATCTGACACAGGAAACTGCCATTATCGAACAAATTAACAACCTGAATGTCGGAAAATTAAATTTGCGAAATCAGGAATTAAACCTAATGAAAGATTTGGTAGCTATTGAACACGATTTCAATAATGCGAAAAATCTGTACGACCGAAACAAAAAACTGATTGAAAAAGGAGTGATTTCTCAAAACGAATGGACGATTGCAGAGGAAAGCTATCGTTATCAGTTGGAACGAAAAAACATCATTCAGGAAAGCATCGAAAAAGAAAAACAAACCAACAGAGTTCAGATTGCTCAAATGAACCAATCGATTGCCACAATGCATAAAAGCTTGGAAATTCTAAAGAAAAACAAACAGAATTTCATTGTATTAGCACCACTTTCAGGAAGGTTGTCTTCGTTTGACCCGATTCTCGGAAAAACGTATAATGCAGGAGAAAGCATCGGAAAAATTGATGTAATGAAAGGTTATAAACTCACAGCTCAAG
>CAZOQH010000185.1:0-1898 GCA_964581855.1 uncultured Flavobacterium sp.
GGTCAAATCATAACGAAGTGCTTTTTCGGAGATTTGAGAAGTTAGTTTTTGGCTGTCTTTATTAGTCAAAAGTTCTTCATTAGCTTTCGCTAAATAATCTCCCGAATTCAAAATTTTAAAAATCAATCGATCGCCTTCTTCGCCATATTTTCCCATCAGGGTATCCAGATTTTCAAACGAAGGCGTTTCGATAGGTTGAAACCCGAACTTTTCGAAATTCTTTTTTAAAACACTGATGATATAAGCTCTTTTTGCGACTTCTTGAGGTGAGAAATCTCTTGTTCCTTTGGGTATGCTTGGTTTTGCCATTTTTTAGTTTTGACGAAATTATTCTAAACGGCGAAGTTACAAAAAATGTCCGTCTGAATTGAATTTACATAGGATTTTCACAGATTTTTAAAGGATGCTATTTTTACAAATCTCCTTTTACCGTAACGCCTAACATCAAAACAAAATCGGTAAAGTTTTTGGGTTTAGAAAAATCTCCACTTCCGAAAGCCATTTGATAACCCACTCGTGAAGTGATATACAGATTGGTATTAAACTCCTCATCTAAACTCGCTACTTTATACGAAAAATCAATTCCGGGCGTGAGAATATAAAAGGCATCTCTACCCAGCCTTTTTGGTACTTCGACTATTGTAGTTTGCCATATTCCGTTTATTTCTTGCGTGGTTTCGGTTGTTCGGGTTTCGTTTCTATCTCTTAAAGTAACAATCGATGCACCATTCGCCACAAAAGCTCCAACCGTAAGCCTTTCGCTATGTAAAAAATCGTATTGAACAATTGAATTTAGCGTAACATTATGCATCAAGGTTCTATCGGTTAGGTAACCAAAACCTTGATTGTATTTTTTAAAAGTATAGTCAAATCCTACTCCTAACGAGAGCTTTTCGCCCACATAATAGCGTCCGGTTAAATCTCCTGCTATAGTATTTCCTTTGAGAATAGGTTGATAATTCACTCCTCCGAACACCGCTAACTGATTGTTGGATTGGGCAAAAATTATTGTTGAAAAAAGTAAGGCTAAAAAAGTAGTAATCGTTTTCATAAGCAAGGTTTTTCTTCGCAACTTCAAAAAGTAAGCCAAAAGAAAACCGCATTCTTAATTCGGAATACGGTTTTGGTTGAGTGTTACAAATAACCTTTTTAATTTGGTTGATTTTGAGAAACATCCATCACAGGCACTAATCCTTCTGATGGCATATAAATAATTTGAGGTAAATTACCTTTATCAGCTAGTTTTTCGAGTGTACGGATAAATAAATATTGGTTGTACACCGAATTTAGCGTTCCGTTTTCGATGCTCATCGCCTCTGCCATTCCTTTAGCTCTTTCGATTTCTGCTTGTGCATTTAGTTTTTCAGCTTCCAGACGGGCTTTGGCTTCTTCTACCAAAATACGTCTGTTTTGTTCGGCTTTTGCCATTTCTGCCTTACCAGCCATTTCTTGTTGCCATACGTTATAAGTCGGCAAACCAAACATCATCACTACAATTGCAATGATAATGAGTATAAAAATTCCTAAAATTGATTTTTGTGATTTCATAGGTTTTGATTTAAGGTTTACCCTACAATATTAATAATTTTTCCAGGAACTATAATTACTTTTTTCGGTTCGCGACCTTGTAATTGTTCTTGGGTTCTGCTATCAGCCAAAACGATTTTCTCGATTTCTTCAACGGATAAATCCAGAGGAAGATTGATGGTAAATCGCATTTTTCCGTTGAACGATACCGGATAAGCTTTTTCGGATTCTACCAAATGTCTTTCTTCAAAAATCGGGAACGGAGCGGTTGAGATACTTTCGTTATGACCTAATTTATTCCACAATTCTTCAGCTATATGCGGAGCATAAGGCGAAATCAAAATCGCCAATGGCTCGAGAATCGCTCTGTG
>CAZOQH010000186.1:0-1866 GCA_964581855.1 uncultured Flavobacterium sp.
GCACCATAATTTTCAAATCCGAATAACTTTCCGGTTCTTCCAAATCCAGGTTGAATTTCGTCCACAATCATCAATGCACCAACTTCTGTACATCTTTGACGGACTTTTTTGAAATAATCGTTTTTGGGTTGAATAAATCCTGCTCCACCTTGAATACTTTCTAAAATTACGGCTGCAGTTTTTTCGGTAATTTGCTTCAGTTGTGATTCATCGTTAAAATCGATAAACTTTACGCCCGGAATCAGTGGTAAAAACGGTGCTTTTCGCTCTTTGTAATTCATCACACTCATAGAGCCCATGGTATTTCCGTGATAGGCATTGTTCATTGAGATGATTTCACTTCTTCCGGTTACTCTTCGGGCTAATTTAATCGAACCTTCGGTAGCCTCTGTTCCGGAATTTACCAAATAGGTTTTTTTGAGTGGATAAGGCAAATTTTCTGCTAATAGCTTACAAAACTCCACAGCCGGACTTTGAGCATATTCCCCGTAAACCATAACGTGCATATATTTTTCCGTTTGATTTTGGATTGCCTCAACCACTCTCGGATGACAATGTCCTAACGTACAAGCTGAAACTCCTGCTACAAAATCAAGGTGTTTTCCTCCACTGGTATCATAAATATAAGAGCCTTTAGCATGAGAAACTTCGACTGATAAAGGGAATTTTGAGGTTTGAGCTTGATATTTTAGAAAGTCGTTCATTTTAGAATTGCAAATTTTAAATTTAGGAATTAGTAGGACAAATATACTGCATATGTTTCAAAGTCTTTCCAACTAATGTTTTCTTTCCTACTATCTTAAAACCTAAATTTAAGTATAATTTTTCAGCTTTCGGGTTGTCATAATCGACTAATAATCCTAATGTCTTTTTTTGTTTGATGACATATTCATCAATCAAAAATTCGAATAGTTGCGAACCAATTCCTTTTCCTTGCTGACTCGGATTTATCCCGACACAATCAATATAAATTTCGCCAGCTTGTGTTTCATCTTCCGGATTAAAATTTTTTCCGAAATGTTCTTGGATGTAATTTGCAACAGGAATTCGTAATTCGTGTAATTTTCCTCCGTCATACAAGCAAGCTACAGCGATAATTTGGTCTTTGCTTTCTACAATCCAACAATTTTCGAATGAATATTGGTTTTCTTTTTTAGAAACCATCTCAAATAAAAAATCGCTTGCTTTTTGATACGATTTTTCTCCGATAAACTCGTAGGCGATTTCTTCCATTGCTAATAATAAGTACGGAACAATAAATCTTGAATCTTCGGACCTTGCTTTTCGGATTTTCATTTAGTTGATTTTACTCTTTAATCTCTGATATATCTATTGTAACTATAAAATACAAAGTTAATATTACTTCAATAAAAAACCCATTCTGAATACTCAAAATGGGATTGTGTTTTTTTTGTAAACAGAATTTTATTTCTTTTTTAAAATGCTTTCTGCCAATAATTTCTTTGCTCTTAAGATTTTTACTTTTACATTGCTCAGGGGTTCGTTGAGTTGTTCGGAAATTTCCTGATACGAAAGTTCCTGGAAATACCTCAATTGAATTACTTCCTGATAATGTGGCTTCAGACTTTTGATGTGTTTTAGGAGTTTATTCAGGTTTTGCTCTTGAATAATTTCATCTTCGATAGTAGGAGAGGTGTCAGGCATATTATATGCTTTCTGACTTTCCTGTTCATTTTCAAAATCTACAAAGAGCGAGGTTTTTTTCTTGCGTAGCATATCAATATGTACGTTTTTGGCAATCGAAATCAACCAAGTATTAAAACCGTATTCTGAATTATAGGTATGTATTTTGTCAAAAGCTTTTGAAAAAGTTTCGATGGTAATGTCTTCTGCATCGGTTTCGTT
>CAZOQH010000187.1:0-1858 GCA_964581855.1 uncultured Flavobacterium sp.
AGTAGTTGAAGTAGATGTTGCCAGAAAGCGAATTCAACTTTCGATGATATTGTAAGTAGAATATTTATTTCTATATTTCGTTTTAATTAGCATTAAAAAAACACCTCTGATAGCAGAGGTGTTCTAACTTTATTTTGAAAATTTGATTATTGTTGAATAGGGTTTTCGTCAATCCATTTCTGAAGAATATTCCAGTCATAAATATGAAACACGTTTCCGTTGCTCATTGCTACAAAAATTCCGTTTGGATAGTTGCTTCCTAAATTAACGCTTGTTACATCAGCTCCGTCACATTCAACAGTAGAAACAGGGATTTCAGCAATAAGTGTATGCTGGTGAGGATTCTTTTCGGTTCCTTCTCGCTTGTAAACTAAAAATGTGTTTTTTTGTTGATTAGACACCAAGATATAACCTGTTTTTTCGTCTTTTTTGTAAATGGCAATTCCTTCGTGGTCACTCAAAGCATCTTTTTGCGCAAAAAACGCTAGCTCTTGGTTCCCTTTTTCTGGGTCTGCATAATATTTGCGTACTCCTGCTGATTCGTCTGAATAATAAATATATCCCAATTCGTTATCGACTGCGATGGCTTCAATTTCTTTTTTACCACTATACTGTCCGAATTTACGGATAACTTCTCCTGTTACTTCTCCGTTTGCATTTGCAGAAAGTTTGTATTGCCATAAATAGGTTCCTGAAGGTCCTGTTTTTCGTCCTACTACAGCGTGAATCTCTGTAGTAACCGAATCAATTTGTTTAGTATAGAGGGCTAATCCCATTCCGTCTCGTTCTTCTATTCCGGTTTCGCCTTCAAAAATCGGAATTCCTCCGTTATCAATTGGTTTTAGGTCAGGAAGTGAGAAAATGCGAATGGCATTGGCTTTTCGTTCGGTAGTTACGGCAATGTCGGTTTTAACTCCGTTGATGTTTAACCCATAAGCAACATCTACATTATTTGGACGTTGCATATCGATATATTTATTTACGATTTTTCCTTCTAAATCATATAGATACAATCCGCCTCCTACTTCTTTATCTGTCCCTATAATCAAGCTTTTTGAAGCATCAGTAGGATGAACCCAAATAGCTGGGTCATCAGTATCATTGGGTGTTGGCTGTGTAATTACTGTTGGTTTTATCGCATTTTCTGCAACAGGGGCTAATTTGTCCTGACAAGAAGTAAGTAAAAATCCGATTGCTACAAATGGTAAGAATATTTTTTTCATTGTTATTATTTTTTAAGGCTGAATATGGCTCATTATTTTACTATTTCGTGTTTGTGAAGCACTTTTGCTCCTTCCTGATTTGCTTTTATGGTTTGGATAAGCATTTTATTACCCAAAATAGAAAAAGTCATAAATCCCGGCTCAGTTGCTGCAAAAATAGTCCCTTCTCTTTCTCCTGATTGACGCACTTCACTTGCTGCTCCTGATAAGAATTGAGTTGTATATCTTCCTTTTGGTTTTATGATTTGCAGATCGTGTTCGTGCCCACAGATATAAGCATCTACTTTGTATTTGTCGAAAAGGTCGGCAAATTTAGCCTCAAAACTTTTGGTGTCTTTGCTTTCTTTTCGTTTTCCTCCGCTGTATAAAGGGTGATGTCCGACTACGATTTTCCATTTTACGGATTTATCGTTGGTATTTAAGGTTTGTTCAAGCCATTTTCGCTGGGCTAAAGTATCCTGTTCTGTTATTCTGTTGTATTTTTCGGGCTTTTTGTGGTAGCTGTCAATAAACGGATTGGTGTCCATAACTATAAAAAGAAGCTTTTCTCCTTTTTCAATCTCAAAAGTTTTGCTGTAATAACGGTCGGGCATATTCCATCGTCTGCTGATTTGGGAATAGTCAATCTGTGCCTG
>CAZOQH010000188.1:0-1855 GCA_964581855.1 uncultured Flavobacterium sp.
TGAGCACCAGGATTCGTATTTTCAACTGCAAAGGTAATACCATTACCACCTGATCCTGTACTTGTTGAACCAACAAGATTTGAGCTAATAGTAGTCTGCGCCGAAACCTGGATAACAGAAAAAGCCATCAAACTCAATACTAGCATAAAGTGCAAACTATTAAATATACTTCCACCTTTCTTAATAGGCCGTTCGTTTCTATCGTAAGAAACTCTAAACAGGCCAAATAACATCAAAAGTAGCCCTCTTGCCTTTTTTGGAAAAGAAGAATACTTAAGAAGATATTGTGTATTTTTCTCCATAATTCTACTAAATTTAAAATTAGTCATTCAGTCGATAAACTTAAAAAAAAATTTCCATTTATTTAAGTTTAATTTAGTTTTTTTTTAAGATTTAACATTCTACTTTTAAGTAAAACAGTCATTTTATTGATTATTAGGTATAAAAAAAACCACCTTTCGGTGGTTTTTATTTTTTTACGCTTCTCCTTTAGGCACAAAGCTGATAGGATGTTCGTGCGGTTCAGTTTCATTTCTAACAAACTGTTCTTCGTATTTTCTAATATTATCTTGTAATGCGTGCAGCATTCTTTTGGCATGCTCTGGTGCAAGGATAATTCTAGAACATACCTTTGCGCGCTCTATTCCTGGCATTACATTCACAAAATCTACTACAAACTCAGTTGCTGAATGATTAACAATCACTAAATTAGAATAAGTACCTTGTGCTGTTTCCGCATCCAATTCAATGTTAATTTCTTTCACATTATCACTCATAAATACTAGAAATTCAAATCCGTTTCTTCTATTTGCTCATCGGCTCCCTTGAAACTTACAACAATATCATTGTATTGTCTCATACCGGTTCCGGCTGGGATTTTATGACCAACGATTACGTTTTCTTTCAATCCAACAAGTCCATCTACTTTTCCAGCAACTGCTGCCTCGTTCAACACTTTGGTTGTTTCTTGGAAAGACGCTGCAGAGAAGAAAGACTTCGTTTGTAATGATGCTCGTGTAATACCCTGAAGTACCGGAGTAGCTGTTGCTGTAATAATATCACGTGCTACTACTAAATTTTTATCTTCTCTTCTTAAAAGAGAGTTTTCGTCTCTTAACTCGCGCATAGAAACAATCTGTCCCTCTTTTAAATTATCAGAATCACCAGCATCTTCTACTACTTTCATTCCAAACAAACGGTCATTTTCACGTATAAAATCTTCTTTATGAACCATTTGATCTTCTAAGAATAAAGTATCCCCTGGATCTTGAATTTGAACTTTACGCATCATTTGTCGAATAACAACTTCAAAGTGCTTATCAGAGATTTTCACCCCTTGCAGTCGATAAACTTCTTGAATTTCATTCACCAAATATTGCTGAACAGCTGAAGGTCCTTGAATTCTAAGGATATCTTCTGGTGTGATCGCACCGTCAGAAAGGGCAACTCCTGCTTTTACATAGTCGTTTTCTTGTACCAAAATCTGATTAGACAATTTCACCAAATACTTGCGTTCATCTCCGGTTCTTGATGTCACGATGATCTCGCGGTTACCTCTTTTAATTTTCCCGAAAGAAACTACACCGTCGATTTCAGAAACTACAGCAGGATTAGAAGGATTACGTGCTTCTAACAACTCAGTAATTCTTGGTAAACCTCCTGTGATATCTCCTGTTTTAGAAGATTTACGAGGGATTTTCACCAATACTTTTCCTGCTTTAATTTTCTCACCATCGTCCACCATTAAGTGGGCACCAACTGGTAAGTTATAAGAACGAATCAATTCTCCATCTTTGTCATAAATTTTCAAAGTAGGAATTAATTTTTTATTTCTTGACTCTGTAATTACTTTTTC
>CAZOQH010000189.1:0-1826 GCA_964581855.1 uncultured Flavobacterium sp.
CTAAAATGAACAAACCCAAACTCATCCGTATCACAACCGTTCCGGTTTCTTTAAAAAAAAGCACAGCTATAAACTTTTAGTTTATATATGAATGTGTTTTTAAACTAAAGTCGTATTTTTGTTTATAATTACCGCTTAAAGTAAAGTATGAGTTTAGAAAACGAATATAAAATAAACAAGCTTCTGAAAGAATGGCCTCAAGGCACGGTTTATTTAACGTCTTGGCTTACCAAAAATGGTTTTTCTAATCAGTTGTTGAACCGTTATAAAAACAGTAATTGGATAGAATCCGTAGGTTCGGGAGCAATGAAACGTTCAGGAGATACCCTAAGCGTTGAAGGTGCTTTGTATGCTTTGCAAGAACAACGAGGCAGTAGTATTCATTTGGGTGGAAAGACCGCTTTGTCTATGCTGGGAAGAGCACATTATTTAGCGTTTTCTGCCAGAAGAATAACGCTTTTTGGGAATGCGAAAGAAAAATTACCCCTGTGGTTTATCGATTACAAATGGGAAGCAGAACTTGACTATTACAGCACTTCTTTTTTGCCCGATCAATTGGGAATTGTAACTCACGAACTTATAAATTTTAATATTCAGATATCCGGCGCGGCCAGAGCAATGATGGAATGTTTGTATTTAGCACCTCAAAAACAAGACCTTATAGAATGTTATGAGCTAATGGAAGGTTTAAACAACTTACGCCCCAATATTGTTCAGCAGCTGTTAGAAGAATGTTCTTCCATAAAAGTAAAGCGATTGTTTTTATATATGGCGGAGAAAGCCCAACATCCGTGGGTGCGTTATGTAGAGATGCAAAAAATAGATTTAGGAAAGGGAAATCGTAGTTTGGTTGAAAATGGAATATATGTATCAAAATATCAGATAACAGTACCGAAAGAGTTGGTTCATTATGGAACATTATAAAAAACAAGTAGCGCTATTGTTGCGTGTTATTCCCGAAGTAGAAAAAGAAGAATGTTTTGCATTGCACGGAGGAACAGCCATTAATCTTTTTGTGCGAAATATGCCTCGACTCTCTGTGGATATAGATTTGACGTATTTGCCGGTGGAAGATAGGGCTACAACTTATGAAAACATCGGTTTATCGTTAGAGAAAATTAAAAAAAATATAGAAGAGCGTATTCCAAATACGAAGGTGAATCATCAAAAAAAACTTTTAAAGTTGCAAATATCGAACAATGAAGCTCAGATAAAAATTGAAGTAAATCAAGGAATGCGGGGAGTGATTGATAAAGTTGAAAAGAGAGTTTTGTGTGATATTGCTCAAGAACAATTTGATGTTTTTTGTACAATAAATGTAGTTTCGTTGGGACAATTATATGGAGGGAAAATTTGTGCAGCATTAGACAGGCAACATCCGAGAGATTTGTTTGATGTAAAACTACTCCTGGAAAATGAAGGATTTACCCAAGAAATAAAAACAGGTTTTTTATACGCGCTTTTGAGTAGTAAAAGACCGTTACAAGAAATGCTGTTTCCGCACTATACAGACCAAAGTCAAGCATTTGTTAGGCAGTTTGAAGGAATGACCTTAGAGTCCTTTACCTATCAGGATTTTGAAAATACCCGTATTAAAATTTTAGAAGTGATTCATAGAAGCTTATCAATAAGAGATAAAGATTTTATAGTTAGTTTTGAAGAAACGAAACCTGACTGGGCTATTTACGATTTTGAGAGTTATCCTTCTGTACAATGGAAGTTACAAAATCTCATAAAATTAAAAACCAATAACCCGCAAAAGCACTTTGAAGGAGTTAATTTCCTTAAAGTGAATTTGTAGAATAAAAAGAATAGAAAATGACCAA
>CAZOQH010000190.1:0-1815 GCA_964581855.1 uncultured Flavobacterium sp.
GTAATCAAATCATCAATCAAAACTCCGATATAAGCCTCATCTCGTTTTAAAATAAAAGGGTCTTTTTCTTGAATTTTAAGGCTAGCATTAATACCGGCCATCAAGCCTTGAGCAGCTGCTTCTTCATACCCGGTGGTTCCGTTGATTTGTCCGGCAAAATATAATCCTTCTACAAGTTTAGTTTCTAGAGTATGTTTTAGCTGTGTAGGCGGAAAATAATCATATTCTATTGCATATCCAGGACGGAAAAACTTTACGTTTTCAAAACCTACAACACTTCTGAGTGCTTTAAATTGTACTTCTTCTGGCAAAGAAGTTGAAAATCCGTTTACATAAACCTCAACCGTGTTCCATCCTTCCGGTTCTACAAAAATCTGATGTCTTTCTTTATCAGCAAAACGATTGATTTTATCTTCGATAGACGGACAATATCTCGGGCCTATACTTTTAATACTTCCGTTAAACATAGGCGAACGATCAAAACCTTCTCGCAA
The DNA here is from genome assembly GCA_964581855.1 of uncultured Flavobacterium sp. Classification (GTDB taxonomy): domain Bacteria; phylum Bacteroidota; class Bacteroidia; order Flavobacteriales; family Flavobacteriaceae; genus Flavobacterium. Next base: position 495 of record CAZOQH010000190.1, read on the forward strand.
TAAATCATGTACTTTTTGCGAAGTATAAGTCATAAAACAACTGCGCTGTTTAGTGAGCGGTTGGGTAATATCTAAATACGAAAACTTACTCGGGTTTTCATCTCCTGCCTGTTCTTCCATTTTAGAAAAATCCAGCGAACGTCCATCAACTCGAGGTGGTGTTCCTGTTTTCATTCTTCCTGATTCGAAACCCAATTTCACTAAATCTTCGGTAATTCCAAACGAAGCACTCTCTCCTGCCCTACCTCCTCCAAATTGTTTCTCTCCAATATGAATAAGACCATTCAAGAAAGTTCCGTTAGTCAATATTACCGTTTTTGCTTTTATTTCTAACCCTATATTAGTTATAACTCCTGTAACTTTTCCGTTTTCGACTTTAATTCCTTTTACCATTTCTTGATAGAAATCAAGGTTTGGAGTTTGCTCTAACATCAAGCGCCACTCTTCTGCAAAACGCATTCTATCGCTTTGTACTCTCGGACTCCACATAGCAGGACCCTTTGATTTATTAAGCATTCGGAACTGAATAGCGGTTTTATCTGATACAATCCCAGAATAACCTCCCAGTGCATCAATCTCACGAACAATCTGTCCTTTTGCAATTCCTCCCATAGCAGGATTACACGACATCTGGGCAATATTTTGTAAACTCATTGTTATCAATAAAGTTTTCGAACCCATATTCGCTGCTGCTGCTGCTGCCTCACTTCCTGCGTGCCCTCCTCCTACTACTATTACATCGTATGTATCAAACATTATGTTTTTTTTTATTTTAAATTTTAAATGTTTCACGTGGAACATCGTCTTTTTTCTATTCTCTATTTTCTTTGTTCTTTATTGTTCCACGTGGAACAATTTTATTTTTTGGTCTTCTTTTAGACGCATTATTTTTTGGTCTTGTTCGGTCTTGTCCTTGTAGCCACAATAATGCAACACTCCGTGAGCCATTACCCTGCGAAGCTCCTCCTCAAACGAAACACCAAAATCCGTTGCGTTATCCTTAACCCTCTCAATCGAAATAAATATATCCCCCGAAATCAAATCCCCAATCGTGTAATCAAACGAAATTATATCCGTAAGTGTTTGGTGGTCAAGATATTGTACGTTAATCTCATACAAATAATCATCATCACAAAAGATATAATTTATCTCCCCCTCAACCTTCCCCTCCGATTCGATAACCTCCGCTATCCAATCTTCGTATTTTTGCTCATTATCTAACTGAAAATCAGTTTCGTAATTGAATGTTATCATAGCTTTTTTATGTTCTCGATACAATTTTTGTTACATTCCATAAAAATCACTCGAAGTGACACTATTT
>CAZOQH010000191.1:0-1804 GCA_964581855.1 uncultured Flavobacterium sp.
AATTTGGATACGAAATCAACGGAGAGAAAAAGCAAATCGATTCTAAGATGGTAACTCTCGGAGAAGACCAAACTTATACTGCTATGGCAAAAACCGTAGGACTCCCCGTAGCTATGGCAGCACTACAAATATTAAACGGAAAAATTAAGACTTACGGAGTGCAACTTCCGTTACATAAAGAAGTATATCTTCCTATTTTAAATGAATTAGAAACTTTTGGGATAGAATTTAAAGAATATGATGTTCCGTATGTGGGGTATCATTAAATCTTAAAATAAAAAGACCAAAAATAGTTATAGTTAAAACTTTATGAAAATCTTACATGTAGATTCCAATCATCCGATTCTGTTAGAAATGCTTGAAAAAGCAGGTTTTATAAATGAATTTGACTTTACTTCTTCAAAACAAGAAATCGAGAACAAAGCCCATAATTATGACGGAATAGTCATCAGAAGTCGGTTTAAAATTGATAAAACTTTTTTGGATAATTCCAAAAATTTAAAATTCATTGCTCGAGTAGGGGCAGGGCTAGAAAGTATTGATTGCGATTGGGCTATATCAAAGAAGATAGAACTTATTTCGGCTCCTGAAGGCAATCGGAATGCGGTAGGAGAACATGTTTTAGGAATGCTACTTTCGCTTTTTAATAAGTTGAATCAGGCTGATAAAAGCGTGAAATCCGGAAAGTGGGAACGAGAAAAACATAGAGGATACGAACTAGAAGGCAAAACGGTCGGGCTTATCGGTTACGGGAATATGGGGAAATCTGTGGCTAAAAAACTCAAAGGATTTGATGTAGAAGAAGTTTTGTTTTATGATATTCAAAACGGACTAGAAGACGAGAATGCTCGACAGGTATCTTTGACTGAATTACAAAAAAAAGTTGATGTGCTTTCGTTGCATACGCCTTGGACTCCTTTGACCCACAAAATGATTGATGCTGATTTTATAAATAAATTCTCTAAACCCTTTTGGTTTATAAATACTGCAAGAGGTAAAAGTGTGGTAACTAAAGATCTGGTTCAAGCTCTTAAAGACAGAAAAATATTAGGAGTAGGGTTGGATGTTTTGGAATATGAACAACTATCTTTTGAACAGATGGATTTAGATAATATTCCGGAAGACTTACAGTTTTTGTTTAATGCCGAAAATGTGCTTCTCTCTCCGCATATCGCAGGATGGACTTTTGAGAGTCATCGGAAATTAGCACAAACAATTGCTCAAAAAATAATCCGATTTAGCGAAAAATAAAAAAGAGAGAATTAGCTTCTCTCTTTTTTTATATCTTTTAATTCCTTTAATATTTCAGGGATTCGTTTTACATAAGCGAAATCCTTTAGTTTCTCGCGAGACTCTTCAATTGGTGTTCCAAAATAAGTTTTTCCTCCTTCTACAGATTTTGTCACCCCTGTTTGCCCTAAAACTACAGCTTTTGTACCGATGGTAATTCCGCTTGTTGTTCCGACTTGCCCCCAAAGAGTAACTTCGTCTTCAATAACCACACAACCAGCAATTCCGGTCTGAGAAGCGATAAGACATTTTTTTCCGATTACGGTATCGTGCCCAACTTGAATCAAATTATCCAGCTTTGAACCTTCACCAATGATGGTGTCTGCCGTAACGCCTCTGTCAATAGTACAATTGGCTCCTATTCCGACATTGTTCTGAATTACCACTCTACCACCCGAGATAAGTTGGTCAAAACCTTCCGGACGTTTTTTGTAATAGAAAGCATCGGCTCCTAAAACGGTTCCGGAATGAATGATTACGTTATCTCCGATAATCGTATTGTCATAAATCGTAA
>CAZOQH010000192.1:0-1794 GCA_964581855.1 uncultured Flavobacterium sp.
AGGTGTCCCTGCAGTAACAGTCCAATTATAAAAGAAATAATAAACTGTCGGGTTTGTTCCTGTTGTATTAATGCTTCCTGCAGTTACTGCACCTACAGTTCCTATAGAATAAGGAAACCCAGGATGTCCGGAACTAAACTCTCTAACCATAGCAGGAGATGAAGACGCAACAAGACGATATCCATTACCCTGTGGAACATCAAAATCCAAAGTTATTGTATGCTGTAACGGAGAAGAAGTACTACCTCCTGCTGGTAATGTGAGTGAGGTTGTTTCCATAACATTCCAGTTATCATCCAGCAAATTAATAACAATATCTCCTCCTGCTGATGCGGTAATAAAAACATCCACAGAGTTGAGTACAAAATCTTCGTAAGCATCAAATACTAGACCCCAAGGAGAAGAAGCAGCTACGACTGCCGAACCACTATTACTACTCGGGGCTACCCTTGCACCTCCCGTAATAATCGTCCCTGTTCCCGGAGCTCCATAATTTACAGATTCTACCCAATAAGAAGTATCGGATGTCAGAATAGGAGTAGTAAAAGATGTTCCTTCTCCAATCGAAGAAGTTGCAGACTCGGAAGCATACCAAAACACCTCTTCTCCGTCAGAAACAGCTGTCAAAGTAGCTGACATTCCTGAACATATCGTTGCAGGATTGGCACTAATTGTTGGTTCATTACAAGTCTGAGCATTTACAGAGCTGAATCCTAACAGCAAACCAAATGTAGAAAACACAAATATTTTCTTTTGCCAAGTTAATTTTAGTAATTTTTTCATCATAATTTCATTTAATGTTAAGTGTTATCCTTAAAAAACTTTTAAAACCTGACTGCAAGTTATTAAAAAAAATTTATAATTAAACAGCTATATAAATTTTTAGACTATTTATAAAGAAAGAAAATCTTTGTTATTTTTACCTTTAGAACTCTGTTTAAAAAGAATTATATTTGGGCATTCATAATAATAAACAATGAACCTACCCTATTTTATAGCAAAACGGCTAACTTTCGAGAAGAAAGAAAAGGCAAATATTTCAAATCCGATATTGACCATTGCTGTAATAGCGATTGCTTTAGGAATTATTATGATGCTAGTTTCAATAGCTACAGGAATTGGACTTCGAGAAAAAATTAGAGAGAAAATTTCAGCCTTTAACGGTCATATTATCATTTCGAATTTTGATAACAACCAATCTGAAGTAAGCCTCACTCCTATTGATAAAAATCAAGATTTTTACCCACAATTTCTTTCAGTTGACGGAATCGAACACATTCAGGCCGTAATTACCAAAGCGGGAGTTATCCGAACCGAAACTACTTTTGAAGGCATAATTTTTAAAGGAGTCGGAAAAGATTATCAATTTAAAAATTTAGAAGAATTCCTTGTTCAAGGAAGAATGCCAAACGTAAACGAAGAACGCGAAAATGCTGAAGTGTTAATTTCGGAATATCTAGCCAAACGAATGGAATTCGAACTCGGAGATAAATTCACCACCCATTTTTTAAAAGACGACCCGAACGAAAGACCTAATCTTCGCCATTTTGAGATTGTTGGAATTTACAACTCAGGATTTCAAGAATTTGATGCCAATTTTGTTTTTGGTGATATTCGTCATTTGCAGCGAATGAATCGTTGGACAGCCAATCAAATCGGAAATTTTGAAGTTTTTGTCAGTGATTTTACACAAATTACCCAAAAAGGAGACGAAGTGCACAGCCAAACTCCTCCGACTTTAGATACCCAAACTATAATCGAAAAATACAGCCATATATTTGAATGGCTCAAAAT
>CAZOQH010000193.1:0-1758 GCA_964581855.1 uncultured Flavobacterium sp.
TATTAGCCCTTTCATTATTTCTTCCAACGTATGCGCAGGAATTTTCCGGAAGAGCAACGTATCAAAGTAAAATGATTTTAAAAGATTTTAATGAGAAAGCGGCAGAAAACCCCAGTAAAATTTCACAAGATTTTATAGAAGCGGTAAAAAGGGCGAGTGAGAAAACATTTATTTTAGAATTTACCAAAGAAGAATCATTATATACAGAAGAAAAAACACTGGAATTACCTACTTCCACAGGAAAACCAAAAAACAGAGTTATAATAAATACTGAAGATTCAGGAACATTATACAAAAACTTAAAAGAAAATTATTCTATTCTGGAGAACGACAGGTTTAACAAAACAAATCTTATAAAAGATACATTAGAAACTGCTGGTTGGGAACTTTTGACCGAAAGTAAACAAATTGGAAATTATACCGTGTATAAAGCCACCAAAACAATAAAAAAAGAGGTTTCTACACAAAAAGAAGACAGAGAAAAAACTTCTAATCTACTTGAAATGTTAGACAAAAAAGAACCCGAAGATTGGGTTTACGTTGCCTGGTACACACCTCAAATCCCGACTCCAAACGGACCGGGTAAATTTGGCGGACTTCCGGGATTGATTCTGGAACTTCACGATCCACGTCAGGAAACTGTTTATTTATGTTCTGAAATTGTACTGAATCCTAAGAAACCCATTGAAATTAAAGTTCCTAAAGGTAAAACAGTTTCAAAGGAAGAATTTGAAAAAATGAAGAAAGAATGGTTAGAGAAAACGGCTATTCAAAGATATTAAGCTTTTTTAAATGTATATCCGTAATGTATCATAATATAAAATTTTTCGGTATTTTGTCATTAACTTCATTCAGTTCGCAATATCGTGTCCGTCAAAGAAGTAATCTATTTGATTATCAAAAGATTCTTCACTTCACTACGTTCCGTTCAGAATGACAAAACGAAAATTATTACTAACAACGGGTATTCCATTGTTTTTTATTTATTTGTTAAATCACAACTTAAAAAAATTTTATTATGAAGATACTTTTTACACTATTAACCCTTACTTTATCTGTCGGAGTTTTTGCTCAGGATTTTTCGGGAAAAGCGACCTATCAAACAAAAATGATTATTAAAGATTTTGAACAGAAAGCGAAAGAAGGCGATGAGAAATCTATATTAAATGACGAATTTTTGAAACAAATGAAAGATGCTTTAAACAAAGCTTCTGAAAAAACTTTTTTTCTTGAGTTTACCAAAGAAGAATCTTTATATACCGAAGAAGAAAAGTTAGCACCACCTACCACGGGAAGCTCGAACATTTCCATATCATTTAGTTCCAGTTCTTCAGGAACATTATACAAAAATCTAAAAGAAAACTATTCTATTTTAGAAAGTAATTATTTAGACAAACCTTTTTTAATAAAAGATTCGTTACATACTTCCGGATGGGAACTTTCTACCGACACCAAGCAAATTGGAAATTATACTGCTTATAAAGCCACTAAAACGGTCAAAGCTAAAAATATTGCTTTAGACGATGAAAAAGAAAATGATAACTCATCAGACTTACTTTCAATGATTGACAAAGAACCAAAAGATTTGGTTTATACCGCTTGGTACACACCACAAATTCCGATAGCAAACGGTCCCGAAAAATTTGGTGGCCTTCCGGGTTTGATATTAGAATTACATACGCCAAATATGGTTTATTTATGCTCTGAAATCGTGTTGAATCCTAAAAAAGCAATTGCCATTAAAGCACCTAAAGGAAA
>CAZOQH010000194.1:0-1753 GCA_964581855.1 uncultured Flavobacterium sp.
AAATCGAAGAACTCATGTTCGGAAAAGCTTCTGTGCTTCGTGATATTGCTTTTGGTGAAGACGAAATCCACGTGGATAGGGAAATGAATGTTTGGGGAAGTGGTGGAGCACACACAGCCTACTTCAAAGTTTTGGACGAAATAATCATCGAGATTTTTAACCGTCCGATTGAAAAGCAACCCAAAGGCGTTTTGGATATGGGAGCCGGAAATGGAGCTTTTTTACAACACGTTTTTGAAGTTATCGACAGGCAAACACTTCGTGGAAAGATGCTCGAAGAATATCCATTATTTTTGGTAGGAGCAGATTATAATCAGGCAGCTTTAAAAGTCATTCGAGCTAATCTGATTAAAAGTGATATTTGGGCAAAAGTAATCTGGGGAGATATCGGTCGTCCGGACTTATTGGCCGAAGATCTGAAAAACAATTATAATATTGAATTATCAGATTTATTAAACACACGAACTTTTTTAGACCATAACCGAATTTGGGAACACCCCACAAAACCGAGTCCTGACCGCATAAGCTCATCAAGCGGAGCCTTTGCTTTTAGAGGAGAACGAATCAGTAATAATTTGGTAGAAGAAAACTTATTGGAACATCTTCAGAAATGGTCGCCTTACGTACAAAAACACGGATTATTACTCATCGAATTACACACAATCGCACCAGAATTGGCTGCACAAAACATCGGAAAAACAGCTGCAGCAGCTTATGATGCTACCCACGGATTTTCTGACCAATACATCGTAGAAATAGATGTGTTTCATAAAATCTGTAAAGAAGCCGGACTATATCCTGACGAAAAAGTATTCCGAAAGTTTCCTAACTCGGAGTTGGCTACCGTAAGTATAAATTTATTAAAAGGGAAGTAAACAATAAAAAAGCCTCATAGATAGAAATCTACGAGGCCTATATAAAACAACTTCAGGAGTTTATTTCCCTCTATTTTTCACGTACTTTTCTAACCACTGATCTTGTTCCCAAATCACGTGCAAAATGCTTTCTTTAGCTGCATATCCGTGAGATTCTTTCGGAAGTAAAACAAGTCTTGTTGGAGCACCAAAACCTTTCAAAGCATTGAAATATCTTTCGCTTTGCATGGTATAAGTACCAGAGTTGTTATCATCATTTCCGTGAATTAAAAGCAGTGGAGTTTTCATTTTATCAGCACTCATAAAAGGCGACATTCTGTTGTAAACCTCCGGTGCTTCCCAATAATTTCGTTCTTCGCTTTGAAATCCGAATGGAGTAAGCGTACGGTTATAAGCTCCACTTCTGGCAATTCCTGCTGCAAATAAATCACAATGCGAAAGTAAATTAGCCGTCATAAAAGCTCCGTACGAATGTCCTCCGACAGCAACTCGGTTTCTATCGATATACCCTAATTTATCTACTGCATCAATTGCTGCTTTGGCATTAGAAACCAATTGCTCAACAAACGTATCATTTGGCTGTTCGTCACCTTCACCTACAATCGGAAAGGCAGCATCATCAAGCACTACATAACCACGAGTTACCCAATAAATTGGTGAACCATAAAACGGAAAAGTAAACTCATTCGGATTGGTTGTAGTTTGTCCTGCACTACTTTTATCTTTGTATTCAGCAGGATAAGCCCACATAATCATCGGAAGTTTTTCTTTTTTCTTCTTGTCATAACCTACAGGAAGATATAGCGTTCCGGAAAGTTCTAACCCGTCTTCTCTTTTGTATTTAATTACTTCTTTGTGAACGTTTTCTATTTTCTTAA
>CAZOQH010000195.1:0-1683 GCA_964581855.1 uncultured Flavobacterium sp.
ACAGGCGTATTTCCGATAAGCATATCGCGTAACATTCCGCCTCCCATCGCTGTTACAAAAGCAATTACGAATATCCCAAAAACATCCATACGCTTATTAAAACCAGCTAATGCTCCCGAAAAAGCAAAGGCTAAAGTTCCTAATATTTCTAAAAAGTAAAACATTATGGGGTAGTATTGAGATTAGTCGCAAAGATAACAAAACTAAACGCTATTGGATAAAACTTGCCTTTACATAAAACTTGCTCAAAGTAACATCAATCATGGTTTTCTTCTTTTCTTTGATTTTATAAAACTGTGGTTTATTGGTTGCTTTTAATCGCACTTCTTTTCCGTTTAGCGTAATTTCAACTGGCATTTCAAAGTTTTTGACATCTGTTTTCCAATAGTATTCAAAACCTTTTTTTACGGGTTTGATTTGCAGTTCGGGCAAATCGGAATGGTATAAATACTGTTCAAAAACAGGTTTTAAGTTGATTTTAGCTTCTTTAGTAAAAAAATCAATTACATCTTCAGCCTCAATAATCTGATGTTTAAAGTGATTAGAGTAATCCAAAATCAATTTCCACCATTTTTTATCATCATTTACAATATGTCTGATGGTATTGAGCATCAAAGCACCTTTATAATACATATCCGCACTCTTAGGTTTAAAATTCACTCCAAACTGTCCTACAACTGGTTTGCGATTTTCGACCATTCGACTTTGACCGTTTATATATTGCATCGCTTTGTCGTAACCCCATCTGCATTCTATATAAACGGCTTCACTATAAGTCGTAAAAGCTTCGTGAATCCACATATCAGCAATGTCTTTTGAGGTAATCGAATTCCCGAACCATTCGTGTCCGGTTTCGTGAATGATGATAAAATCGAACAGCATTCCGACTCCACTTCCCGAAATATCGTTACCCAAATACCCTTTTTTGTAACGATTTCCGTATGCAACCGCACTTTGGTGTTCCATTCCCAAATAAGGCGCTTCAACGAGTTTATAACCATCTTCAGGGAAAGGATAATCTCCAAACTTTTCCTGAAAACAAGTGAGCATCGGTTTTACATCATCTTCAAAATGCTTTTTGGCTTTTTCTTCGTTTTCACGTAAAACCCAATAATCAATATCTAAATCTCCTAACTCATCAGAAAAATTGACGTAATCTCCGATGTTTAGAGTAACATTATAATTATTAATCGGATTGGCTACAAACCAATTCCATTCTTGTCCTGCTTTGGTTTTGCGAGAAGAAATCATTTTTCCGTTACTTACCGCGACCAAATCATCAGGAACTGTAATCGTAACAGCAACTCCTCCATCGGGTTCATCACTTTGAGAGTCTTTGCACGGATACCACAAACTCGCTCCGGTTCCTTGAACAGCTACTCCCACAAAAGGTTTTCCGTTACTATCTTTTTTCCAAACAAAACCTCCGTCCCAAGGTGCATTTTTAGCTTCTTTTGGTTTTCCGGAATAATAAAAACTGAGGTTGTATTCATTTACTCCTTTTTGCAATTCTTGAGGAAATTCAATAAAAACAGCATCGTATTCTCTTGTATATAATAATTTGTCATACGAGAATCTCTCTTCGTCAAAAAACACAATACTATCCACTTTCATATTTTCGAATAAATCAAGCTGTATTTTTTTAGTATTTTCTACTGCCTTAAAAACAATATGATTTACTCC
>CAZOQH010000196.1:0-1674 GCA_964581855.1 uncultured Flavobacterium sp.
CCCAAAGATGTATTAAGTAAAGATGTTTCTTATGCAGCCATAAAGCTTCTAGAAGGCGTAACACAAGGAGGAAGCGGAGGAAGACTCAAATCTACAGGAGGCGGAGGTCCAGCATATCGAAGAATGACAGGTTACCCGTACGCTTTTACAAATCCAATTGCAGGAAAAACAGGAACAACCCAGAACCAATCGGATGGATGGTTTATGGGAATGGTACCGAATCTTGTAACCGGAGTTTGGGTCGGAAACGAAGATAGAGCAGCACACTTCAGAACCATTACCTATGGACAAGGAGCCTCGATGGCACTTCCGATTTGGGGAATTTATATGAAAAAATGCTACGAAGACAAAACACTAAACGTATCTAAAGAAGAATTCGAAAAACCAAAAAATTTAGCTCCATGGGCTGAATGTAAATCTGTAGTAAACGATTCGCTAAATATAGAAATAGATATAGATGAGTTTAGGATGTAATTGTAGTTAAAAAACGCAAATATTATTTATGAAAAAAGAAACTCCGTTAATGAAACAATATAACAGCATCAAGGCAAAATACCCTGATGCTTGTTTGCTTTTCAGGGTAGGAGATTTTTATGAAACTTTCGGAGAAGACGCTGTTCGTACAGCCAAAATTCTCGGAATTACACTCACCAAAAGAGGAAACGGAAGCGAATCAGAAACCGCTCTAGCAGGATTTCCGCACCATTCTTTAAATACTTATTTGCCAAAACTAGTAAAAGCAGGACTTCGCGTTGCCATTTGCGACCAACTCGAAGACCCGAAAATGGCCAAAACCATCGTTAAACGTGGTGTAACAGAATTAGTTACTCCCGGAGTTGCGATGAACGATGAGGTGTTGAGTGCTAAAACCAATAACTTTCTGGCTTCGGTCTATTTCGGAAAAGTGGCTATCGGAATATCGTTCTTGGATGTTTCGACCGGAGAGTTTTTAACCTCCGAAGGAAACAGAGATTATATCGATAAATTGCTTCAAAACTTCAATCCGAGCGAAATCTTAGTGGCCAAACACTTTAAGAAGCACTTTAAAGAGTGGTTTGGAGAGAATTACAACATATTTTATCTAGAAGATTGGATTTACAAACAAGATTATGCTCTTGAGAGTCTGACCAATCATTTTCAGACCAATTCCCTTAAAGGTTTCGGAATTGAAGATTTGACAAACGGAATCATCGCCTCGGGCGCGATTCTGTACTATTTGTCTGAAACTCAGCACAAAAAAATTGCACATATAACTTCGATCAGCAGAATAATTGAAGATAGCTATGTGTGGATGGATAGATTCACCGTTAGAAATCTAGAGCTGTATACCAGTCCAAACCTAAATGCGGTAACGCTTCTGGATGTAATTGACAAAACGATTTCCCCAATGGGAGGACGACTTCTAAAGAGATGGTTGGCATTTCCGTTAAAAGATAAAACTCGAATCGAACAGCGCCTTGATGTGGTAGATTATTTGAAATCAAATCAGGAAGTTTTGCAATCCATTCAGTATCAAATCAAACAGATTTCTGACCTAGAGCGATTGATTTCGAAAATTGCAACCGGAAAAGCATCGCCTAAAGAGGTCGTAACACTCAAAGATTCGCTTAAAGCGATTCAACCCATCAAAAAAACAGCTTCAGAAAGTTCGGATAAATCGCTTCAGAAAATCGG
>CAZOQH010000197.1:0-1647 GCA_964581855.1 uncultured Flavobacterium sp.
ATCCGATACAGCATGTTTTATCGCTTGGGAAGCCAGCATGTAAATCTTTATGCCGATGATAATCCGGTTTTGTTTAATCAAGAACTACAAATTTACGAAAAAGCGGCTCCTATTGGTACAGCATATTTCGGGAAAAATAAGAAGATAGCTAGTTTTGACAATTTTGAACCTCGTTTTGCTATTGCCTATACGTTGGATGAAGATCAATCTATTAAAGCAAGTTACAACCGTATGTCGCAATACATTCATTTGATTTCGAATACATCTGCTGCTACTCCGCTTGATGTGTGGGCTCCGAGTGGTAAATACATTAAACCGCAATTGCTCGACCAGTATGCGATTGGTTATTTCCGAAATTTTAAAAACAAAGAATATTCGTTAGAAACCGAGGTTTTTTATAAAGATGTTCAAAACCGAATCGATTATATCGATGGAGCGGATTTAATCGGGAATAACGCTATCGAACAAGTGATACTCAACGGAAAATCAAGAGCGTATGGTTGGGAAGTTTTATTGCGCAAAAACACCGGAAAACTATCTGGGTTTATAGCTTACACCTTATCTCGTTCTGAACAACAAACTCCCGGAAGAACTGAGTTTGAAACAGGAATCAACAACAGTGAATGGTATAAAACGCCTTACGATAAAGTACATGACTTGTCGATTACTGCATCGTATGAATTAAGTCCGAAATGGAACTTCGGGGCTATTTTTGCTTTGCAGTCGGGTCGTCCGGTTACGTATCCGAATGGTTATTATCAGTACCAAGGAATTCATGTGCCGAGTTATTCTTTGCGTAACGAAAACCGACTTCCGGCTTATCATCATTTGGATATTTCAGCCACTTATACTCCAAAACCAGAGAAGACAAAAGGTTGGCAATCAGAATGGGTTTTTAGTGTTTATAATCTATACAACCGAAAAAATGCGGCTTCAATCAGTTTCAGACAAAATGAAGATAACGGAATGAATGAAGCTACGCGATTGTCGATTTTCGGAATAATTCCGAGCGTAACCTATAACTTTAAATTTTAATCAGATGAAAAACTTAAAATATATAGTCTTATTAGCTTTTTTCGGATTGTTTTCGTGCGAAGACGTCATAGAGGTAGATTTACCAACTGCACCACCTCGATTAGTTGTAGATGCTTCTATTGATTGGGTACAAGGTACAGACGGAAGTATTCAAAAAATAAAATTAACAACCACTACAGACTATTATAATTCAGAAATTCCTACGGTTTCCAATGCGATAATTTCGATTGAAAACGAAGACGGATTAGTGTTTGATTTTGTGGAGGAAGGAACTTCTGGAGAGTATTTTTGTTATGATTTTATCCCTGAAATCGGAAAGTCTTACACCTTAACTTTGATAGTTGAAGGTGAGGTTTATACAGCAACTGAAACGCTTTACTCCACTCCCGAGATTTTATATTTTACCCAAAGCAATGATATAGGATTTGGTGATGATATTTATGAAATTCGGTATTATTTTCAGGATAATCCGAACGAAAATAACTTTTATATAGACCGAGTGCAAGAACCAAATGTGTTGCTTCCTGATTATGGAACAATGAGTGATAAATTCACACAAGGTAACCAAATGTACGGACTGTATTTTTCGGATGAACTCAAACCCGGAGATGT
>CAZOQH010000198.1:0-1645 GCA_964581855.1 uncultured Flavobacterium sp.
GATTACTATGGTTTTTCAAAATAAAAAATGTTAAAATTTTCACTATATTTTTACAAAAAATTTAATAATTTTACGTTGGAACAAACAAATAAATCTTGCGAAGGAAGGAAGTTTTTTACTTCTTTCCTTTCAAAAGAAAATATATTTTATCACTAATTTAAGCCACTTTTCTGTCGTAAATTTTATTGTCTCGTACACAAGCACAAATTCTGTGGATTAGTTTGTTTCTTATATTGTTTATTACTAACATTTTATTTTTACCTTCAGCTACTTTTCTCTCGAAATAATCTTTAAGTTCTCCTTTTGCCGAAATAGACGATAAAGCACACATGTGGAGTTGTTTTTTTAGTGTTTTGTTTGCCATATAATGCACCTTTGGTTTGGCTCGGACACTTTTTCCGGAACTATACTCAAAAGGAACAACACCGCAATAACAGGCTAATTGCCTTGGGTTTTCATAAAGTGTGAACTCGTTAGTAAAACAAATTAGAAACAAAGCGGTTACTTTTCCAACACCTACAACCGAAGTTGTTTTTTCAAAAAGGTTCGAAATTGTTTCATCTTCTTTAATAAGTTTATCTAATTGTTGTTCAATGCTTTTTAAGTCTTTTTCAATTCCTTGTATGGTTGATTTAGAGAATTTTTGGCTTAATTTGGCAAGCTCGGGTTCAAAACCTTTTAATTCATTAATGTTTTTAACCAGCATTGCTTTGGTTTTTACCAAATGGTCTCTAAGGGTTAATAGTTTTCTGATTTTACTAACCACTTGCCGTGGAGGTTGATAAATCTGTGCTTCGTCTTGATTTTTCATAGCATAATAGGCTATTCTTTCAGCATCGATTTTGTCATTTTTTCCTCTTTGAATACCTAAACTACGAATGATTTTTAATGACATTTCAACCCAAACCTTAAACTCTTTGGCAAGCAAGTTGTGTATGATGGTTTTTCCATACAATCCGGTATGTTCTAAACAGGTCAAGGTATTTTCTGCATTAGATTTATTGGTTTTTAGCCAATGGATTAGTTCTTTTAATCCTTTGTTGTTGTTGGCAAACTGATTGTGGACTGTGCTGTTTTTATCGCCATTTAAAATAACTACTGCATCAAAATATTCTTTTGATACATCAATACCCAAAAAATGATTAAATTTACTCATAGGAAAATATTTTAAAGTTAGCAACCAAGTTATTGAACCTTTAATCCAAGCCTTGATAATAGTCCTAAAAGACTGAATAACTATTTGATACTGATTCAATAAAACCGGCAAAGTCCTGATCGGGGGATAAGTCTAAAAGCTTTGCAGCGCGAATGGTGTACTTTGCCAGTTTTGGTTGTTATTAAATTTACGAATTTTTCAAAGAACAAATCTAAAGGCTGGCGCGAGCATCTTGCTCGTGCAATAGCAAACCACCAACAGCCTCTTTACACACGTATTGAGGCTGTTTTTACAAAATACTTATTTCTCTTGCACTAAAAAGAACTTAGGCTTTTCAAAAGACACAGTAGCGTAAACCCATTTGGTGAAATCGAAGATTCATCGAACACATTAAAAAAATAGGGTGGGTGAGATATACCATAGCGACCATTTATCTCCACCGTATAAAATTTTTGTTTTTGTCTCGATGAACATGCGTTTAGGAAGTTC
>CAZOQH010000199.1:0-1616 GCA_964581855.1 uncultured Flavobacterium sp.
CGATTGCTGTAATCGGGTCAAATAGTTTTCCGACATATACATCCAAATCGGGAATAGTTCCTGCAATAGCTCCGTACAACAAAGCTTTATTTCCGATTTTTTTTCCTAAAAGCTTCTCTCCTACTGCTGCTCCGAGTACAATTTGAGTAAGTGAATCCATCCGTATGTTTTAAATACAAATATACAAAGGATTTATCAAGCTATAAGCTTTCAACACAAACACTAAATTTCATATCTTTGCACAATGAAACAAAAAGTTGTAATCGGTCTTTCGGGAGGAGTAGATTCTAGTGTGGCAGCCTATCTTTTAAAAGAGCAAGGCTATGAGGTTATTGGCCTTTTTATGAAAAACTGGCATGATGATTCGGTTACTATTTCGGATGAATGCCCTTGGTTAGAAGACAGCAATGATGCTCTTTTGGTAGCCGAAAAACTGGGAGTTCCTTTTCAAACTGTAGATTTGAGCGAACAATATAAAGAACGTATCGTTGACTATATGTTTAACGAATACGAGCAAGGTCGTACTCCGAATCCGGATGTGCTTTGCAACCGCGAAATCAAGTTTGATGTATTCATGAAAATAGCATTGAGTCTGGGAGCAGACTTTGTAGCAACAGGACATTATTGCAGAAAAGATACTATCGAAAAAGACGGTAAAACAATTTATCGTTTGTTAGCAGGAGTTGATAAAAACAAGGATCAATCCTACTTTTTGTGTCAATTATCACAAGAACAATTGTCTAAGTCTTTATTTCCGATCGGAGAATTGACTAAACCTCAGGTGCGTGAGATTGCCACCCAACTCGATTTGATTACAGCCGAAAAGAAAGACTCTCAAGGTTTATGCTTTATCGGAAAAGTTCGTTTACCTGAATTTTTACAACAAAAACTAAAACCAAAAGAAGGCTATATTTACGAAATCAGTAATGATTCTGATATTTACAACATCCCAAAACCAGAGTTCAGCACTTTAGAAGAAGAATTAGCTTTCGAATCAAAACCTTTTTCGTATCAGCCTACAGACGGAAAAAAAATGGCTACTCATCAAGGTGCTCATTATTTTACGATAGGTCAACGCAAAGGTCTAAATGTAGGAGGAACCAAAGAACCTCTTTTTGTAATTGCTACTGATATCGAAACAAACTCTATATACACAGGACAAGGTAACTACCACAAAGGCTTGTTTAGAAAAGCTCTTTTTGTAAAGAATCACGAAGTACATTTTATCCGCGAAGATTTAGCCTTGAAAAATGGAGAAACACTTGATGTTATGGCTCGTATCAGATACAGACAACCTTTGCAAAAAGCTACTCTTTATCGTTTTGAAAGCGGAATGTACGTTGTGTTCGAAGAGCCTCAATCAGCTATTACCGAAGGTCAATTTGTAGCTTGGCACATTGATGATGAACTTATCGGATCGGGAGTTATCAGTTAGGCTCCTTTATAAAAGTCCTTATTAATTGTAACTATTAATATCCGTATTTTCCTTTCCATCGATTTTTCAGAAACTCTTTCGTTTGATTTTCTCTCGAGTTATTCTGTGGTTCGTAAATCGTAGTGTTTTTTATTTCGTCTGGTAAAAATTCTTGTTCTACGAAATTATTGTCGTAATCATG
>CAZOQH010000200.1:0-1616 GCA_964581855.1 uncultured Flavobacterium sp.
ACGATGGAATATGCCCGACCGTTATTACAGCAAAACTTTTGAGCTTGAAAAAGGAGAAAAACTTCTTCTTATAGTTATGGATACCAACCCGTTTATTGATAGTTATTACAAAGACCCCGAAAAATACATCGGAATCAGAGAACAAGACACTCTTGTTCAAACCAAGTGGCTCGAAAAACAATTAAAAACAACCGATAAATCCATCAAGTGGAAAATAGTTGTAGGACATCATCCTTTATACAGTGGAGGAAAACGCAAAAACAACAAAGACACTATTCTCTTTGAGAAAAAATTTGCTGATTTATTCGACAAATATAAAGTAGATGCTTACATCTGTGGACACGAACACGATTTACAAATCATCAAACCAAAAGGAAGACACACAACACAGTTTTTATCGGGAGCAGCAAGTGAAGTCCGTCAATCAGGAGAAAGAGAAGGAACTATTTTTGCTGCGACAGAACCTGGTTTTATGACCTTTTCTATTTTGGATAATAAAATGCTTATTCAAACTGTTAAGGCAAATCCGGAAGGAGCAAAAGTTATACATAAACACGAAATTAGTAAATAGAAAACAGTGCACAATTAAACAATACAAAATAGTAAAAAAATGAAAAAATTATTCTTACCATTTATAGCAATCGGATTTATATTTACTTCTTGTGGAGATAAATTAGCACCTGTTGCAGAAAATGCTATAAAACCATCAATAATTACCGAACCAACTCCTAACGACACGGACGATCCTGCTATCTGGATTCATCCTACTGACGCTTCAAAAAGTCTGATTGTCGGAACAGACAAAGAAGTAGGAGGAGGTCTATACGTTTATGATTTAGATGGAAAAATCGTAAACAAATTTATCGACATGAAACGTCCTAACAATGTAGATATTGCGTACGGGTTGGATATTAACGGAGTTAAAACTGACATTGCTGTAACCACTGAACGTAAGGCAAACGTAATTCGTATCTTCTCTCTCCCTGATTTAAAACCGATTGATAACGGAGGGATTCCTATTTTTGAAGGAGAAAAAGGAGAAGATGAAAGAGATGGAATGGGAATTGCTCTTTATACAAAAGTAATTGATTCTATAACTACTGAAATTCATGCAGTTGTAGGT
Source organism: uncultured Flavobacterium sp. (assembly GCA_964581855.1). GTDB lineage: Bacteria > Bacteroidota > Bacteroidia > Flavobacteriales > Flavobacteriaceae > Flavobacterium. Next base: position 1,124 of record CAZOQH010000200.1, read on the forward strand.
AGAAAAACAGGAACTTCAGGAAGTTACCTTTGGCAATATAAATTATCTGCAAACTCCGACGGAAGCGTGAGCGGAGAGGTAATTAGAAAATTCGGAAACTATAGTGGTAAAAAAGAAATCGAAGCCATTGCAGTAGATAACGAATTAGGTTATATCTATTATTCTGATGAGCAGGCAGGTGTTCGCAAATATTATGCAGACCCTGAAAAAGGAAATGAAGAACTTGCTTTTTTTGCTCAAAATGATGCATTGCGTGATCACGAAGGAATTGCAATTTACAAGAAAGACGAAAAAACAGGTTATATTTTAGTGTCTAATCAGCAAAAAAATACATTTTTAGTTTACAAGCGAGAAGGAGCCGAGAGCAATCCTCACCAACATACACTTATTGCTGAAATCCCTGTTTCTACCGTTGAATGTGATGGAGCTGATGCTACAAACGTTAATTTGGGAAGCCGCTATCCTAACGGAGTTTTTGTAGCTATGAGCAACG
>CAZOQH010000201.1:0-1607 GCA_964581855.1 uncultured Flavobacterium sp.
GGCTCCTGTTTTTCTTAACGTAGAAAAAACAATAGATAAAGCTATTTTGTTCATAAATGAAGCGGCACAAAACGGAGCAAAATTAATTGCTTTTCCCGAGGTTTTTATTGCGGGTTATCCGTATTGGAACTGGATTATGACTCCCGTGCAAGGCAGTAAATGGTATGAAGAGTTGTATAAAAATTCTGTTGCCACAGATGATGCCGTAATGCAAAAACTCTATAAAGCGGCAAAAGATTTCGATATGCATATCGTTATCGGAATCAACGAAAGAGGTAAAAGCTACGGAGAGATTTACAACACCAACCTTATCATCGACAACAAAGGAAACCTTATCGGAAAACACCGAAAGTTAGTACCTACTTGGGCAGAAAAACTCACGTGGACATCAGGTGATGGTTCTTCGTTAAAAGTCTACGATACCGAAGTTGGTCCAATAGGCACCTTAGCTTGTGGCGAGAATACTAATACATTGGCTCGATTTACTTTGCTTTCTCAAGGCGAATTAATCCATATTGCCAATTATATTTCTTTGCCTGTTGCCCCACCCGATTATGATATGGCTGAAGCGATTAAAATTCGTGCGGCAGCGCATTCTTTCGAAGGAAAATTGTTTACCATTGTTTCGTGTTCAACAATTTCAAAGGAAATTAAAGATGGTTTACGTGCCGATGTTCCGAATGTTGATGAGCTGTTAGACAGAAAAAGCAGTGCTTTTTCAGGATTTATCGGACCAAACGGAGCCGTAATTGGTCAGCCACTTATTGATGATGAAGGAATTATTTATGCCGACATTGATCTTTCAAAATGTATCCAACCAAAACAAATGCACGATATTTTGGGACATTACAACCGTTTTGATATTTTTGATTTAAGAGTGAATATCGCACCGACTAAGAAAATAACTTTTGTAGAAAAAAACGATTAGTTTACTTCAACTCCGACAGAGTTTGGAACTCTGTCGGAGTTAAACCCATAGAAAATAAGATGAAATCATACAAACCAATACCGCTTGAAAAAGGAAAATATTACCACATATACAATCGTAGTAATAATGGTATTGATGTATTTTTCGACACCGAAAGTTACTATCATTTTTTAAGATTGTATGATAAATATATTTCCCCGATAGCAGAAACTTTTGCATGGTGTTTACTTAAAAATCACTTTCACATATTGATATATATTAAAACAGATGATGAAATAAATTGGGAAAAATTAGAATACTCAACAATTGAAAAGCCAAAGGTATTTAATCCCTCAAATCAGTTTGGATATTTATTCAACGCTTATACTCAAGCAATAAATAAAAAGTTTAATAGAACAGGGAGTTTGTTTGAAAGACCTTTTGAAAGGAAATTGGTATCATCGCAAAAATATTTTCAAAACCTTATTTTTTATATTCACAACAATCCAATATTTCACGGTTTTACGGATAACATAAACAATTATCCGTGGAGTTCTTACGAAACAATTCTTTCAGATAAACCAACCAAAATCAAGCGAAAAGAGGTAATTGAATATTACGGAGATCTTAAGAATTTCGTATATTTCCATACCCAAAATCAGAATTTAAGTGAGATAAACGATTTAATAATAGAATAATA
>CAZOQH010000202.1:0-1601 GCA_964581855.1 uncultured Flavobacterium sp.
AACCAGAACTCTATCTGCCAAAGGTTTAATTTTTAATGCCATAGTTTAAAAAATTATTTAAAGGTTAAAAATTTTATTTTTTACTGCTCACTCTATTTTCAGAAAATGTGCCAGAGTCTAAAAACTGACAATTTTGCACAAAAAAAATGTCAATACAATAATGTACTGACATTTTGTGTCTTTTAAAATTTATTTCTGTTAGTTTGCAGGTTCTTCTGTTGGAGCTGCGTCATTATTTGATGGAGCTACAGGCAAACTTTCAATCGGTGCAGGAGTGCTTCCGTCATAGATTTTAGAATCTCCTGAATTACCATTAAAAGCTAAACTCGACAAAAGAATCAAAACAATTAAAGTGATTCCTAAAACCCAAGTGCTTTTATCTAAAAAGTCTGTTGTTTTTTTAACTCCACCTCCGATTGAAGCTCCGCCACCTCCAAAAGACGAAGAAAGTCCTCCTCCTTTAGGGTTTTGCACCATAATTACCACTACAAGTAAAAAACAAACGATAGTTATTAAAACTAAAAATACTGTAAAACTCATTATCTATATATTATTTTGTTGTAATTTTTTGATATTCTCAATTCGGTCTGCAAAGAAAACACTTTTTTCGGGATATTTCAAAATTAATATTTCATAAGCTTCAATTGCTTTCTGATATTTTTTTTGTTCGAGATAAACTTTTGCTAATGTTTCAGTCATAAGTGTTGAGCTATCCAACGGTTTTATGTCTAAAATCGGATTTATTGGAGCATCTTTACTGGGAATAATTTTAGGGTTTGCCTCAATAAATTTATCAATTATTTCTAATTTCTTAAGCTTTTCGTTCGAGAATTGCACCTGATCTTCTTGATTCTGGTCATTATTCTGTACTCTTTTAATCGGTGTTGCTTTAGTAATTTGCAACCATTGTGTAAAGGAGAGTTTATCAGAATCTGAAAACTCAAGAGGTTTTCCGATTCCTAGGTTTTCTTCTTTGTCTTTTAGTTCGGCTTTGACTACATCTTCTGTATTAGCTTGAGAAGATTTTATTGAAGTAAGAATTGATTGTTGCAATTTTTCTTCGGTCGAAATCCATTGTGCAGGTACAATTTCGGTATCTATAACTTCAATTTCGTGAAGATCTTTGTTTTTTGTACCAAAACTCTCCGAAGTAATAAAATCGAACAACACTGTTCTATCGGTAGTTTGTGAAGCGAGTTTCTTTAGCTCTAAATTATACCTGAAACTATTTTGATTGTACAATCCTTTTAACCGAACTGCTGCCGCACTCTGAAAATACGGGAATTCTACTAAAATGCGTTCCAACTCCAGTGTTTGCTGTTCGGTAACAGCATCAGGATTTGTGAGCAAGTATGTAAATTCGGTTGTTGTCAAAGTTTGTTTTAAATTTTTCTGATTTAAGACTCAAAGATAGACAAAAGTGATGATTTTTGTCGTTCTTTTAGTTCCGTTTTGGGTTTTACCAATTAGCCAAAGAGGCGTTAAAAACATCTTGGGTAATACGTTCGTAGATTTGATCAAGAGCTTGAGTAAGTTGCGAACCTACCAATTGTTCTGTTCCCGTATAATCATAATAGTGTGAAAAGCGTTTTTCAAAACTC
>CAZOQH010000203.1:0-1580 GCA_964581855.1 uncultured Flavobacterium sp.
TCCACCTCAAAGGTTTTCCCTTCGACAATTACTTCGTATCGGATTTTGTCTATAATTCCGTCCTCACAGATTTTGAGTAGATTTTCTGCATCTGTTAGCGGAATTTCTGTTTCCCATTCAAATCGGGTCAAACCCGAAATATCACTTTTACCTTTTACGGTCAAAAAACCTTTGTTTTCTGTGATGCGAACTCGAACCACTCTTTCTGGATCAGAGTTCAAAAATCCTTGAACAATTCGATATTTTTTAGAAGCCAACTCTTTATAAGCATCTGATTTGACCAGAAACTTTCTTTCAATTTCTATCATAATATTAGATTTTTAGTAATCCTCTGAAACCCCTTGCTGCATAATAAGATTCCGCTCCGTTATGATAAGTAAAGACCGTTTGGTAGCGGTAATCACAAAACAAAGCTCCGCCTAACTTTCGGATAGCATCAGGTGTTTTTATCCAACTCGAAGTTTTAGTATCGAAATTTCCTAATTGTTGCAAAGCTCTATATTGTGTTTCGTCAAGTATCTCGATTCCTATTTCGTTGGCCATGTCCAATGCGTTATTTTGGGGTTTGTGTTCTTTTCGAGAATTTAATGCTGCTCTATCATAACACAGACTTCGCCTTCCTTTAGGGCTTTCTGCAGAACAATCACAAAAAACGTAAGTATCGGTTTCTGTTTCATAGCCAATTACATCTGGTTCACCTTCTGTTTCTTCCATTCTAAACAGAACACTTAATTTTTCAGGATTAGACTCTAATTTTGATTGAATTTTGTTCCAGTCCAAATGCGGATGCCGATGGATATTTTTCTCAAAACGAGCTTTTAAAATCTTCAAAAGAGTTGTTTGTTGTTCGGGAGATAATTGCATGGTCGGATTAGGATTTTGCTTTAAAAATACTAAAAATATTTTTCGATAATCGGATAATCTTTTCCTACTAATTCTTGCAAAACGGTTTTATCAGCATTGGTATAAAAAATTGCTTTTCCTTTGTGAGTAGGATGGGAGTTCAAATTGTTTTGTTCCAGAATGTTTTTCACTTGTTTGGCTACAGCCTTTCCGGAATCTATAATCTGAATGTGTTTGGGAAGAATTTTTTCGATTTGCGGAATCAGATAAGGATAGTGTGTGCAGCCTAATACCAAATAATCAATATCTTGGGCTATCATCGGTTGGAGGTATTGCTGTAATAATTCGCTCATCTTGTCCGAATTCATTTGCCCGGACTCGATGAGTTGAACCAAGTTATGTCCGATTTGTTCCACGAATTGTACGTCCGAAAAACTAGCCATTGTATTGTGAAAGAGTTCACTGTTTATGGTTCCTTGCGTGGCTAAAACCCCAACTTTATGCGTTTTAGAATTCAGGGCAGCAGGTTTAATTGCGGGTTCAATTCCTACAAAAGGAACCTTGTATTTTGCTCTTAATTCTTTGATGGCATTGGTTGTAGCCGTATTGCAGGCCACTACAATTAGTTTGGCATTTTGGTTTAATAAAAACTCGGTATTTTTTTCGGAAAGTGCAATGATTTCGTCTTTAGATTTATATCCGTAAGGTGCATTTTTGCTGTCGGCCAAATAGATGGT
>CAZOQH010000204.1:0-1575 GCA_964581855.1 uncultured Flavobacterium sp.
AAATTTTTTAAACTATGGCATTAAAAATTAAACCTTTGGCAGATAGAGTTCTGGTAGAACCTATGGCTGCAGAAACACAAACGGCATCAGGAATTATTATACCTGACACTGCAAAAGAAAAACCTCAAAAAGGAACAGTTGTAGCTGTCGGAAATGGTAAAAAAGATCAGCCTATGACTGTTAAAGAAGGTGATGTAGTGTTGTACGGAAAATATGCCGGGACAGAATTAAAATTTGAAGGTAAAGATTACCTGATTATGAGAGAAGACGATATTCTCGCAATTGTTTAACCGTTAAATCATTCAGTTGTTAAATTGCTAATTAAAGCAGAGTAACAGCTCAACAAGATTTTTAAAACTCAAAAACAATTTTAACTTTAAAGCAAAAGAACTATGGCAAAAGAAATAAAATTTGATATCGAAGCTCGTGACGGATTAAAACGTGGAGTTGATGCATTGGCAAATGCAGTAAAAGTAACCCTAGGACCAAAAGGTCGTAACGTAATAATCGGGAAGTCTTTCGGTGGACCAACTGTTACTAAAGACGGAGTTTCTGTGGCAAAAGAAATCGAGCTAGCAGACACTCTAGAGAATATGGGAGCTCAGATGGTGAAAGAAGTAGCTTCAAAAACTAACGATTTAGCAGGTGACGGAACAACAACTGCAACAGTACTTGCTCAAGCCATCGTAAAAGAAGGACTTAAAAACGTTGCTGCTGGTGCTAACCCAATGGATTTGAAACGTGGAATCGATAAAGCGGTAGAGGCTATCGTTGCAGATCTTCAAAAACAATCGCAAGAAGTAGGTTCAACTACCGAAAAAATCAAACAAGTAGCTTCAATTTCAGCTAATAATGACGAAGTAATCGGTGAACTTATTGCCGAGGCATTCGGAAAAGTTGGAAAAGAAGGAGTAATCACGGTCGAAGAAGCAAAAGGTACAGACACTTACGTAGATGTGGTTGAAGGAATGCAATTCGACAGAGGATATCTATCGCCTTACTTTGTAACTAATCCTGAAAAAATGGAAACAGAGTTGGAGAATCCGTATATTTTATTGTACGACAAAAAAATCTCTTCTCTTAAAGAATTATTGCCTGTATTAGAGCCGGTTGCTCAATCAGGAAAACCACTACTTATTATTGCAGAAGATGTGGATGGAGAAGCACTTTCTACTCTGGTAGTAAACAAGCTAAGAGGTGCACTTAAGATTGCAGCCGTTAAAGCTCCAGGATTTGGAGACAGACGTAAAGCAATGCTAGAAGATATTGCCATCCTGACAGGAGGAACCGTTATCTCGGAAGAAAGCGGACATACCCTAGAAAATGCAACGCTTGATTATTTGGGTACTGCCGAAAAAGTTTCGATAGATAAAGATAATACAACTATCGTGAACGGAGCAGGAGATGCAGAAATGATAAAAAACAGAGTAAACCAAATCAAAGCTCAAATGGAAACTACAACTTCTGATTACGATCGTGAGAAGTTGCAAGAGCGTTTGGCTAAATTAGCCGGAGGTGTGGCTGTACTTTATGTAGGAGCTGCTTCGGAGGTTGAAATGAAAGAGAAAAAAGACC
>CAZOQH010000205.1:0-1548 GCA_964581855.1 uncultured Flavobacterium sp.
TTATGAAAATACATTTTATAGCCATCGGAGGTAGCGCTATGCACAACCTTGCTTTGGCAATGCACCACAAAGGATATAAAGTTACAGGCAGTGATGACGCTATTTTTGAACCTTCTAAATCAAGACTTGCAAAAGCAGGAATACTTCCCGAAACACTAGGCTGGTTTTCTGACAAAATAACTTCAGATATTGATGCGATTATTTTAGGAATGCATGCCAAAGAAGATAATCCGGAACTCCTAAGAGCAAAGGAGCTCGGGCTTGCTATTTATTCGTATCCCGAATTTTTGTACGAACAGTCTAAAAATAAAACCCGAGTAGTGATTGGAGGTTCGCACGGAAAAACAACCATTACTTCGATGATATTGCACGTGATGAAATACCATAATATTGAAGTGGATTATATGGTGGGAGCCCAGTTAGAAGGTTTCGATACGATGGTTCATCTTACGCAAGAAAATGATTTTATCGTTTTAGAAGGCGACGAATACTTATCCTCTCCGATTGACAGACGACCAAAATTTCACTTGTACAAACCTAATATTGCGTTAATCTCAGGAATTGCTTGGGATCATATTAATGTTTTTCCTACGTATGAAAATTATTTAGAGCAATTCGAAATTTTTATTTCTCAAATTACTAACGGAGGTATTCTGGTATATAACCAAGAAGACCATGATTTGAATACTTTGGTTGAAAATACCACTAACCCTATTCGGAAAATGCCTTATCATACTCCCGAATATTCAGTTCAGAATGGTACGACTTATTTAGTAACCCCTGAAGGAGATATGCCTATTGAAATTTTTGGAAAGCACAATCTCAATAACTTGATGGGAGCAAAGTGGATTTGTCAAAATATGGGCGTAGATGAAGATGATTTTTACGAAGCAATCGCTTCGTTCAAAGGAGCTTCCAAAAGATTAGAAAAGATTTCTGAAAATTCAGACCGAGTAATCTATAAAGATTTTGCTCATTCTCCAAGCAAAGTAAAAGCTACTACCGATGCAGTAAAAGAGCAATATCCAGACCGAAAGCTGATCGCTTGCTTAGAACTGCATACTTATAGTAGTCTCAATGCGAGTTTTTTAAAAGAATACGAATCAGCTTTGGATAGTGCTGATGTTGCGGTGGTGTTTTATTCTCCCGAAGCTGTACAAATCAAACGTCTTGACGAGGTTACAGCAGAACAAATCGCAAAATCGTTTAACCGAAAAGATTTGATTGTTTATACCAACCCAAAGGAATTCGAAGATTATCTATATCAACTACACCTTAAGCATGCAGTTCTTCTTTTGATGAGCTCCGGAAATTACGGAGGATTGGATTTGGATGTAGTAAAAGAAAAAATTTAGAATAAATCCAAACTAACTTTCTTTTGTTTTATATAACGATAGGTGTAGAAATAGTAAAACCTTTATTTCTTTGGTAAAAACAACGACCTTCTATGTATCATAAACCTAGCTAAAAAATTGATTTTTAGAAATTAATATAAAAAATATTTGATGTAAAATAAAAAAGTTATACATTTGCAACCCCGTAAAAAGC
>CAZOQH010000206.1:0-1501 GCA_964581855.1 uncultured Flavobacterium sp.
AAAATGATTAAAAAAATGGCTGATGATGGAGTAAAATTCAAATTGGCTGTTTCGCTTCATTCGGCAATCGAAGAAATTCGAAACCAAATTATGCCTTTTACCAAAAACTTTCCGCTTACCGAACTTCGCGAAGCTTTGCAGTATTGGTACTCCAAAACCAAGAGTAAAATTACTTATGAATACGTGGTTTGGAAAGGTATAAATGATGACCAAAAATCAATTGAAGCCTTGGTGAAATTCTGTAAATACGTGCCTTGTAAAGTAAATCTTATCGAATACAATCCGATAGATGACGGAAAGTTTCAACAAGCTTCAAACGCTGCTATTGAGAACTATATCCAAGCATTAGAAAGAGCTAATATTGTGGTGAAAGTTCGTAGAAGTAGAGGAAAAGATATTGATGCAGCTTGCGGACAGTTGGCCAATAAAGGTTAAGAGGTCAAAGCCATAGTAACAATGCTTATTTTAGTGTTTGGAATTTTTAATAAAGCTTTAGAACATTGTTCTAAGGTCGTTCCAGAAGTTAGTACATCATCTACAAGCAAAAAATGTTTACCGGAATCTTCTTCAGAAAAATTGACGTTGAAAATTTCTTTTTTAATATCGGTTCGTAAGAAAAACGTTTTTTTGGTTTGAGTTTTTGAATATAAACTTCGTACTAAAATCTTGTTGTTTACAGGAATTTTTAAACTCTCAGAAAGTGCGTTACAAAAGGTAGTAATTTGGTTATAACCTCTTTCTTTGAACCGTTTTTTATGTAGAGGAACCGGAATGATTTCGTCAACATCCTTAAATTTATCTTTGATGATTTCTCCGTACCAATACCCAAGTAAGGTTCCTATTTCCTCATGTCCTTTATACTTAAGTTTGTGAATGATTTGCTGCACAATCCCTTGTTTTTCAAAAACGAGCATACTCATTACTTTCTCTAACGGGAATCTTCCTGCTAATCGCTTAAAAGAATCATTCTCTACCATTAGGTGATGGTTGGTTAAAGGTAAATCATGTCTGCATTTCGTACACAAAACCTCTTCTCCGGTTTGGAACATCCTATCACAACCCAAACAGGTTTTAGGATATAATATGTCTATCAGTGCTTTAAACATAATTTCCTTCGATTGCTCTGAAGAAGAGAATTAGTTTAGCTAATATACAAAAACTATTATTCCTTATTTTTAGAATCTATCATAATGGTAACGGGGCCATCATTTATCAGAGCAACTTTCATATCGGCTCCGAATTCTCCGGTCTGAACAGGCTTTCCTAAATCTGTTTCTAATTGTTTTACGAACTTTTCGTACATCGGAATGGCAAAATCCGGTTTTGAGGCTTTGATATAAGACGGACGATTGCCTTTTTTGGTCGATGCGTGTAAAGTAAACTGACTCACTACCAAAATATCGCCTTTGCAATCTAAAACCGATTTATTCATCACTCCATTTTCATCCGGAAAAATACGGAGGTTTACTATTTTTTGGCAAAGCCATTTGATGTCTTCGTC